>JBLHTS010000099.1:0-11490 GCA_047627695.1 Yoonia sp. | reverse complement strand
GCTGAAGAAAACAACGTGGCGCAGGGTGGGGCGGTCAGGCAATAGACATGGCTTTTAAATCGACAAAGGCGCCCATTTCAAACATGCGCGCCCGCCCGCTGCAAGTTAGATACGCTCAATCGCCAGTGCGATGCCTTGACCGCCACCGATACACATCGTGATCAACCCGCGCTTGCCGCCTGTGCGCTCTAGTTCGAACATCGCCTTGATCGTGATGATCGCGCCTGTTGCGCCGACCGGATGGCCCAGCGCAATCGCCCCGCCGTTCGGGTTCACGCGTGCCGAATCAAAGCCAAGTTCCTTTGTGACGGCAAGCGCTTGCGATGCAAACGCCTCGTTGCTTTCGATCACGTCGAAATCAGCCGCCGATAGTCCCGTTTTTTCCTGCAACTTGCGCACCGCTGGGACGGGGCCAATGCCCATCACCTCGGGGCGCACACCGGCATGGGCATAACCAAGCACGCGGAACTTCGGCGTCAGTCCCGCCTTTTCCGCAGCCTCAGCCGTGGCCAAAACCATAGCCGCCGCACCGTCATTCAGGCCAGAGGCATTGCCGGCCGTCACAGATCCATCCTTTTGGAACACAGGTCGCAAACCTGAAAGGGTCTCTAACGTGGTCGCTTTTGGATGCTCGTCCTTGGCAAAACCCACCATCTCACGGCGCTGTTTGACAGAGACAGGCACGATCTGGCTGTCGAAATAACCCGCCTGCATCGCCGCCGCCGCGCGCTCCTGACTTTGCAGGGCAAAGGCGTCTTGGTCTGCGCGGGTAATACCATGTTCGGCTGCGACGTTTTCAGCAGTGACACCCATATGTCCCGTGCCGAAGGGGCAATTCAACGCGCCCAGCATCATGTCGCGCGTGACAACATCGCCCATCTTGGCGCCCCAGCGCTGGTCTGAATTGATAAAGGGCGAACGGCTCATGTTTTCTGTACCGCCTGCCAAACCGAAATCGGCATCGCCTAGCGTCAGCGATTGCAGAACCGAAACGATCGCCTGCACGCCAGACCCGCACAGCCGGTTCACGTTCATCGCAGGTGTGGTGTCAGGGATGCCCGCATTCATAGCAGCAACGCGGCTGACATACATGTCTTTGGGTTCAGTATTGATGACATGGCCAAATGCCACAGTACCAATCTGCGCACCTTCAACACCAGACCGCGCGAGGGCTGCCTTGGTCACGACGGTGCCCAACTCGATCGGCGAAGTGCCTGCAAGCGATCCGCCAAATGCCCCGATTGCGGTGCGCGCACCGCCCAAAATAACGATCTCTTTCATGTCTGCCTCTTGTCTGTCAGTTTCATGTCATTGCTATATCACAGGCCGGCTTTTGCCAGCAAAACGTGATGGCATAGAAATCTGCGCGCGTCAGGCGTTTCCTTCACTGCAGACTGCGTTACCTTTAGTCCAAAGGCGAGGACCCATGCTGCTATCGGTGCAAGACATTCACAAGACTTATGAAACCGCGGACGGCCCGTTTGAGGTGCTTTGCGGAATTGATCTGACGCTAGAAGCCGGTGACACGCTGGCGTTGACGGGTGAATCGGGTAGTGGAAAGAGTACGCTGCTGCACCTGATCGGTGGCCTTGATGCGCCAGATTGCGGGCAGATTTGGTTGCAAGGCCAAGATATCGCAGCCCTCGACGACAACGGTCGCGCCGCATTGCGCCGTGGCACTGTGGGTGTGGTGTTCCAGCAGTTCAATCTGATCCCAAGTCTGAAGGTCGCTGACAACATCGCCTTTCAAGCGCGGCTGTCGGGGCAGGATGATCCCAAATGGGCGTCGGAGCTGGCCGATCGTATGGGCCTTGGGCCACATCTAAACAAATACCCTGAACAATTATCAGGTGGGCAACAACAAAGGGTCGCCATTGCGCGGACCCTTGCCCCCAAACCCCGCTTGGTTTTGGCCGATGAACCCACAGGTAATCTGGACGAAGCAACTGCCGCCACCGTCATGGACCTGATGCTGGAACTGGTGTCGGAGGCGGGCGCAGGCCTATTGATGGTCACACATTCCGCCGCGCTCGCAGGGCGCATGTCGCGGCGCTTGCATCTGAGCGCGGGCCAAGTCGCATGACCAAAGCCGCCCTTCAGGCGCTGCTATCTCATTGGTGGCGTAACCCTGTGCAGTTGTTCACACTGCTTGCGGGCTTGGCGCTTGCAACTGCATTGTGGTCGGGCGTGCAGGCTGTGAACGCCGAAGCGCGCGCAAGTTATGACGCTGCCGCAGCTACCTTAGGCGAGGGGCAGTATGACCGCCTCGTGCGCCGCGACGGGCAACCGATGGCACAAGAGACCTATATCGCGCTGCGCCGCGCGGGTTGGCTAGTGAGTCCGGTGGTTCAAGGACGCTTGGACAGCGTGCGGATTGTGGGGGTGGAGCCGCTGACAGCGCCTGCTGGCATTGGGCCTGTCACACCAGCACAGGGCGCTGACATTGGCGGTTTCCTGACGGGTCAGGGCCAACTTTTTGCGAATGCCGAAACAGCGGCGCAACTGCCGGACCTTGACGTGATCATTGCTGCTGAGACGGCACCAGGTGCCGCGATTACCGACATCGGAGTAGCGCAACGCTTGTTGGGCAAAGAGGGGCAAATCGGCAGCTTGATTGTGCTTCCGCGCCAACCGCTTGGTCGTCCCGATTTGGCACAGATCGCACCTGATTTGTTGCTGCAACCCGCCCAAGGCGGCAGCGATGTCGCACGGCTGACGGATAGTTTCCATTTGAACCTGACAGCCTTTGGTTTGCTGTCTTTCGCGGTTGGTATTTTTATCGTTAACGGTGCAATCGGATTGGCGTTTGAACAATGCAGACCCGTCGTGCGCACAATGCGCGCGCTGGGCATGCCGCTGCGGCGATTGATCATTCTTATGGCGGCAGAATTGATGATCTTTGGCCTGATTGCGGGGATTATTGGCGTGGCATTGGGCTACGTGATTGCTGCACTGCTGTTGCCAGATGTGGCGGCTACCTTGCGCGGTCTTTACGGGGCGGATGTTTCAGGCACGCTGCAATTGCGCCCGTCTTGGTGGCTGTCAGGCCTTGCAATTGCGCTGGGCGGCACAGCAATCGCAGCAAGTGGCGCGCTGTATCAGATGACAAGAATGCCGCTGCTGGCCGCCGCGCAACCGCGCGCTTTGGCGATGGCGGCAGGGCAGCGGGCAAAGGTGCAAGGCGCAATCGCTGCGGCCCTTTTGGCTGTCTGTGCCGTGCTGGTGTTTACCGCAGATGGGCTGATCGGTGGCTTTGCGCTGCTGGCGACGCTGTTGATAGGTGCAGCGCTAGCCTTGCCAATCATCCTAAGCGGAGTTTTGGCTGCGATGAACCGCACCGCCCGATCAGTCACAGCACAGTGGTTTTGGGCCGATACGCGCCAACAATTGCCCGGATTATCGCTTGCTTTGATGGCGCTGTTGTTGGCGATGGCCGCGAATGTGGGGGTGTCGACGATGGTGTCGAGCTTTCGTGTTACCTTTGCGGATTTTCTAGATCAACGCCTCGCATCAGAACTCTATGTGCGCACAAGCGATGCCGCACAATCGGTTGCCTTGCAGGATTACGCAGCGAACCGTGTCGACGCGATCCTGCCGATCCAAAGTGCGGACACCCAAGTCGCAGGTCAACCGGCGGAAGTGTTCGGCGCGCGTGATCATGCGACATACCGCGATTTCTGGGTGTTTCTGCAAAACGCGGACGGGGCATGGGATACGACATTCGCAGGCGAGACCGTTTTGATAAACGAACAGCTTTCGCGCCGCACGAAGCTGGTCGTAGGCGACACGGTTGTCTTGCAAGATGTTTCTTTTGCTGTCGCTGGTGTCTACGGCGACTACGGCAACCCCGTTGGGCAAGTTGTCGTAGCAGAGACGGTTTTCGCCGCCCTATACCCTGACATCGCACCGCAAAATTTTGGGCTGCGCATGCCGCCTGCTGACGTAGCGGAATTTGTGGCCGATCTGGAAACACAAACGGGCATCCCTGCGACCCAAACCGTGGATCAAGCCAGCATCAAAGCCGTCTCGCTGGCCATCTTCGAGCGGACGTTCACAGTGACTACTGCCCTCAATATTCTCACCCTTGCCGTCGCAGGTTTTGCGATATTGATGAGCTTGCTGACACTGGCCAGCATGCGTGTCCCGCAGCTGGCCCCCGCATGGGCGATGGGCATGACGCGTAGCCAGTTGGGGCGCTTGGAATTGTTGCGCGCAGTGATGTTAGCGTTATTGACCGCATTGGTCGCTTTGCCGCTTGGTTTGGCACTCGCATGGGCCTTGCTGGCGGTCGTTAATGTGGCAGCATTCGGTTGGCGCTTGCCGATGTATCTATTCCCTGTCGATTACGCGCGTTTGGCGGTGTTTGCATTGCTCGCTGCTGGGTTGGCGGCACTATGGCCCGCCCGCAGGTTGGCACGCACACCACCTGCAGATTTGCTCAAGGTGTTTTCCAATGAGCGGTAAAGCCCTATTCCTTTTATGCTGGTTACCGATGTCAGCAATGGCCCAAGGGTTTGCGGGCTTAGGCATCCAAGCTGACGGTTTTTCGGTACCGCAACCGAACCCGACGTTTTCGTTCCCCACCGATCATGGCCCCCACAATGACTACCGCATTGAATTGTGGTACCTGACCGCCAATCTTGAGGACGCAGATGGCGCGCCTTACGAGTTGCAATGGACGCTCTTCCGTTCGGCCCTTGCGCCAGAGGCAGGCGATGGATGGACTGCGCCACAACTTTGGATGGGGCATGCTGCGGTGACGACGCAGACTGACCACTACGTCAGCGAACGCTTGGCCCGCGGCGGGATCGGGCAAGCGGGTGTGGTGTCCGATCCGTTTGAGGCATGGATTGATGATTGGTCGCTCACGGGTGATTGGACCACCCTGCGGATGACCGCCAGTGGCACTGATTTTTCTTATGACATGGACCTGACCGCCCAAGGGCCGCTTGTTTTCCACGGAGCGGACGGGTATTCTGTCAAATCCGCTACAGGGCAAGCGTCATATTATTACTCGCAACCGTTCTTTGAAATCGCAGGCGTGCTGCGGTTGCCCGAAGGTGATGTGGCTGTCACAGGAAACGCGTGGCTGGACCGCGAATGGTCGTCACAGCCCCTGGCGGACAATCAAACAGGGTGGGACTGGTTTTCGCTGTCCTTTGATCAAGGGGGCAAACTGATGGGCTTTCGCTTGCAGCAAACCGATGGGGCGCATTTTGCGTCAGCCACTTGGATCGCTGCAGATGGGACGACGACGCCCTATACAGATGGGTCTTTGACCGCGACACCGCTTGCCACAAACGATGCTGATGTGCCGACGCGCTGGCAGGTGACATTGCCAAGTAAAGGCGTCGATGTGACGGTCTTGGCGATCAATGAAGACGCATGGATGGCGACCTCTGTGCCTTACTGGGAAGGGCAGGTAACGGTCACGGGTACCCACACAGGCATCGGCTATTTGGAGATGACAGGGTATGAGTGACTGGTTCGAGACAACCGAAGGCACGCTGAAACGGGTGTGGGACACGCTTGCCCTTGGCGTGGCGAATGCCAGTCATGTGGCGCGCAGACCGACGTTTGCGACCACCAGCCCAAGCGGCTGGCCAGAAGCGCGAACAGTTGTTCTGCGCGGCGTTGATCCAACGGCGGAAACCGTCACGGTGCATACCGACCTATATTCCGACAAGATCAAAAGTCTGCAAGCAAACCCGCGCGCGGCGTTGCACATTTGGGATGCAGACCAAGACCTGCAAATCCGTATGCAAACTGAGGTTGCGATCCGGTTCGGCGATGTGGTCCGCGCGCTTTGGCACAAAATCCCCGATCATGCACAGCAGTCATATGGCGTCACACCCCCACCGGGTGCGCCGATTGAAGCTGGCCTCGACTACGTCAAACATCCTGATCCGGCGACCTTTGCGGTCTTGACCTGCACGGTCGTTCACATCGACTCGGTGCATCTGGGCGCAGACCATCGCCGCGCCAGTTTTTCACGTGACCGTTATTGGAAGGGTCAATGGCTTTCCCCATAGCGCACTGCCCGTTAGAACAACTCTATGAATACGCTTCCCCTTACCCGTGACCTTGTGCTGATTGGCGGTGGTCATACCCATGCGCTGGTGCTGCGCAAATGGGGTATGATCCCGCTACCGGGTGTCCGTGTGACCGTGATTAACCCCGGACCGACCGCCCCTTATTCAGGGATGCTGCCGGGCTTTGTAGCCGGACACTATACGCGGGCCGAATTAGACATTGATCTGGTTAAACTCGCCCGCTTTGCTGGTGCGCGGATCATCAATGGATACGCCACAAGGATCGATATAGCGGCCAAGACCGTCACCGTCGCTGGCCGTCCACCGATTGCCTATGATGTGTTGGCGGTTGATGTCGGAATCACCTCTGCAATGCCAGACCTACCGGGGTTCACAGTGCACTCGGTTCCGGCCAAACCACTGGGTGCATTTGCATCGCGCTGGGACGCGTTTCGCACTGCTGCGCAGAATCCACAGATCGCAATCATTGGCGGCGGTGTTGCTGGTGCAGAGCTGGCAATGGCGATGGCCCACGCATTGCGTGACAAAAACCCAAACGTCAAATTGATCGACCGCAACCGCGTGCTGACAGCGCTTGGGTACAAAGCGCGCAACATGATGCTGGCCGCGTTGACCGCCAACAATATTGAAATCATCGAAGACGCGGAAGTCACACAGATTTTCGCCGAAGGTGTGGTGCTGAGCGACGGACGCACGATCCGCAGTGATTTCACCACTGGGGCGGCTGGAGCAAAGCCGCATGACTGGATAGCAGGGACGGGTCTGGACCTGCACGAAGGCTTCATCACGGTCGATGCCAACCTACAATCGAGTAATGCCAGCGTATTTGCCGTGGGAGATTGCGCGCACCTCAGCGCCAATCCACGCCCCAAAGCGGGCGTTTATGCCGTCCGCCAAGCGCCTGTTTTATTCGACAACCTGCGCGCTGCCCTTTCGGGTGGGCAGTTGGGTCCCTACAAACCGCAGCGCGATTACCTCAAACTGGTTTCGCTTGGTAAAAAATCCGCGCTGGCTGAGAAATTCAGAACAGCACGGCAGGGCAATCTGCTGTGGAAGCTTAAGGACTACATCGACCGCAAATTCATGGATCAGTTTGACGCGCTGCCAGAAATGGATGCGCCAAAGCTGCCGCACACGACAGCGCTGGGCATGAAAGAGGCGCTGGGCGATAAACCCATGTGCGGCGGCTGCGGGGCCAAGGTCGGGCGTGCCGTGCTGCAAAATATCCTGACGGATAAGTTTGGCGATGATGCGGCCGAAATCCAACCCGGCCAGGTCATGAGCACTGATCATCTGCGCGCGTTCACCCACGATCCTGTGCTAATGACCCGCATCGCGGCGGTGCATGCGCTGGGCGACATCTGGGCGATGGGTGCGAAACCGCAAGCAGCAACCGCCAGCCTGATCTTACCGCGCATGTCTTCGGACCTACAGGAACGTACCATGGCCGAGATCATGACAACCGCAAGCGACGTCTTTGGCAAAGCTGGCGGGAAAATCATTGGCGGGCATTCGTCGTTGGGCGAAGAACTCACAATCGGGTTCACTGTCACGGGTCTGACCAACAAGCCAATCACGCTGGCGGGGGCCAAGGCGGGTGACGCGTTGATCATCACCAAACCCATTGGCAGTGGCACGATCATGGCGGCTGAGATGGCAGGCAAAGCAGATGGCGCAGACGTCATTGCCTGTTTCGAGTTGATGGTGCAAGATCAGGCGCGCGCTTCGGGGATTTTGAGCAAAGCACATGCCATGACAGATATCACCGGTTTTGGTTTGGCAGGGCATTTGCGCGGTATTTGTGACGCATCGGGTGTCGGGGCGGAACTACACTTAGATCAAATCCTGCTGATGGATGGCGCACTGGAACTGAGTGCTGCAGGTATCCGGTCATCGTTGTTCGAGGATAATCGCACAGGCGCAGGCCCAATCGAGGGGCCGCAATTTGATCTACTTTTCGATCCGCAAACCGCTGGTGGACTGCTCGCGGCAATTGCTCCCCATCAGGCCAAAGCGGCTGTCAAAGCGCTGATCGAAGCAGGCTATCAGGCCGCTATTGTTGGTCAAATCAACGACAGCCTCTCAATCACAACGACTTAAGCGCCGCCACGATTCCGTCTGCGGCACGTTCCTGTCCGGCATCATCTAACGCATCAACGCTGACTTCGCCTATCACGCGGCGTTCATCGATTTTGCGCGATTTTGCGTAGGCGGGATCATAGTGATCAACCATCAGTGAATGAGACAACTCGACCAAAGCGCCTTCTTTCGATAGGGCAATCCAGCGGTCCACTGTCGCATGACCGCGCATGCGGCGCAGGGGTTCCAGCTTGACCGCAACAACTGCAGGGTCCGCGATGACCTCTCGGTAGGCTGTTGCCAGATAGGTCGCGCGGGCGGCCGTTGTCGCCTCAATCACAACGCGCGGGGCAGCCAGCATCGTGGCCCAAACCGACGACGGTATGGCGATGCGTCCAATTTTGCTGCTTTCGGCTTCAACCACGACAGGACGGCTTGGGTCCAGTTCACGCAACGCCATGGCAAGGGCCGTTTCAAACCCTTTTTGCGATGGCTGCCCTCTGGGCATGTCTCCCAGCAATGATCCGCGATGGCAGGCAAGCCCTTCAAGATCGATGGTTTGCACGCCGCGTGCTTTCAGTCGTGGCAAAATCTCGGTTTTTGCAGTGCCCGTGTAGCCGTCCAACAGGGTAAAGTGATGCGCCAATGGATCATCATAAAGGCAGGCTTTTACCAAGCGGCGAAAGGTTGTGTAGCCACCTTTGACAGTATCTGCGCGCCAGCCGATTTCAGACAATAACGTCGAAAACACACCCGACCGTTGGCCACCGCGCCAACAGTAAACAAGCGGACGCCAAGCGCCGTCTTTTGCCATCAATGGCCCGTCGATATGATCGGCCACATTGCGGACCACCATGCCAGCACCGATTTTGCGACCATCAAAGGCACTGATTTGGGTATAGGTCGTACCGACCTCGACGCGTTGTTCGTTGCTTAGGGCAGGCAAGTTAATTGCACTGGGAATATGGTCCTCAGCGTACTCCGCAGGGGTGCGTACGTCGATCACGGTGTCAAATCCGTGGTTCAAGATCGCATCAAGGCTGGTGTACTCTATCGGCATGACAGGCGGTCTACGCGGTTTGCCCGCCCTGCAAAAGACCAAAAGGGATTACGACGGTTGCCCCTGCCGCCTAGCGTCAAAAAATGAGTTACGAAAATCTACATCTGATCACCGCGTGGGACCAAGTCGTGCAGCTTCGCGAGAGCGATTTTCTTACCCCTGCCGAGGTGCTGCTTCTGGAAAGCGCGCAGATAGGGACCGCGGCGAAGATCGGTTTGACGGTACCGAATTTGCGCGCGCCACACGTCCTGATCCGCGCGCAATCGCAGCGTTATCTGATCTTGGGTGGCTGCAAGGATTTTCGTACGCAACCATCCGGGATTACCGTCTACGGGGCTTGGATTGCGGGAACGCTGGACCTTAGTTTTACCACTGCGCGGGCCCCTATTGACCTGTTCAATTGCGATTTCGCGGAACGTCCGCAGATGGCGCAGTTGCAAGCTGAC
Organism: Yoonia sp.; assembly: GCA_047627695.1. Lineage (GTDB taxonomy): Bacteria > Pseudomonadota > Alphaproteobacteria > Rhodobacterales > Rhodobacteraceae > Yoonia. Next base: position 1,852 of record JBLHTS010000099.1, on the reverse strand, counting down.
GGGCTGGCGATTGTTGGATCGAATCTGGCTGACGGGATCAACGCCGCGCGCATTCAAATTTTGGGTGATTTGTCGCTCAATGTCAGCAAGGTAGACGGCAAAGTCGCATTGTCAGGCAGTGACATCAAAGGATATCTGTCCTGCACCCAAGCCACATTACGCAACGCGGAAGGATCTGCGTTTAAGGCGCAGGGTATGAAAGTCGCAAGCAGTGTCTTGCTGGAAGAGACGACCGCAAGCGGACAGTTCAGCCTGTTAGGCGCGCAGATCGGAGGCCAGTTGGTCGCAATCGGGGCGGCGTTCCACAACCCAGATGGCCATGCGTTGAACGTCCAAAGCGCCCAAATCCACGGTGACGTGTTCTTGCGCTATGCGCAGGCTGATGGCGAGGTCAGCTTTGTGGGGGTCGAAGTCGGCGGCGCGTTTGACTGCAGCCACGCGACCTTGCGCACGACCTAAGGCGACGCGCTGAATGCGCAGCGCCTGACCGTGAGCGAATGGTTCATCTGGCGCAAATTGCGCGATGTTGTAGAGGCGGTTAATCTGACTTCGGCGAATGTGGGTGATCTTTGAGATGATCCTGAAAGCTGGGCCATGTGCGGCGGGCTGTACCTTAGCGGGTTCGTCTATGAAGTGCTGCACGGTGGGATCAATGTGCCGGACAGGCTGGCGTGGCTGAAAATGGGGGCCGTGTCGCGCCGCGAATTTTACCCACAACCTTACGAGCAACTTGCAAAGCTGTTGCGTGATACAGGCCACCGCTCTGACGCGCGCGCGATCATGGTGGCCAAGGAAAAGAGCTACGCAAGGCGTCCCGCGAAAGGTGGCGGCGCGCCGTAGCTTGGCGGCAACGGTTGCTTGATGCGAGCATGATGCCAGATGACGCGCGGGCCGATGCGGTTGCAGGGCTGCAAAACCCACGCCCCAACGATCCGGAATTGGCGCGACTTGTCTTGCTGCATCCGCAGGCAGATCGGGACTTGGGCGTGCCTGCGCTGACCCTTGCCTATGCCCAGCAACAGTTTCGTAGCGCGCAGCATTGGCACAATGTCCGCGTTCGTTGGCGCGCGCTGGTGGTTGATTACGCTAGGCTGGATTGTCACCGCAATCGGCGCGGCTGCGGTGACAAGTGTTATTCGTCGCGATTAAACGTTGAATTTCAACGGTTTGACCTGTTGGAACAGGCCGGTGTCTTCTAGCGCTTTGATAGCAGTCGTCGGGACGGCTTCATCCACATATAGCAGCGCAATCGCTTCACCTTTTGCCGCAGACCGGCCAAGCGTAAAGTTCGCGATGTTGACGTTGTTTGCGCCCATCGTCATCCCCAAGGCACCGATGATGCCCGGCACGTCTTCGTTTGTCGTGTAGACCATGTGTTCACCAATCTCGGCGTCTATGTTGATTCCTTTGATCTGGATAAAGCGCGGCTTGCCGTCACTAAACACCGTACCCGCGACAGAGCGTTCGCGCTTGTCGGTCACGATGGTCACTTTGACATAGCCTTCAAACGCACCGGATTGATCTTGTTTGGTGGTTGAAACCTTGATGCCGCGTTCCTTGGCGATCACAGGTGCGCTGACCATGTTGGTGTCAGGGTTCGCCTTGGTCATGATTCCTGCAATAGTCGCGGCGGTCAGTGCCTTAAGATTCATCTCGCTGGCTTCACCGTCAAACAGGATGTTGATGGCAGTGATCGGTTCGTCTGTCATCTGGCCGGTGAAGTTGCCCAAATGGCCAGCCAATTTGATCCAAGGCCCCATGACCTTGGCTTCTTCTGCGGTCACAGACGGCATGTTCAGCGCGTTTTGCACGGCACCTGTTAGCAGGTAGTCGGACATCTGTTCGGCGACTT
>JBLHTS010000098.1:0-11494 GCA_047627695.1 Yoonia sp. | reverse complement strand
CGTGAGGGAATTGCGATCAGCTCACTCCTCGAAGGCTGCTCGGCTATTGCGGTGCTTCGCTATGACCCCGGCGCGCGGGTGCCGCTGCACGAGCATACCGGGGCCGAGACGATCATTGTGCTAGACGGCGCACAATCGGATGAAAAAGGCACCTATGTCAAAGGTGACATGGTCATCAATCCAACTGGGTCCCGTCATTCCGTCTGGAGCGATGACGGTTGCGTCGTCCTCCTTCATTGGGAAAAACCTGTTCGCTTTATTGAAGGCAACACCGATTAAGTTCAGCATAGGGCAGCTGACGAGGCACTTAGGCTAGTTCGCACTGCACAAAATCTTTGGCCACGCCGATTAAATGATCCCGTATGATCATCGCGCTCGACTGATCAGAACCACTCACGCATTGGGCCTGGCTGCACTGTTGCGCCCAGCCCATTTTCTTTTAGACGAAAGTCACAGATGGACATCACGACGCTTCTTTTGCTCAGCGGCACCGTCTTCGCAGCATCGGGACTGCAAGCCGCCACCGGAATGGGCTACGGGGTGATCGCAGGGCCTGTTTTTCTGGTCATGTTGAACGGCATCGCGGCATTACAAATCAGCACGCTGCACAATCTAGCGATTGCGCTGATGCTGACACCTCTTTTGCGCGCGCATATCCATCGCAGCATACTACGCGGCCTGATCGGGGGCAGCGTTCTTGGCATCATCGCAGGCTTTGCGCTGCAAACTGCCGTCAGCACCACTGCGCTCAAAATCGCAGCCACCGTGATGGTGGGCTTCGTCACGCTTCTGCTGCTTCGCGAAATGTTTAGCGGGCAAAAAAACGACGCAAAACAGGACGTGACCCGGGCCGAGATCGTCGGCGTCGGTACAGCGGCCGGGCTTATGGGTGGCATGCTCGCGATGCCCGGTCCGCTCGCGGCGACCTGGATGTCTGTACGTGGGGTGCAAAAACAGCAAGTCCGCGCCACGACGCTTGCCTTCTTCGTTTTCGCCTATGGCGCGAATACGTTACTTTACGCCGGATGGAATGGGTTGGAGAAAGACACGATTAAACTAGCTGCCATCTTGCTTCCCATTCTGGGGCTCGGAATTCTTGCAGGTAGCAAACTTTCAGAAAACATTTCTGAAAAAGCGTTTCGCTTGATCTTACTATTTGTACTAGCGGCCACTCTAGCACTATTGATATCGGATTGGGCATTTTGAATGACACATTAAGCATGTGACTATGCGCTGTTTCGTGAGTTACCATCCGCTTTGGTGGTCCCAGATCCCGACCTCCACGCGCCAAAAGAAGTTCATCTTTTTGGAACGTCAGATGGTCGTGTGCTTTAAGTTACGCCTCAGACGCAATACTGAGAAACCGGACCTTCGTACAGAATGCAGCTAATGTCTCGAAAGAGCCCAACCCGTGAATTTGACGTTCTCGCTGTGCGCGCTCGCGGCACGATAATTACCGTGGCAGCTTAAATTTATACGCAGCCTATCATAGGGAAAAGCGGTCGTTCAGAGAAAAGGCAGCGAGCATAAAGAGCCAAAGGATCAAATTGCGGACGAAGCCGACACGGCGCGAGTTTCGCGAAGAGAGGAAACAACTCCGCCCGTCTCAGTGAGCGGTTGAAAAGAAATATATGTAGCCGTTTTATCTAAACATTTTGATGACTAAATTCTCCCTCATCAATGCCAAGACAGTCTTTCATGTTCGCGCGGCGATCACTGCAACCGGCCCTCCACCGTCTGGGCCTTGATGTTCAGCGCCGCCAGAAACGTATAGGTCACACCGTCCTGTTAGCTCCGCCAAAGCACCGCTGACAAAAGCACGTGCATGACGGGTGGAGGCGATATCGCTGTCATCTAGCATTGTATTGCGCTGGCCCCTTATGTGTCCGCTGGTTAACGCTTCGGCTTTGGCAAAGACTGCTCGCAACGTCGCCTGGCTTCCTACGCCGAGACGATCAAGAGCCTTCGCGACGGATGCCACATCGATCGCATCGTTCATCACCGCATGATCCACCATCAAGGGGCCGGTCCAGCTGTCACTCATCCCGAGGACAACGATCTCGTGCCCCATCAATTCGATCCCAGCTGAAGTGCTTGCCCGACCAGACCAGACAGCGGTATCAATGCCGATCTTTGTGGTCTTAGCCGTTGCGATATTAATCTCGCCCAATGCTAAAGCGACGCCAAGCGCACTTGCCCCGCGCGAAAGCCCCATGGATTTCAAGGTATCTGTTGTGGCGACTGGCCCTACAGAGTCTGCAACGCGTTGAGCGGTCAGCAGCGGGCATTTGACTTGCACGAAATGCACTTCGCCAAGCGTTGCGATCCCGGCAGAATTGATTGCGGCGCTTACAGAGTCAGCGACACATTCGATCTGCGCAAAGGTGCCAAGTTCATGTGCTTCGATGTCACGCGATATCTGTGCCCCTATTGCCATGGCTGGACCGGGACCATTATTTTCCAACACTTCAAAGGTCACGATATGTGGGGATAGCCCACCTTCGGTGCCACCAGACATCACCATGCTCACACCAGCCGCGTTGTCTTTAAGTTCCTGCTGCAAGGCTGAAACGGCAAAGGCGCGCGTGAAATCGTTTACGCAGCCATTGCCTTCTGTTTTGCCGAGGATGGCGACCAATTTGCTGGGGTCCAAGTCGCCCGCATCAATAAGTGCACGCAAGCCTGATGTGTCATTCGGTCCGGATGTTGGTATGCGATGAATGCGTGCTTGAGGCATTGGTTAAGCCTTTGGTCGGTATAGGTCAGACGGCCCGTGGCATCGTTTGATATCGGGCGCGCTTGTGATTGTTTTGGCGGCCTGTAACCCGGCGACGCGAAGCTCTTCCACATCCCATCCGATAGGTTTGCCCTGCGCCATGGTCACTTTGCTGTTTACGACAACCGCATCAACCTGATCGCGGTTATAATAACGCACCAGTTCCCATTCGAAATCATGGCTCGGCAAACATTCAGGGTGCATCATGTCCAGGATTAGAAAATCCGCAGCCATGCCTGGTTCCAATGGACCGTGATTGCCAGCGCCACCCGTCGCGCGCGCACCTTGGGTGGTTGCGGCATCAACCCAAGTCCAAGCCGCCCCACAAGAAAAATCTGCAACGGGCATGGCGTGCTCGATCCGTTGGCATGCCTCCGCGGCCATCAAGTTCTTGAACCCATCCGCAGACGTTGTATCTGAACCGATACCAAAACGGACGCCTCTTTGCGCCATACGCAATGCAGGCGCAACTGCGTTGCCTTTCCAAACACTGGCAAGTGGATTGTAACTGGTCGCCGTATCTGTTTCAACGATCATCTCGATCTCGGGTTCAGCCACCAGCGTTGTATGATGCAAGATCACATGTGGACCAAGAACATCGTTTTTGTATAAAAGTTCAGTCGGGCGCATACCGTGGCGCAGGATACATTCATGCACCTCTGGGAAATGCTCATTGGAATGGATTTGTAGCAGGATGCCTTTCTCTGCGCACAAAGCCGAAAGCTTGGTCAAAGTTTCCGGTGTGTTGCCCATAAAAGAGCTGCAACAAACCGACGGCGCGATCATGTCGTGCGGGGCGCAGTGTTCGATATGGGCGAGGATCACATCTTCAATCTGGGACCACGTATAGTTGCCGTGCCCTGTTCCTATATCGCCAGAGAATTCATCCAACCCGCACGCAGAGACAAGTCGGATCCCTGTTTCCAACGCTGCGCGATGGACCCCTTCATTTTTTTCAATACTGTTAAGACCATAGTTTACGACCTTAGTAAAACCCCCGCGCATGGCTTCCCAGAACGCCCATTTGGCAGACAGGTAGGATTGTTCTTCGTCCATGTCCCGTTCCATTGGATGCCAAATACGCCGCCAGATTTGTGCCGGTTCGCCGCCGATCAGGGCTTTGCCAAATATTTGTCCAACATGCGTGTGGGCATCAACCATACCTGGAATGATGGCGCGACCCGGCAACGGCGTGGCGTCTGGAAATTCCGATGCTGGGCCGACGCCCGTAATTTTCCGTCCATCAAAGCTGAGGGCCCAATCACGTTTGACGCCATCCGAGGTCAACAAAACCTCTGGCGCGAGCGTCGCAGGAGATTGAAGAAGGTTTTCATAATCCATAGGTCATTTCGGGCGAACCAAATTCGGCCCGCCCGCCTTTTCAATTTATTCCAAAGTGATCCGCGCTGCGTCGACAGCTTCGAGCGGGCCGGTCGCCAAAAAGCCCTTGATCAGATCGCGGGATGGCTCGGCTTCGACCATGCCTTGTTCGACAACCCAATTGGCTTGGACTTCAAGGATATCCAAGAGACCGTTGTCCAAACCAATCTCGTATTCCGCCTCCGAGAATTTCGCTTGGATGACCTCCATCGAAAGCAGACCCTCTGACGCCGTTTCAAGGGCAGCCATCGCGCCGTCTGGGTTGGCTTTAATGAACTCCTCCGCCTTGACCAAAGCACGCACAAAAGCGGCAAGCTCATCTGGGCGTTCATTCAACATCTCAGGCGTGGCAGAGAGAACAAACCATGCAATGTAGGCATCGCTTCGGAATTCGCGGTAGTCGTCGCCAAGTGCCTTTTCAGCAGCTGGATAAAAATCAGGGAACATGATGCCTGCATCAATGTCACCACGGGCAAGGGCAGGTACGATATCAGGCGGTGATACATTGATAACTTCTGCGTTCACTCCGAATTCGGTGAGCAATGCTTCGGTGAAGAACTGCGTGTTTGAGCCCATCGTGGTGCCAATCTTCATGCCCTCAAGGTCAGATGGATCTTCAAACCCGGCGGAGGCCTTGGAAATCATTCGATTGGCCGTATAGCGCGAAAGCGTTGTGAATGTGCCGAAGGGTTGATCGCGTAGTGCGGCGATAGACACCGGGTATTCGGCCATAAAGGCCACATCTAGCTGACCTCCGATTAATGCTTCGAGCGCACGACGGCCTGAGGTGAAGTTGACCGTCTCAAGCGTGATGTCTTCCTCGGCGAAAAAGCCCTCCGACTGAGCGACGACAATCGGTAAAGTCTGCAAGTTTGGAGCATAGCCGATCGTTATTTCGGCTGCTAAGGCACTGGTCGCCGATAGTGTTAGCGCAGTGGCTGCTCCAAGAAATTTCATAAACATTGTTACTCTCCTATGTTGGTTTTAGTCTTCTTGTTGGTTTCAGTCTTCATGGCTTAGCAGCCCCAAAAGCGTGCTGCGTAAGGTTAAGAATCCATCGCTCATCCGGTCGACCGGGCGGGGTCTTTCAAGATCAACAGGCACCTTTTCGATGATCCGACCGGGGGCAGAGGCCATAACATAGACAACATCTGCAAGGCGCAGCGCTTCATCCACATCATGGGTGACAAACAAAACTGTCTTGCGACGGCGCATCCAGATGCCTGTCAAAAGTTCATGCATCCGCAGCCGTGTCTGCGCGTCTAACGCGCCAAAGGGCTCATCCATCAGCAAGACATCTGGATCGGCAGCGAGGGTGCGCGCAATCGCAACACGTTGTTTCATCCCCCCTGACAACTGGCCGGGAAACTTCGTCGCATGTTCGGACAAACCAACCTCGCCAAGGGCTTCCATGGCCCGTTCACGCCGCTCAGTTTTGGACAAACCAAACCGCTTGAGCGCGAATTCAACATTGCCCCGCGCTGTGAACCACGGAAACAGCGCAAAGTTTTGGAAAATGACTCCAACACTCGGATGTGGGCCCTGTACGTTGCGGCCATCCACCTGAACGGCCCCTTCGGTCGGGGCTGTAAAGCCTGCGACTGCATTCAAAAGTGTAGACTTGCCGCAGCCCGAGGGACCAATCAACGCAGTGAATGTGCCTGCCTCAAGTTCCAGATCTGTCGGGGTAAGTGCAATTGTCTGTGTCGCGCCCTCTCCAAAAACCACCGAAAGTCCAGCAATGCGAACCCAGCCCTTGCCGAGTCGCGTAGTTAAAGCTGATTGATGTTGAGTGGTGGCAGTTTGGTTCATTCTTTTGGCAATCCTTGTCCGACATTGTCAAAAGCTTCTTATAAAAAATCGTTGCGTCATAGTGCTAGATATTTTGCAGTGCGGTGCAATTTTTGCATCGGTCATAAGCCCCGCAACCCCAATATTTTTATGTCCGGAAAATAGGCACACGACAAAAGAAATGCTAAGAATATGAGCGTTCTGGAGGCCGCGCCCGTCAAACGACAACCGACTGATAGACAACGTTTTACCACTTCTTCGCGCAAGGTATGGTCAAGGAAATAGCACTATGACTGATGCCATGATTACAAAACAGCTCTCTCACCTGAAACCGCTTTTATCGATTATTTTTGTGATCGTCATTTGGCAGCTTGCGCACAGCCTCGGGCTTACAAATCGCAATCTGTTTCCCGGACCATGGGATGTCGCCACAGCATCTGTGAAATTGTTCAACGACGGCGTGATGATGAAGGATCTCAAGATTTCAGTCTCGCGCGCTGCCGTTGGATTTTCGATTGGGGCAACCCTTGGCGTTCTGGCAGGTATCCTGACAGCCCGCGTCGCGATTGTACGACTTGCTGTTTACCCGTTCTTCAATATCTTGCGCCCTATCCCGGCGATAGCATTGGTCCCCATTGCCATTGTTTGGTTTGGCATCGGTGAGGAATCCAAGTACTTCGTGATCGCTTACACAGTGTTTCTGGCTGTCTGGCTCGCCACGCATCACGGTATGGAACATGTGCCGGAAACCTACATCCGCGCGTCCCGCTCTCTTGGTGCACCATGGTGGCGCGAATTTTTTGAGGTGGTGGTGCCTGCCGCGGCACCGCATATTTTCGCGGGGCTGCGCTTTGGAGCCGCACTTGCCTTTCTCAGCCTCGTCGCGGCGGAACTGACCGGGTCTTCGGCTAGTATCGGGTATCGATTGGAAGAGGCAAGGCAGTATTTCCAGATGGATCGCATGTTTGTTGGCTTGATCCAGCTTGGCCTCCTTGGCGCGGCACTGGACAGCTTTTTCGTCTTTCTAAGCAAGCGTGTCGTGCATTGGGAAGCGGCCTGAGAATTTAGGCGGTCGGTTGCGGCATCGCGGCCATTAGTTATTGAGTGTAGGAGCTTTGCGGCGAGGATAACACGGCGACTGTTGGGCCGTATTACACACACTTGCCAGAGCGCATAACAAGAGCCGTGTCACAGAGCATTTGCAAGACGGCGAGGTCGTGGCTGACGAAAAGATAGGTGAGGTTTCGCGCGGTCTTCCGCATCGTTGTCTCAGGCCCGAGTGGCCAGATACTTTCGCCAATCCGCTAGATCGGTGATGTCTTGCGCACCTGTCACGGCGATAGCTTCGCACAGGAAACCTTGTGCAGTGCTGCCGTCGGAAAGCGTCAGCGTGCCAATGCCCAAAGGTGACGAGATTGTCTTCATGAAGCCGCCAAACGCGGGCAGCGGCATGTCCCAAAGCTCCAACGCGATGGCGGCCCCTTGGCCCGGTTGCGTGCGCACCATGCCCGGACGTGCGACGCCTGCACCCGGCAAGGCGTGAAACGTATAATCCGGCGCAGAGGTGTCAGTGCGCACAAATGCGGCCCCGCGTCCGGTCAACGTGTGGTTTAGCGGTAGACCCGACATATGCGCGCCGCAGACCGCGATGCGGATCGCGTCCTCGGATGGGTCATCGGGCAAGGGCGCTGTGTCGAGCGGCCAGCCTGTTGCGCCAAGTGTCCGACTGCCCCAGCTTTCGATCATAGTGGCAAGTGCAGCGGCCTTTGCATCTTCACCAGCCTGCGCCAAAACGGTCACGCTGCCGGGCCGCCCATCAGAGCGCGGCGGTGTCGGCACGGCGATGCCACACATATCCATTAGGTTCACAAAGTTCGTATAGGTCCCAAGCATGTTGTTGGGGCCCATGGGGTCTGCCTCTAGATCGGCGACGCTGGCGAATGTGGGAATGCTTGGCACGCAGAGCAGATCGCACGCGTCGATCGAAGGCTTCACGCTCGCGATCAGATCCTTCAGTTTATAGAAATCCTTGAAGGTGTCTGCTGCCGTCTTGCCAACCGCCGAGCCGATAATTTTTCGGGTCACTGGGAACAACGCGTCCGGATTACTTGCCATCAGGCTTTCGGTTGCGACATAACGCTCTGCGACCCACGCGCCAAAGTAGAGCATTTGCGCGATCTCGTAGAGCGGCGTGAAGTCGATCTCAGCAATCTCTGCGCCGCTGTCTTTCAGGCGAGCGACTGTGTCAGCAAATGAGGCCGCTTGCGCCGTGTCGCTCTCAAACCGGATGCTGTCTTGACTTGGAATGCCGATTTTGAGGGTCTGGGCAGGGGCCACTACCGCAGGGGTTGCGATGTCACGGGCGTAAGCGTCGGCGGGGTCATAAACGGCGGCCGCGCTATAGGCGGCATAGGCGTCTCGGACGGTCAAGGCAAAGACCGAAATGGTATCCAAGGTGCGGCAGGCAGGCACAAGCCCGGTCGCCGAAAGCGCGCCCAGCGTGGGCTTTAATCCCACAATATTGTTGAGCGCTGCGGGCACCCGGCCAGACCCTGCCGTATCTGTGCCGAGCGAAAAGCTAGCAATCCCATGGGCCACAGACACACCAGAGCCACTGGACGAGCCGCCGGGCACGATCTGAGGGTCGATAGCGTTTTTTGGCGCGCCATATGGGGTGCGGACGCCGACAAGACCGGTTGCGAATTGATCGAGGTTGGTTTTTCCGATCAGCAGCGCGCCCGCCTCTTGCAGGCGCTGCACCACAAAGGCCGTCTCATCTGGGGTATAGGCAAAGCCCGGACAGGCGGCAGTTGTCGGATGACCTTCAACATCGATGTTATCTTTGATCACAAAGGGCACACCCCAAAGCGGACGACTTGGGTCATGGTTTCCGAGGCGTTCAGCCGCTTCCAAAAGTTGCTCTTTGGGGAACAGACACAGGAAAATGCTTGGATCGGCAACGGCATCGATGCGCGCATAGACCTGTTCGACAATCTGCTTGGGTGATGTTCCTGCCCTGTAGGCCTCCGCCAAAGACGATAAAGTGAGCGAAATTTCAGCGTTCATGCCCAATTCCTCATCAAAATGTCAGTCATATCGATTCCCCGTAAATGTCAGGTAAGGATTAAAGGACAGCAGCGATAATACAAATGCTAAGAATTCATAAAAGCGGTGCAAAAGATGCACCACCAAAGTGAGGATCCATGCGACACTTAAAGGACTATGAATTTATCGAAGGCGTAATTCATGCCGGATCGATCCGTAAGGCGTCTGAGGATATGAACATAACCGCCTCCGCTCTGAACCGCCGGATCAATCGGTTTGAAGATGATTTTGGGTATAAAATCTTCGAACGTTTGCCGCGCGGTGTCCGGTTGAACCCGGCGGGCGAGTTGTTGCTGCATCATATCCGTTCGCAACGGTCCGACTTTTCGCGGCTGAAATCCCAAGTTGCTGACCTTTCAGGGGTGCGGCGTGGGCATGTGTCTATTGCCTGCTCGCAAGCGCTATTGCCATTTTTCCTGCCAAGCGAGATTGCCAGCTACAGACGAGATCATCCTGGTGTTACCTTCACGGTCAATGCCCGCGACCGGGTTGCAGCAGAGCGAGAGCTGTCCGAGTTTGCAAGTGACATCGCCATTGTGTTTGAACCGCTCACCTTGGTGGATTTTGAAATACTTCACGCAATTACACAACCAATCCATGTGGTAATGCAAGCGGGCCATCCGCTAGCTAATCATGCTGAGATCAGACTACGTGACGCTTTGCGGTGTCCCCATGCTGCTCCATCAGAGAAATTTGCCGTTCGGATACTGCTGGAAACGGCTGTGCGGCGATTAAGCGGGGTGGAGGTCAAACCGTCAATTGAATCTGAAAGCTTTGATTTCATGCGCCACTATGGTGCTTGGGAAGACATGATCAGCTTTCAATTCCCTATAGGGCTCAACATGACCAATTATCCGGGCCTAGTCACGCGGCCCTTGGCGAAACGGGATGTGGAGCCGGGAAATCTCTTTCTTGGGCAATTGCGGGGCCGGACTTTGCCCGTCGCCTCGGCAAGGTTTATGCGGCAACTGATGACTGCGCTGTAAGTTCTGACGAGTGTCGGAGGTAGCGGTGAATTTTTTGCACCGCTCTGGCAAAAAATGGGCAGAAGACAGGGTGGTCACGGCCAAGTATTAGTCGTGCATGAAAACCATCAATAGCCACCCTTACCAATGGCCCTACAACGGCGATCTGCGCCCGGAAAACACGGCGCTGATCATTATTGATATGCAGACCGACTTTTGCGGCAAAGGCGGTTACGTCGATGCAATGGGGTATGATTTGACACTGACCCGCGCGCCCATTGCGCCGATTAAAGAGGTGCTGAGTGCGATGCGCGAGAAGGGCTATCACATCTTGCACACGCGCGAGGGTCACCGACCCGACCTAAGCGATTTACCCGCCAACAAACGCTGGCGGTCACAACAAATTGGTGCGGGCATCGGTGATCCCGGTCCTTGCGGCAAGATCCTTGTGCGGGGTGAGCCTGGGTGGGATATCATCGAAGAACTTTATCCGAAAGACGGAGAAACCATCATCGACAAACCGGGCAAGGGCAGTTTCTACGCTACGGATTTAGAGATGGTTTTGCGCATGCGTGGGATCGAAAACCTCGTGGTCTGTGGGATCACAACAGACGTCTGTGTCTCGACGACGATGCGCGAGGCCAATGACCGTGGGTTTGAATGCGTCGTGCTTGAAGATTGCTGCGGTGCGACCGACAAGGGAAACCATGATGCGTCGATGAAAATGGTCACCATGCAGGGCGGCGTGTTCGGCGCCGTGGCGGATAGCAAGACGTTGATTGCGGGTTTGGTCTGAATGCAGACGATACCTGCGGACCCTTTTGCGTTTCCTTTTGAGCGGGGCAGGCTCGGCTTGATTATAATCGACATGCAGCGAGATTTCGTCGAGCCCGGTGGGTTCGGGGCTAGCCTTGGCAACGACGTCTCGCGGCTAGGGGCGATTGTTCCCACCGTTGCCCGACTGCTGGCCGGGTTTCGTCGCGCGGGCTTGCCGGTGATCCATACTCGAGAATGCCACAGGCCTGATCTATCGGATCTACCTGATGCGAAGCGCGACCGCGGCACGCCCAACCTGCGCATTGGCGAACCAGGGCCAATGGGCCGACTTTTGGTGGCGGGTGAGGCAGGCGCGGAGATTGTCCCAGAACTGGCCCCCATGCCCGGTGAGACCGTGTTGGATAAGCCCGGCAAAGGTGCGTTTTGCCGCACGAATTTTGAAGCACTTTTGCAAGAGCGCGGGCTTCGGCATTTGATTTTTGCAGGCGTCACGACAGAGGTCTGCGTGCAAACCACAATGCGCGAAGCCAATGATCGGGGCTATGACTGCCTGTTGGCGACTGACGCAACCGAAAGCTATTTTCAGTCTTTCAAGGCTGCAACGATTGAGATGATCACAGCCCAAGGCGGCATTGTAGGTTGGGCGGCCTCAACCGATAAGATCCTAGAGGTGCTGAGTGCTTAAACCAACTATTTTGAA
>JBLHTS010000097.1:0-11495 GCA_047627695.1 Yoonia sp. | reverse complement strand
GAAAAATAACTGCCTCTAGTCCGTCACTTGCCCTCGACCGCTTCCAGTCCCGTTTTCCGGTTAGGCAAACCTTTTGGAAGGGGCTGGCCGTAAGCGTAGTTCGTTTAGAGAAAGGCATTTTCTCAACTTGAACGTCTTGGGTCAGTCTGACGAACTGCAATACCTCATCAAAGTTAAGCACAGAGAGCAGCCAGGTCCACGTTCAACAAGAAGTTCAAGCGTTACCTGTCCGCAGGCCAAACCTGTTCATCAAACGGGATACCCGCCTTTTCGGCTTTGCGTTTTTGGTTGCGCACGTAGACTGCAGACCCCAGCTGATCACTGATAAAAATGGACCCTAACGAAGACATATCTGGGTGTTAACTGGTATAAGCCTGCACCTCTTTGATGATTTTGTTTTTAACGATAACGCTGTAGATCAGCCAGGTATCTTGCATCATTCCGCTGCCACTTGGCCTTCAAACTTTTCGACCTTCACGGCCGAGAATTTGAATTCTGGAATTTTGCCAAATGGATCGACTGCGGGGTTGGTCAAGATGTTTGCCGCCGCTTCTACATAGGCAAATGGCAGGAATACCATGTCGGGTGCAACGGCACGGTCCATCCGCGCCATGATCACGATGGACCCACGCCGTGTGGTCAACCGCAGCAATCCACCTGGTTCAACACCTAGCTTGCGCAACGTTGATGGGTGCAATGAACAGTTTGCTTCTGGCTCCATCGCATCCAAGACTTTGGACCGGCGGGTCATCGAGCCTGTGTGCCAATGTTCCAATTGACGCCCTGTGGTCAGGATCATCGGGTAGTCTGCGTCGGGGGCTTCGTCCGGCGCGATCACGTTTGCAGGCGTGAATTTCGCGCGTTTGTCGGCGCGTGGAAACCCATCGGCGAACACAATTGGCTGACCGGGGTCAGTGGGAGACAGCGACGGGTATGTCACTGCATTCTCATTCATCAAGCGATCCCACGTGATGTGGTTGAACGACTTCATCAGCTCACCCATCTCGGCGAACACTTGTGATGGGTGGCTGTATGTCCAACCAAGCCCAAGGCGCTTGGCCAACTCAACTTCGATCCACCAATCCTCTTTTGCGTCACCCGGAGGTGCAACAGCAGGGCGGCCCATTTGGACCTGACGGTTGGTGTTTGTAACCGTGCCGGATTTTTCCGCAAACGCAGAGGCGGGCAAGATGACATCGGCGTAGTTAGCGGTTTCAGTGATAAAGATATCCTGCACAACAAGATGTGACAGTTTCGCCAGCGCGTCGCGTGCGTGTTCAACATCAGGGTCGGACATCGCGGGGTTTTCGCCAAGGATATACATGCCATGAATATCGCCATCATGGACCGCGTCCATAATCTCGGTCACAGTCAGGCCTTTTTGCGCCAAAAGCGGCTCGTTGACTGCATCAGCGGCGAGATCGCGCGCCCAGACTTCAGCGAAACGCGACCGGACACCATCGTCGGTGACGGTCTGCATATCAGGCAAGAACATTGGGATTAAACCCGCATCGGACGCGCCTTGCACGTTGTTTTGACCGCGAAGTGGGTGCAAGCCAGTACCAGAGCGGCCAACATTGCCAGTCATCAGCGCGAGGCTGATGAGGCAACGCGAATTATCGGTGCCGTGGATGTGTTGTGACACGCCCATGCCCCAAAAAATCATGCCCGCCTTGGCACCTGCAAAGGTGCGGGCAACGTCGCGCAGCACATCGGGTTCGATGCCGCAAATCTTGGACATCTTTTCGGGCGTGAAATTCGCAAGGTGCGCTTTTTCGGCTTCCCAGTTTTCGGTGAACTTGGAAATATAGGTTTCGTCGTAGAGCCCCTCTTCAACGATCACATGACAGATCGCGTTGAGCATAGACACGTCCGCACCAGGGCGGAATTGCAGCATGTGGGATGCGAATTTAAGCAGGCCAACGCCGCGCGGATCCATCACGATCAGCTTGCCGCCGCGTTTGGTGAACTGCTTGAAATAGGTCGCTGCAACGGGGTGGTTTTCAACGGGGTTGGCCCCGATAACGATCGCCACGTCGGCGTTTTCAATCTCGTTGAAGGTTGCGGTTACTGCGCCGGAACCGACGTTTTCCATCAATGCCGCCACAGATGACGCATGGCAAAGCCGTGTGCAGTGATCGACGTTGTTATGGCCAAAGCCTTGGCGGATCATTTTCTGAAACAGGTAGGCTTCTTCGTTGGTGCATTTGGCAGACCCGAAACCCGCGATGGACGCGCCGCCCTTGTCGGCCTTGAGATCCAGCATGCCTTTGGCTGCGAAGTCTAGCGCCTCGTCCCATGATGCTTCGCGGAAGAATTCTTTGTAATTTCCAGGGTCAACGTTCAGCCCTTTTGCAGGGGCATCGTCGCGACGGATCAAAGGTTTGGTCAGGCGGTGGTTGTGGTGGATATAGTCGAAACCAAAGCGGCCTTTGACGCAAAGCCGGCCTTCGTTGGCGGGGCCGTTGATGCCTTCGACGAATTTGACTTTGCCGTCTTTGACTTTCAGTGAAATCTGGCAACCGACGCCACAGAAGGGGCAGACGCTGTCAGTTTCGCTGTCAAAATCTGCGCTGTCGCCAACTTGGTTTTCATCTGTGACAGTGGCGGGCATCAGCGCACCAGTTGGACAGGCTTGAACACATTCGCCGCAGGCCACGCAAGAGCTGTCGCCCATCGGGTCATCCATGTCGAAAACAGGATATGCATTGTGGCCGCGACCAGCCATGCCGATGACGTCGTTGACCTGTACTTCGCGACAGGCGCGCACGCAAAGGCCGCACTGGATGCAGGCATCGAGGTTGACGGACATCGCAACGTGCGACGCGTCCAGCAAAGGCACGAAATCAGGCTCTAACTTGGGGAAACGGCTTGTTGATACGTCTTGCGCTGCGGCCATGTCCCACAGGTGAGACGACTTATCATGCGCAATATCTTGGGCGGGTTGGTCTGCGACAAGCATTTCCATGACCATCTTGCGGGCTTGGACTTCGCGGGGTTTATCGGTTGTAACGACCATGCCACCGGACGGTTCGCGGATACATGATGCAGCCAACGTGCGCTCGCCTTCGATTGCAACCATACATGCGCGGCAGTTGCCGTCAGACCGGTAACCAGGCTGTGGTTTGTGACACAGATGTGGGATGATCAGGCCGCGGCCATTGGCGACTTCCCAAATGGTCATGCCTGCGTCGGCCTCAACGGATTGCCCATCAAGAGTGAATGTAATTTTATTGGACATTAGATTTCATCCTTGAAGTGGGTCATCACCATTTTGATCGGGTTCGGGGCAGCTTGGCCCAAACCGCAGATCGACGCATCAACCATCGCGGTTGTAAGTTCGGTCAGCAGATTTTGGTCCCATGTATCGGCCTGCATCAGTTTGACCGCTTTTTCACAGCCCACACGGCACGGTGTACATTGGCCACAGCTTTCGTCTTCAAAGAACCGCAGCATGTTGAGGGCTGCGTCGCGGGCGCTGTCGCTTTCTGATAGCACGACCACAGCGGCGGACCCGATAAAGGTGCCATGTGGTTGCAGCGTATCGAAATCGAGCGGAATGTCGTTCATTGATGCTGGCAGCAGACCGGAAGACGGGCCGCCGGGCTGGTACGCTTTGAACACGTGACCGTCCGCCATGCCATCAGCAGCGTCGATCACGTCCATGATGGTCGAGCCAGCGGGCAACAAGAAGACGCCACCATTTTTGACTCGCCCAGAAACAGAATAACTGCGCAGGCCTTTGCGGCCATTGAGTTCAACCGAATTGAGGACTTCCGGCCCTTCACGGCAAACGCGGGCGACCCAAAGCAGGGTTTCGACGTTATGTACCAGGGTTGGTTTACCGAACACGCCGACTTGGGCGACAAATGGCGGGCGGTGACGCGGGATGCCGCGCTTGCCTTCGATGGACTCAATCATGGCTGATTCTTCGCCGCAGATATAGGCGCCAGCGCCGCGACGCAGATCAATATAGCCTGAGGGCACGATGCCTGCGTGTTCGAGTCTGGTGATCTCGGCGGCCAAGATATGCAGCACTGCCGGATATTCATCGCGCATATAGATGAACGCTTTTTCTGCCTCGACTGCCCACGCCGCAATCAACATGCCTTCAAGGAACAGATGCGGCGTGCGTTCAAGATAGTAGCGATCTTTGAACGTACCGGGTTCGCCTTCATCACCGTTTACGGCGATGTAACGGGTACCAGAATTGCCACGCACAAACCCCCATTTGGTGCCAGACGGGAAGCCCGCGCCACCAAGACCGCGCAGGCCGCTTTCTTTGATTTTGGCTTGCACGTCTTCCCAGTTGCCGTCGGCACGCAGGGACGCAAGCTCAGCGTAACCGCCGTTCGCGACATAAGTCTCGAAGGTTTCATAAGCAGGGATATGCGCGTGGATGTGGCCGCCAGCAATGGCTTCTTGCACCTTTTCAACGGTCGCATTGTCGATATGGGCATGGCCCAATTCCAGCACCGGGGCCGTATCGCACCGCCCCATGCATGGGGCGCGAACGACGCGGACTTGGGCCGCATCAAGACCGTCTATGAGCGCTTTTTGCAAAACCTCTGCACCGGCCAGTTCACATGACAGGCTGTCACAAACGCGGATGGTCAGTGCGGGGGGTGTTGCTTCACCTTCTTTGACCACATCAAAGTGGGCGTAGAAAGTCGCGACTTCATAGATTTCTGCCTGACCGATGCGCATCTCTTCAGCCAGCGCGCGCAGATGGGCGGCGGATATGCAGCCAAATTTATCTTGGATCAAATGCAGGATTTCGATCAACCGATCACGGCTGCGCGGCTGGTTAAGTAAAAGGGCCTGCACATCGGCGTGGGCTGCATCGTCAAGCTGACGGCCTTTGGTGTGGTGACGGCCTTTGCCCTTACCAGTTTTCCAAACACCCTTGCGGTCATCAAGTGCCATAATTCAGCGTCCCTTCGCATTTTGTTATCGACTAGTTTTAGAGGTATAAAAAAGACGCCCCAATTCCGAAGAAAAGGGGCGTCTAGGGAGGCGCACCAAGTGGTAGCGCCCAAGGGGTACTTATTCCGCTGGTGCCATTTTAGGGTGCGTCGTTTCAACATGGTGGCGGCTTTTCACAGGCCGGACCATCAAGTTGGCGAAGAACGCAATGACGAGCAGCGCGGCCATACAATACATCGTCGTATTATAAAGGCTCGACGTTGGATCAATGGTTCCAACAGGCGCGATTTCCATAAGCTGCACAATTGTGACCGACTTCGCAGACACAAGTTGGGCAAGATCGGTCACCGGTGCGCCGAACTTTTCCATGAAGGCGGTGGGATCAATCTTGGACACCAGGTCCGCAATCGCGTTGTCCTTGGAAATGTTGCGCAGATAGGTGATGGCAAACGGGCCAAGAACCCCTGCAGTTGACCATGCGGTCAGCAGGCGTCCGTGAATACCACCCACGTGCAACGTGCCAAACATATCAGCAAGATACGCAGGGATTGTCGCAAAGCCGCCTCCATACATCGTGAAGATAATCATCGTCGCGACATAGAACCCGATCAAAGCAGCGGGTCCGCCCGCAGACGCAAAGTATGGAATGGACAGATACAGGATCGTGCCAAGGATGAAGAAGCAGTGGTACGTGTTCTTGCGACCGATGAAGTCGGATGTACTGGCCCAGAAAAACCGGCCAACCATGTTGAAGACCGAAATCATCAGAACGTAGGTGCCAGCAAATGCGGCTGTCACAAAGACAATATCGCCGAAGATGTCATTGATCATCGTTTTGGCAACGCCAATCACACCAATGCCTGCGGTCACATTGAAACACAAAACGATCCAGAGCAGCCAGAACTGGCGTGTCTTCAGGGCTTCGTCGATGTGCACGTTGTTGCGCGTGACCATGCCGCCTTTTGCAACCGGTGGGCTCCAGCCTTCTGGGGCCCAACCTTCGGCGGGTACACGGTATTGGAATGACGCGAATACCATGATGCAAAAGTAGACAATGCCCAGCGTCATAAACGTCGCCGCAGCGCCTGTGTTGCCTGTTCCGACCGCATAGACGCCTGCTTCGCCACCGCCGGGAATACTGGCCGCCTGTGCCGCTGTGGCCACGATAACTTCGACCTTGCCAGCTGCAGTTTCTACAAACCGGCGGCCGCCTTCCGTGATCAAGGTGAGCGTGCCTTCACCACCAAGGAAATCAGGTGCCTTTGCGTAAATGCTTAAAAGCCATTGTTTCAGAGGTGCGGCAATCATCGCGCCGCCGCCGAACCCCATGATGGCCATGCCTGTTGCCATCCCACGACGGTCCGGGAACCATCGGATCAGTGTTGAAACTGGCGATACATAGCCAAAGCCAAGTCCCGCCCCGCCCAAAACGCCATAGCCAAGATAGACCAGCCAAAGCTGATGCGACGAAATTCCAAGTGAGCCGATGATAAATCCACCGCCCCAAAGAATAGCTGCCGTAACGCCAACACAACGCGGCCCCACTTTTTCGAGCCACTTGCCGCCAAACGCAGCCGCCAGACCCAAGAACACGATCGCGACCGAGAAGATCCAGACGACCGAAGACAATGTCCAATCATCTGCCGCGGATGCAACGATCCCCAGTTCACGGGTCAACGCCGGATTGAAAACAGACCACGCGTAAACCGATCCAATACACATGTGGATGGCGATGGATGCAGGTGGAACAAGCCACCTGTTGTAGCCGGGTTTAGCGACGATATTCTCTTTCATCAGAAATGAGAACGCGCCTGAAGCGGGTTGTGTAGACATTTTATTCCTCCCTTGTGTGCCCCGTCTTACTGCAGGTCCTGCACCGTCTCCCTCGGCGTGTTCAGGCTCTGCAAATCGAAGTCACGTATTACAATAGGGCAGAGTTTTGTTGTTCCACTTGAAGAGTCAACGTTTAAGTTATTTATAACAATAGGTTAAGACGTATCTGCGGGTTTACGCATTGGTCTTTTTGACCCGAAATGCACCCTTCCGGCACTGGCCGTCAGACAAAATGTCCACTTACGCGGTTGCGCGGTCGCGTCAGGAGGGCAGAATGTCCGGCGCGGGAATCCACACGAAAAATGCTGATCCGACCCCAACTTCGCTTTTTGCCCAAATTTGACCGCCTGTTTGATCGACCAAAGACTGACTGATCGACAGCCCCAGGCCGGTGCCAACGCCAATCTTGGATGTGAAAAAGGGGTCAAATACGTGACCCAGAGGCTCGGGATCAATTCCGACACCAGTGTCTTGCACCGTGATTTGTACTCCGGCTTTGCCGTCCTTTTCGATGTCGTGGACCCTCAGTGTTAAAACCCCACCATTCGGCATGGCCTGCGCCGCATTTACCAACAAATTGATGATGACTTGCTGAAACTCCACCTGATTGATTTGGACGGGCGGCACGGTGTCAAAGTCCCGCTTCAAAGTAATGTCTGATGTGTTCAAGACGTGAGACACCAGATCGACGCAGTCCTCAATCAAGCGCGGCACATCAACTTTGTCTTTGTCTCCTGAAAACTCGCTTGGCCTCGCAAATTGCAAAAGCTTTCCGACAATCGCATTGATCCGGTTAACCTGCGCATCAATCAGATCAAATTCCGTCGCAAGGTCTGTCGTTGTAAGATCCACCTCTCTGCGCACGATTTCCATATTGCCCTGAATGACTGCCACGGGGTTATTGATTTCATGGGCGACACCAGCGGTAATTACGCCAATCGCCGCCAGCTTTTCCGACGTCACAAGCTGTTTATAGGTTGCCCCAAGCCGTTCATTTGCATGTTGCAAGGCTTGCGTGCGTTCTTCAACGCGGTGGTTCAACTGGTCGGCGGCTTTGCGCAATTCACGGTCGCGGTGTTGTACCAGTTCTAAAAGCCCGTCCAGATGGCGCGCAACATCGCCGATTTCATCGTTAGATTTGTTAATTGTGATCCGCGCATCAAGATCACCCGCCTCAACCCGCTTGATCGTTTGGGTCATCGCCTCAAGTGGGCTGAAAATGCCACGGGCAATCCAAAGAAAGAAAGGAACGGAAATCAAAAGAACCACAACGAACGCCAACAGGATTGCCAAGTATGTCGTTCTTTTTAACGTGGCATAGGGTTGTTCCAGAAACCCGACATACAGCATGCCGATGCGGTTTTCTGCGCCGTCCAATATTGGCAAATAGCCTGAGACATACCAGTCATTGACCACAAAGGCGCGGTCCAGCCACGTCTCTCCGTCTTTCAATACGGCGCGGTATACCGTTTCTGAAACCCGTGTCCCCAAAGCGCGGACATTTTCAAACAGGCGAACGTTTGTGCTGACGCGCACGTCCTCAAGAAACAACGTCGCTGTCCCTGTACGTAGGGTTTCGTCATCACCACTTAGGTAGACAAGGTCGTTGATCGTATCAATAAAATTAAGGTTTTGATTTAACAGCGTGCCGCCTATCAGGACAAAATCCTCATTTTGAACCACGACATGCGTCGCGCTTAAAATTACAATACCGCGGTCTTCAACGCTGCGGTCTGTTGCGATTGCGGCCTCGGTTTCAATCAGCGGGATCACCGCATGTTCGGCCAGCTGCGGCGAAATTTCAGCCAGATCGAACGGTGAAAACAATGTGACTTCTTCGGCATCACCGTCCCGAATTGCAGCCTCAAACACATAAAACTCGGGCGCAAGTTCTTGCCCCGCTTCCACACTGCGCAGCACGAGGTAATCAAGCCCCATCTGTGCACGGCTGACCTCTAGCAGGTCCAATAAGGCTTGCGGGTTGCTCCGGCTGGCACGTTCGAACCTCACGGAATCTGCCAGTGATTTCACATCAACACTTTGCGCCGCCACAATCCGCCGCATGTATTGCTCCGCTATGCGAAGGTCGCTGGCAACTTTTTGGATCAGAAGATCGTCAAATTTGTCTGACCAGCGCAGCATCGTCACCCCAAGGGAAATGGGCAGCAAGACCACAAGTGGAAGCAGTGCAAGGACCAACAACCTGAGACGAACAGACCTTCTCATCGGGTCACAATTTCCACGACTGACATTTTCGGTCGATGGTTTTGCGCGAAATATCCAACCGCCGCGCAGCCTCGGCCCTGTTGCCACCACACGCCGCAAGGGTTTCTAGAATATGACGCCGTTCAACCACGGCTAACGTATCGGTATCCTGCTCTGGGTCCCCATCTTTCGCGCCGTAATCGAGCCCGTTCTCCAGATCATCGTTCAACAGGCCGCGTTCAATGTGATTGCGCAGCTCGCGCACGTTTCCGACCCAAGGATGGGTCACAAGTTTGCGTTTTACGGCAGCGTTCAACAGAGGTGGGGGAACGTTCAGCTCTGCCGCGATCTGACCGATGAACAGTTCCGACAATTCAATGATATCAACGGGGCGGTCGCGCAGGGGTGGCATATCAACGCTCAACACGTTCAGGCGATAATAAAGATCTTCGCGAAACGTGCCGGCCGCGACAAGATCCAGCAGGTTTTTAGACGTCGACGAAATTATCCTGAGGTTCACCGCCACCGCGCGTTCGGAATTGACTGGCCGGATGCGTCCAGTTTCGATCACGTTCATCAATGCCGCCTGCGCGGTTTGGGACAACTCCTCGACGTCATTGAGATAAAGCGTGCCACCTTCAGCCGCCATCAAAAGCCCCTCGGTCTGGGTTTTGCTTTCTGCAGACGGAAGGCTGCCGAACAAAACCTCTGAAAAGTCGTGATCGGAAAATGCAGCACAGGTGACGGGGACAAAGGCATGGGGCGCACGCGGCGATCCTGCGTGCAACATGCGCGCTGCGACCTCTTTACCAGTACCGGTTTCGCCCCTGATCAGAACGCTCGAATTTAGCTTTGCGGCTTTGCCCAAATAGTCCTTAAGGGTCACGATTTCGGCAGAGGTTCCGACCAGTTCATGACGATGGCGCAAAATGTTGGTACCGCCCTCCAATTCGTGACGAAGCAACGTATTTTCACGACGAAGTGCTGCGCGGTCCAGACAGTTGGTAATAGCACTAAGTATCTGGTTGGAGCGAAACGGTTTGAGCAGAAAATCAACAGCGCCGGCACGCAGGGCATCAATCACGGTTTCAAGGTCCGCAAAGGCGGTGATCAAAATAGCCTGCCCGAAAAAACCGATTTGGCGTTGCTCTGCCAGCCATTCGATCCCCGATTGACCCGGCATGATGTTGTCCAGAATGACGATGTCAAATCTGCTGATGTCCAGTTTTGCGGTTGCTTCTTGGGTCGTTGATGCCTCTTCGATCACGGCGCAGTGTTTGCCAACCGTTTTTACAAGAAAATTGCGAATGCCAACTTCGTCATCAACGACAAGAATAGAGGCGTCACGCAGCAAAGGTGAGAACAGGACCAATTCTTGTCCGTCCTCGCGTTCAGGCGTGCGCGATGTCACATCCATTTAAGAATCTGAGCATTTCTGGACACATTCGTGGGGCCAACACAGGCGGCTGGTATGCACATGAAACCTGATGTCATTGGAAAGGGTCCGACCGCTGGGGGCATTGATTATGAAGTTTTTTTGCAATTTTAGTCCAGTTCAACAGGCGATTAATTGGGCGGACGCCACTAATTTGGGCATCGTGGCATTGCGTGAAACCTCTGTCGAGCGATTTTCCTGTTCCAGTTATTCAGAGCGCTGCAGGCATAGAATGGTCCTAACGGGGCAGGGACTGTCGCTTTCTGTTTTAGGGCACCTCGAGTGATCCGGAATTGGGTCCGGCATATCCACCTTGCAAAACTAGCAGTAGGCGGTTCAAATGGTTCTCTTCGTAGAGCTGGCGCTCAGAGCGAATGCACATGACACAACCAACTAACATCATCCGCATCATCAATTCGGGATCGACCGAAGAGCGGCCTGTGGAGCTGTTGAATGCGGTCAAATATTTCCGAACACTGGACAGATCAATGACACCTTCAATCGCACGCAACACATGATCCGTGGGGACATGGTCTTCTAACGAGAAATCATAAACAGAGCAGATTGTGCTCCCTTGACGTGGTCCCATCATCGCGTGCAAACTCCAATAGCAATAAAATAATTGAATCAGCCGCAAAGATCATAATCAATAAGAGTTTTTCGACAAAATAAGCCCAATGTGTTGATTGCTGCGCGCCGCACGAACGCCTGCTTTCAGCTGCGCATACTGTACAGGATCAACCCCGGAACGACGAAACTACCGCCCCAAAGGGCACTGTCAGAGCCAAATAAGTTGAGGCGGGCAGGGTGAGCAATTAGCGTCGCGGGATGACAATGATGAAATCATTCCACTGCCCTGAACTCAAAACGCGTTCAAGAACGGGCTTTCTTAGCAGCTCCCAAAAAGTGGACGTTTGCCTCGCATCCAAATATCGACACTTTTGGCTCACTGTCGCCGTTAGTTGCGGTTGCGCATCGAAAAAACTGAGTCGCAGCCTCGAGCGTCCGCTTTCTTCAAGTTGCCCAATTTAGTTTGCGGGCGCAGCGAAGGTCCGCAATCCGCCCTTCATGTCGAAATGTGCATGGTGCAGCATCT
>JBLHTS010000096.1:0-11556 GCA_047627695.1 Yoonia sp. | reverse complement strand
TCACATGCGCGAGGACGTTAAAGCCAAAGCCTACGAGGCCGCAGAAGAACGCGTGATTACTGCCGTCGCCGGCACCGATGCCCGCGAGGCGACCCGCGAATTGTTCCGCAGGAAGCTGAAATCAGGCGAACTTGACGATACCATTATCGAGTTGGAATTGGCCGAAACCTCGAACCCGATGGGCGGATTCGAGATCCCAGGCCAGCCCGGTGGCATGGGCGGCATGATGAATATCGGCGAACTTTTCGGCAAAGCGATGGGCGGACGCAAAGTCAAAAAGCAGATGACCGTCGCAGAAAGCTATGACGCGCTGGTCGCAGACGAGGCGGATAAACTACTGGACGACGAAACCGTCACCAAGGCAGCTCTTGAGGCTGTCGAACAAAACGGAATCGTTTTCCTGGACGAGATAGACAAGGTTTGCGCGCGCGCCGATGCGCGCGGCGCTGATGTGTCCCGCGAAGGCGTGCAGCGCGATTTGCTACCCTTAATCGAAGGCACAACCGTTTCAACAAAACATGGCCCGATCAAAACCGACCATATCCTGTTCATCGCATCCGGCGCGTTTCACGTGGCAAAACCATCTGATCTGCTGCCGGAACTCCAAGGCCGATTGCCGATCCGTGTGGAACTGCGCGCCCTGACCGAAGGCGATTTTGTGCGCATTCTGACCGAAACAGACAACGCGCTGACTCTGCAATATTCTGCCCTTATGAAGACCGAAGAAGTCATCGTGACTTTCACCGAAGACGGCATCAAAGCGCTGGCAAAGATCGCCGCCGAAGTGAACGAAGCCGTTGAGAACATTGGCGCTCGGAGGCTTTACACCGTGATCGAGCGGGTATTCGAAGACCTGTCTTTCAATGCCCCCGATCGCGCAGGCGACGAAATCGCGATTGATGCTGCTTTCGTTGAGAAACATCTGGGCGAGCTGTCGCGATCAACCGATTTAAGCCGCTACGTGCTTTAGGGCTTTCAACTTTTTACGGCCCGGCCCATCAAAGGCGAATGAGCCAGCAAGCCGGATACCTGCGTTTCATTCGCGAAAACCTGCCCTTTTTGGGGACGGGTGTGCTGTTGTCGTTTTTGTCCAGCTTTGGGCAAACCTTCTTTATCTCGATCTTTGGCGGTGAAATTCGCGACGTTTACGGCCTGACCAACGGGGATTGGGGTCTGATCTACATGGTCGGCACGGGGGCGTCCGCGCTGCTGATGGTCTTTGCGGGTGGATTGGCCGATAGGTTTCGCGTGCGCACGCTGGGGATCGTCGTCATTTTGCTACTGGCCTCGGCCTGTTTGTTTATGGCCTTCAATGCCGTCGCGGCCCTATTGCCAATCGTCATCTTCGCTCTGCGGTTTACGGGTCAAGGGATGACAACCCATGTCGCGACGGTCGCGATGTCGCGCTGGTTTATTGCCACACGCGGACGCGCGTTAGCAGTTGCCGCCTTTGGGTTTATGATCGGTGAGGCGACGCTGCCGTTGACAATGGTTTGGCTTAAGTCATTCATTGATTGGCGCACGCTTTGGATTGGTTTTGCCGTGTTCTGCGTGCTGGCCTGCGTTGTGCTGTACCGTCTGTTGCGGCTGGAGCGTACACCGCAATCGATGGCTGACACGACCCAATCCACTGGCATGAACAACAAACAATGGACCCGCCGCGAAGCACTGCGCCATCCGCTATTTTGGGCTATGATCCCGGCAGTTATGTCATTTTCGGGATTCGGCACGGCATTTTGGTTCCACCAAGCTCATTTTGCCGAAATCAAGGGTTGGTCGCATTTGGCGCTGGTATCCGTATTTCCGCTGGGGACCCTGGCTCTTTTGCTTTCAACAATCGCGTATGGCTGGGCGATTGACCGTTTCGGCGCGGCGCGGCTTTTGCCGTTCTACCTGATTCCGCTGATTTTGGCATTCATCCTGAATTGGTACGCGCCCAGCCTTGGCTGGACCGCGATGGCCGTTGTCTTAATGGGCATGGCAGGTGGTGGGCAAAGCACATTGCTGAACGCATGCTGGGCAGAGTTTTATGGGACCAAACATATCGGATCGATTAAATCCGCCGCTGCGGCATTGATGGTTCTAGGTTCAGCGATTGGTCCGGGACTAAGCGGTTGGTTGATCGACAGCGGCGTCGGATTTGAAGTGCAGCAGTTGGGATATGCCGCAATCTTTGCTGTAGCCGCGCTGATGCTGATTGTACCAACCCGCAATGCGCGGCTGGCCCTAGCGCGTACGACGTAGATAGACATAATACGCGCCGTGCCCGCCGTGTCTTAGATGCGCGGGCCCCACCTGCAAAATCGCTTGCGCCAATGGAGACAGCGCCAACCATTGCGGCACTTGATGGCGTAGCACGCCAAAGCGCGTCGGGATCGGCCCACCATCATCGCGGTCTTTGCCTTTGCCTGTAATCACCAAAACCAACCGCCGCCCCATAGCGTGTGAATCAAGAATAAACGCGACCAGTTCGGGGTGCGCCTCTGCGATTGTCATACCGTGCAGGTCGATCCGCGCCTCTGGCTTAAGCTTGCCGCGCTTCATTTTGCCAAAGGACTTGTTGTCCATGTTCACAGCTGCCGCGCCCAAACGATCCACTAAAGGGCGCATTGGATCATGCGGGCGGGCGGCATCTGCCTTCTGACCAACCTGGAAATCCGGCAGCGGATCGGGTTGCAGGACAAATTGGTTTGGTTTGGGCGTCGGTGAAAGCTCGGGTGCAGGTCTTTTCCGTATTGGATGCAACGGCGTCGCACGTTCGGCAACGCGATCCCACAAAGCGCGTTCCTCGGATGATAAATGGCGGGGCTTGCGCATCAATTCCGCCCTTCAGCCAAACCGTCAACCATCGCGATTGGCATTAACACAACCATACGTCCGCCATCTTTGACCTGACCTGCTAGCTTTCCAGCATCTGCGCCAGTGCCAAAGAAAATATCGGCCCGCTGCGCGCCTTTGATCGCGGATCCGATATCTTGCGCGACCATCAGGCGGTTCATCGGGGACAGCCCGGTTTTTTCGATCCAAACTGGCAGGCCCAAGGGGGTTGCGTCAGGATCGACAGCGATAGACCGGCTGCTTGTCACGGATTTGTTCATCGCGCCAATCGGGCCTTTTGCAGCAGGTACTTCGCTGACTTCGCGGAAAAACACATAGCTTTCGTTTTCCCACAAAAGCGCGCGTCCCGCTTGGCCGTTCTCATGCACCCATCCACGAATCACTTCGGGCGATACGCTATCCGCATCAAAAACACCGCGTGCGATCAGGGTTTTGCCAATTGATGTATAGGGATGTCCATTCTTGGCCCCAAAACCAACACGCATCATGTCACCATCGGGCAAGCGCAGACGACCGGATCCTTGGACCTGAAGAAAAAACAAATCGACCGGGTCAGACAGCCAAGCA
Source organism: Yoonia sp. (assembly GCA_047627695.1). Lineage (GTDB taxonomy): Bacteria > Pseudomonadota > Alphaproteobacteria > Rhodobacterales > Rhodobacteraceae > Yoonia. The sequence goes on along the minus strand of JBLHTS010000096.1, from coordinate 8,151 downwards.
ATCTCTAGCCTGCGATCTGCGAGTGGCGCATCCACCTCTATCTGGAGGCGGGTGAAATACGTTTTGTCTCGATCAAGATCGTCAGGCACGCCATAGATCGGGTGGCAAAAGGTCACGTCTTTTGTGCGTTTGGCGTCAAGTTCTGGCTCGTAGTATCCTGTAAAAACCGCATCTGTGCCGTCCTCGATCAGGACGGGACTGAAATGGTCCTCGAAAAAACCACGCGCAACCGGCGCAATAACCGCCAGTTCAGCAAGAGTATCATCGGCACAGGTCGTGCAAAAAACATCAAGGGCAGCCCGATGATTATCATCAGCCCACCCCTCAAGGTCTTCAAATCGGAGTTTGGTATAGCTCAGTCCGGCCATAACACGACCCACCAGCGATCATTCGCCGGTGGCTACAAGCCGCCAATTTGGATCGTCTGAGTCCATCTTGCGCGAGAACGTCCAAGTGTCCTTCTGACGCTTGATCTCTTTGTCACTGCCTTCGATGATATCGCCACCCTTGTCGCGCACAATCGAGGTGATCTCGCTTTTGAAGCGAATGCTGACTTCGCCCTCCTTCGTGACCTCGTCAAATTCTGCCGCGGCCAATGTCATATCGCTGATACCGATAAACTTGGCATCGACGGTCAAACCCTGACGCTGGCGATCATCCACGACAGATGCGAAAGCCTCATAAACATCTTCGGAAATAAACGGGACAATGCTGTCCAGGTCGCCGTTTTCAAAGGCCATCAGGATCATTTCATAGGCGCCGCGTGCGCCACCCAGAAATTCGCTTACGTCAAATGTGGGGTCAACGCGCTTCATCGCAACCAATGCCTTGGCGGCAACAGAGCCTTCTTCAACGTGATCGGTAATATCCAGATCAGGACCACCTTCGATCACATCGAATTCCGGCTTCGCCGCGCGTCGTTCACCATCGGGACGTGTCACTGCGGGTTTTTCGAAACCTTCACGGCTGCCAAGCACACCGCGCAGGCGCAAAATGAGGAAGACAGCGATGCCTGCAAGCACCAAGAGCTGAATAATCGGAGAGTTCATTGGGACCTCGTATCAGGGAAGGCATGGAAACACGCCCTTACATTCCCTATGTAGGGCGGGGGTAGCGTCAAGTCCACCTTACCCCCGAACATGTTATGAAAGGCTATCACCATGTGGCTGCTAATTGCGTTTATCGCGGTTCCAATGATCGAAATCGCCCTGTTCATTCAGGTTGGTGGGTTTATCGGTATTTGGTGGACCCTTTTGGTTGTACTGACGACGGCGATCGCGGGGTCTTATCTAGTCCGCAACCAGGGTCTGCGCGAATTAGCGAACTTGCAACGGTCGTTTTCAGAACTTGATGACCCAACAGAGCCTTTAGCAAATGGGGCGATGATCTTGTTTGCTGGCGCGCTTTTGCTGACACCCGGTTTTTTCACAGATGCCGTTGGCCTGTCATTTCTGGTGCCCGCCGTGCGACGTGCTGCTTTTGTCTGGGCCAAATCAAACATCAAGGCGCAAAGCTTTACGATGGGACAGCAAGGCCCGGCACCCAGTCAGCCGCCAAGCGGTGAACGCGTGATCGACGGTGACTTTAAGGACGTGACGCCGCAGAAAGACCGCCCCGATAAGCCCTCGAAGTGGACCCGCCATTGAGCCTTTACAAATAGGCTGATAGGAACGCGCAAAGCTAATTTAACCGGAGAAATTCCAATGGCCGATACACCTGAAAATGGTGCCGCTGCTGCAGCCCCGCAGGCAGCCCCACAAATCAACAGCCGCGTTTTGGCGCAGTACATTCGCGATATGTCGTTTGAAAACATTCTTGCCCAAAAGGGTGTGACTGGCGACGCGCAGCCTGAAATGAAGGTCCAAGTGAACCTTGATGCACGCAAGCGCAAGCCAGAGAACCAGTATGAAGTCATCACCAAGCTGAACATCACAAGCAAAACCAAAGAAAAGGGCGAGCCTTTGTTCGTGCTTGAGATTGAATATGCTGGGGTCTTTGAGGTGACTGGCGTGCCAGAAGATCAGATGCACCCTTACTTGCTGATCGAATGCCCGCGCATCACGTTCCCGTTTCTCCGCCGGATCGTCAGCGACGCGACCCGCGACGGTGGTTTCCCGCCCGTAAACCTTGAAACGATTGATTTCTTGGCGCTTTACCGTTCCGAGCTGGTCCGCCGTGCAGAAACTGAAAAAGCTAAGCAGGCTGCAAGCACTGACACTGTAAACTAAGCCAGTTTTTTCCAGATTGCGCCGTCGCCCAACTGCCCGACAAAGGCATCATGGGCGGCGGCTTCCTCTTCTGTAAGCTTTGGGTCTAGTTTGGTCGGACGGGCTGTCGGCCGCCAATCCTGTGCTCCGCCACCCGATGGCCTGCTGCGTGTATCGGCAGCCAATGCAAAATCAGGCTGACGTCCACCGATCAGTTCCAGATACACTTCTGCCAGAATTTCACTGTCCAAAAGCGCGCCGTGCAGCGTCCGAGAGCTATTGTCGATCCCGAAGCGGCGGCAAAGTGCGTCCAAAGAGGCAGGCGATCCCGGAAATTTGCGCCGCGCGATGGTTAACGTATCAAGTGCTTGATCCATCGGCAGTAAGGGGCGGTTTAGCCACCCCAGTTCAGCGTTCAGAAATTTCATATCAAAGGCGGCGTTGTGGATGACCAGTTTTGCGTCACCGATAAAATCGACAAAGCCCTGAGCAATATCTTTGAAAAGCGGCTTATCACGCAGCGTTTCCTGACCCGGCTTGGGGTTTTGCGGCGGGTCCAGCAGATCGGGACCGATCCCATGCACGCCAAACGCCGCTGCTGGCATTGCCCGCTGGGGATTGATGTATTGATGATAGGTGCGGCCCGTTGGAACATGGCCCATCAGTTCGATCGCACCGATTTCGACGATGCGGTCCCCTTCAGACGGTTCAAATCCAGTCGTTTCTGTATCCAGTACGATTTCACGCATGTTTTTGTCCTGTCAGTTCCGCAATCAGTTTTTGCACGGCAGCGCGGGTATCGTCCAGCGTCAGTGTTTCGATAATGTGATCGGCGCGGGCGCGTTTTTCTGCATCTGATATCTGACGCGACAAAATCTGCTGAAAAAGTGCCTCTGACATTTGACCACGCGCGAGAACGCGTTCCTTTTGGACTTCAGGCGGGGCTGTGACGACCAGAACCGACGTGAGCCAATCTTGGGCGCTGGTTTCGAACAAAAGCGGTATGTCAAAAACAACTAAAGGCCCGTTTTGTTGCACCAGAAAGTCCGCGCGATGACTAGCGACCAGCGGGTGCACAATATCTTCGAGTATTTTGATGACAGTGGGATCAGCAGCAAGAAGTTCTTTCAACGCTGGGCGGCTTACTGCACCGTCCACAACAGCTTGGAGCAGTTTTTTTTCGAAATGCGGCACCGCAGCGCCGCCCTTGCTATAAAGTGCGTGCACCGCGGCATCCGCGTCCCAAACGGGAATACCTGCGTCGCGAAACATCTGGGCCGTGGTTGATTTGCCCATGCCAATTGAACCCGTCAGGCCCAATAAATGGGTCATGACAGGACGGCTTGTCGTGTGGCCTCGTCAACTTCAGGGCGTTTGCCGAACCAACGTTCGAAACCCGGCACACCTTGGTGAAGAAGCATTCCAAGGCCATCGACAGTGATGCAGCCTTGCTTTTCTGCAGCTAGAAGGAACTTTGTTTTCAACGGGTTATAGACAATATCGGTCACAACGGCGTCTTTTCGCAAATTATCCAGCGGCACTTTGAAATCTTGTCCACCAACCATGCCAAGAGATGTGGTGTTGATGACGGTATTTGCGTCCTCTAGCATTTTATCGGCCTGCACCCAGTCTATTACGGAAATGCGCGCACCAAAGTCATCGCGCAGTGCTTCGGCCTTGGGGCGGGTGCGGTTCGAGATGATGATTTCGGGCACGCCTGCATCGGCAAGGGCCACAATTATCGCACGAGCGGCTCCGCCTGCGCCAAAAATCGCAGCAGGGCCTGCCCTTGGGTCCCAATCGGGCGCACATTGGCGCAAGTTTGCCATGAACCCGTAACCATCGGTATTGTCGGCGAAAATTCGGCCGTCATCTTTGAAAATTAGGGTATTCGCAGCCCCGATCAATGTGGCGCGGTCGGTAATTTGGTCGGCAAACTGCATCACGTTCACTTTGTGTGGGATAGTGACGTTTGCACCAATGAAGCCTTGGCTTGGCAATTCGCGCAGCGTTTTTTCAAGTTCGTCTTCGGTGACCTTCAGCGCTGTATACGCGCCTTCAAGTCCGTAACGGTTCAGCCAATAGCTGTGAAGTTTCGGCGAAAGAGAGTGGGCAATCGGATTTCCGATAACACCTGCGCGGGGGATTTGTGTCATGACGGCAATGTTCTGCGTAGTGTCAGATAAGACAAGAGTTCCAAGAGCGGCAGGCCAAGTACATTGAAATAATCCCCGTCGATGCGTGTAAAAAGTCGCACTCCTTCTTCTTCCAGTTTATATGCGCCGACGGCATGACGGATGCTGTCCCAGTTGCGATCGACATAATCAGCCAAGTATACGTCAGAAGCATCGCGCATTTGCAGGCGGACAACGCCGACATGGCGCCATTGCGGTTTGCCTTCGGCGTAAATCACCGCAGCAGACAGAAGTTGGTGTTTTTGACCGCGCAGTGTTTTGAGTTGCGACAGGGCCTCGTCAGGTGTTTGCGGTTTGTTAAGGATAGTCTGACCAAATGCGAGCACCTGATCACATCCGATCACAAGGGCATCCGGGTTCTTGGCAGCAACACGCTGGGCTTTGAGTTCGGCAAGTGTGTCTGCAATATCGCGTGGAGAGGCCTGTTCAGCCTCAAGCGATGCACGGACAGCGTCTTCGTCGACACGAGCTGCAAAGACCTCGAAGGGAACGCAGGCGCTTTGCAAAAGCTGTGCGCGAATGACTGAGTTGGAGGCAAGTATGATGCGGTCGGTCATGTGGACAACCTTTGGGACAAAGCCTGTGTCGCTAGGCGTGTAGATTTGGGTATAAGTAGCATGATGGCCGTGCTTGTATAGGAATCGCATGGTTCACTTGAGATCGCGGCGTCTTTTCCTTTGTGTGTATGGATAACTCTAGCCTGTGGAGGAAACATGCGAGGTCTCATGTCTAGTGCGAATTTGTCTTTTCTTCATAGTGAAATAATCGTATTAAGTCTTTGATTTATAGTCAGTAATTTTTTCACTTCTATGTCCACGCGCTAAACGGCGGATGATCTGCGCTCGGGATAAGTTTGAGGATAATAAAATAATCCACTGAAAATCAGATAACTAACAACAACATCATCTTTTCTTTCCTCTTATATTTATTAAGGATGAGTGACCCGGAGAGACTAATAAGCCATGATTGATATTCTGCAAAGCCTATACCCTTGGATCAAGGCATTACATATCATGGCGGTGATTGCCTGGATGGCTGGTTTGTTCTATCTTCCCCGACTTTTTGTTTATCATTCTGAGCGTGCGACGTTTGGATCAGAGTTGGATCAGACATTTCAGGCGATGGAAGAAAGACTGCTCCGTGTGATTATGAATCCAGCAATGATAGTGGCGTGGATCGCCGGGTTGATCATGATTGGCTTTGGCGCATTTGATTGGGGGGCTGCATGGTCTTGGATAAAGCTGGGGTCGGTGATCTTGATGACGGGTGCGCATGGCTGGATGAGCGCACGGCGCAAGGAGTTCGCGGCAGGTACGAATACGCGCACTGGGCGAACCTACCGATTATTCAATGAAGTCCCGACCGTTTTGATGTTGTTTATTGTTGTCGCCGTGGTTGTTCGTCCTTTTTGACAGGTTGATTGACTTCGTGGCGAAGGATGCGTAAATGTTCTTGCGCTTCCCGTCCGGGAAAGTAGTTTTCCATTCTTACACGAAAAGATACCGGTTTTGATGCTGGTATAAGGTATATTCATGACCCAACACCGCCTGAATCTCGCTGATCTCAAAGCACAAAGCCCTAAGGATCTATTGTCCTTGGCTGAAGAGCTCGAAGTCGAAAACGCTTCTACTATGCGGAAAGGCGATATGATGTTCGCCATTCTTAAAGAGCGGGCCGATGAAGAATGGGTGATTGGTGGTGATGGTGTGTTGGAAGTACTGCAGGATGGTTTTGGTTTCCTGCGGTCGCCTTCAGCGAACTATCTGCCAGGCCCAGATGATATCTATGTTTCGCCTGATATGATCCGCCAGCATTCGCTGCGCACGGGTGATACCGTGGAAGGTGTGATGAAAGAACCGAATGATAGCGAGCGTTATTTCGCGCTGACTTCAGTTGAAAGCATCAACTTTGAAGATCCTGAGAAGGCCAAGCACAAAGTTGCATTTGATAACCTGACGCCGCTTTATCCTGATGAGCGTTTGACGATGGAGATTGATGATCCGACGGTGAAGGATCGGTCTGCCCGAATTATCGATCTGATTGCACCGATTGGTAAGGGCCAGCGGTCTTTGATTGTCGCTCCGCCACGGACAGGTAAGACCGTGTTGTTGCAAAACATCGCCAACTCGATCGGTAAGAACCACCCGGAATGCTATCTGATTGTCTTGCTGATTGATGAGCGCCCCGAAGAGGTGACGGACATGCAGCGGTCTGTGAAGGGTGAGGTTGTTTCGTCTACGTTTGACGAGCCAGCGACACGTCACGTTGCGGTATCAGAGATGGTGATCGAAAAGGCCAAGCGGTTGGTAGAACACAAGCGTGATGTCGTGATCTTGCTGGACTCCATTACGCGTCTAGGACGGGCGTTTAACACGACTGTGCCGTCTTCCGGTAAAGTGTTGACCGGTGGTGTGGATGCGAACGCGCTACAGCGCCCTAAGCGCTTCTTTGGTGCGGCACGTAACATTGAAGAAGGTGGGTCGCTGACGATTATTGCAACGGCGCTGATCGATACGGGTTCGCGTATGGATGAAGTGATCTTTGAAGAGTTCAAAGGCACCGGTAACAGCGAGATCGTGTTGGATCGTAAAGTGGCTGACAAACGGGTCTTCCCAGCGATGGATATCCTGAAATCAGGTACGCGCAAGGAAGAGTTGTTGGTTGATAAGGGTGATCTGGCGAAGACATATGTGTTGCGCCGCATTCTGAACCCAATGGGCACAACAGATGCGATTGAGTTCCTGATCGGTAAGCTGAAGCAGACTAAGACAAATTCGGATTTCTTTGATTCAATGAACACGTAATTTATTGTTATAAAACAATAGGTTAGATATGAATACAATCTTTGCAATAGCAACAGCGCAAGGCCGTGCGGGCGTTGCAGTGGTGCGTGTTTCTGGCCCTTCAGCGGTGTCTGCGGTTGGACTGCTTTGTCGTGAAGTGCCGCGGTCACGGGGCTTGCGTCGGTTGTTTGATGCCAGTGGTGAACTGTTGGATGAGGCGCTGATTTTGTGCTTTGACGCGGGCAAGAGCTTTACTGGTGAAGAGGTCGTCGAGCTTCAGCTACATGGTAGTCCGGCTGTGGTGAGTGCGGTGATGCGTGTGCTGGGTTCTAATAGTGAACTTAGGCAGGCAGAGGCTGGCGAGTTTACGCGCCGTGCGCTGGAGAATGGGCGCCTTGATCTGGCAGAGGTTGAGGGGCTTGCTGACCTGATTGACGCTGAGACAGAGAGCCAGCGAAAGCAGGCTGTGCGCGTATTTTCAGGTGCGTTGGGAGCCTTGGCCGATGGGTGGCGGACAAAGCTGATCAGGGCTGCGGCGCTGTTGGAAGCGACGATCGATTTTGCGGATGAAGAGGTACCCTTTGATGTGACCCCAGAAGTGCGAGAGCTACTTGATTCTGTGGCGTCCGAGATGCAGCGTGAGGCGGATGGCGTGCGTGCCGCAGAGCGGGTGCGAGATGGGTTTGAGGTCGCGATCATAGGGGCGCCCAACGTTGGCAAATCAACACTGCTGAACATGTTGGCTGGGCGCGATGTTGCGATTACGTCAGAGATCGCCGGGACAACACGTGATGTAATTGAAGTGCGGATGGACCTTAATGGGTTGCCCGTGACATTGCTGGATACGGCGGGTCTGCGCGAGACGGATGATATTGTTGAAGGTCTGGGTGTCGCGCGGGCACAAGAACGGGCCGAGCGTGCAGACTTAAGAATTCATCTTATCTTGGATGATAGTCAAATACCGGA
>JBLHTS010000095.1:0-11786 GCA_047627695.1 Yoonia sp. | reverse complement strand
CTCCCCGCGCACGGATCGCAGTCGAGGACTGGTCCGACATGGGCACGTTCACAAAAGACCACGCAGGCGCGTCCAATCGCCCCAAGATATGCGAGGCGTGGTCTGGGATGCGTGCATGGTTATAGACCTTTGCCGCTTTAGACATTCGCGCAGAAATGCGGTCACCCGGACGGGCAATCACACCGATGGGCACGGTTTCCATGATCCATTGCCAGTCTTGCCAGTGATGGAACTGTGCCAAGTTATCAGCCCCCATCAACCAGACAAAGCGCACACCCGGATATCGCCTGCGCAATGCAACAAGGGTTTGCGCAGTGTAACGCGTGCTTAGCTGGGCTTCGATATCTGTCACTGTGACCCGCGGATGCCGCATCAGCGCCGACGCCGCCCGCATGCGATCAACCAACGGTGCAGGCCCGTTCGGTTTAAGTGGATTTCCCGGCGACACCAGCCACCACACGCGGTCCAACCCAAAACGCTTTAACGCAGCCTTGGTGATGTGCACATGCCCCGCATGCGGCGGATCAAAAGAACCGCCCAACAAGCCAATGGTCTGACCCGGATTTGCGATTGGAAACGCAGTCACAGGCAAATACCTTTATAGGCAAAGCGTGAAGTGTAAAAAACCATGAGCCCCGTATTCGCCAGTCTTGAGTTGCTTGCAGTACCTGTGCCGCGCAGTAGCCATTCAATTGCACTGGTGTCAATGTTGCTGCTCGAAATCATACCCTACGAAAACAATGCAAAAGTCTTGTTCCATTCAGCTGTTTCAAGCGCGCCCATTTACTGCGGAGCGTAGTTAAAATGCACAAAGCGCGCTTCTTTGCCCTGTCCTGTCAAATCAAAGGCAACAATCCCGACTAAGGCGCCCGTGAATGACGCATGTTCGCCGCGTCCACCTTCATCCGATATAACCGACGCATCCAATTCAGGACCGATTACTTGCCAGTCTCCCCCTTGCGCAAACCAGAATTGTTGTTTCTTTCCTGCGACTTAAATCCACAATTTCACAGGACCCGCCGACAAAGCGACAGGGTCTGTTGAAAAGCTAAAATCACTCTCCGGCCAATCCCCAGCGCATGATATCAGTGTAAGTGGCCGCCCAATGCCAGCCTCAGATATCACAAGAACCGCATGAAACTTATGACGATTGTAATAAGTCGTCAGGCCAGCAGCTTGCTGGTAAGTTGTTGGCTCGAATGCGACGGTTGTGGACGCGGTATAAGTGAAATGCTCTTGCCTGCGCGCGACCAGCGATTGTTCAAACCAACGGCCGATGCTTTCCCGACCGATCAAGACCAACGCATCTGCATCTTCGCGGAAAATACGCGCAGTATCTGGCTTTCTAAGCCACTGAAAATCAGCGGGAAGCGGGCCGCCAAACTCATGTTGGATCACCCGATCTGGCGCAAGCGTTGTAGCGACCGGGGCCGGCACTTTTTCACGCGCAACCAGACCGCCACCTTCAAGGTACAGCCAATCGTCGCGCCAAACGACCTCTTCGATGCCGGTTTCGCGGCCCATTGGTCAAAATGTACTGGGCAAGGGCCGCCCCATCAAGAAGGTGTGGTAGTGTCGGCCCCAATGGGTTTCGACGTAATGACTGTGCCCCGTGCGCTGGATCGGTCCTTCAGTGCCATCCGCGCAGATAACATGCAGGTCTGGATGGGTCTCGTAGGGTCCCCCCAGATATTACGGGCACGCGCGAGCGTCACTGCATGCTGATACCCTGTCCAACCTTCAGCGGTGGTCAGATAGTAATAGCCATTGCGCTTGAACAGATGCGGTGCCTCGGTCAGTCCGCGATGTGCCTGCGTAGATATTCTTGACCGGACCGTGCAGTCCTTTCTGGGGCGACCATTCTTGCAAAAGAATGCTGTCAAAGGCGTCATGCGTCAGGTTGCACCCTGTTCCATGCCCCCGATGGTTCCACTGCATATTCATAAACCACTTGCGGCCGTCGTCGTCATGAAACAACGACGGATCAGGCTCGGATGCATTCACAAACTAAGGGTCGGTCCATTCCCCATCAATCGTGTCACAGGTCGTGATATAGTTCGGCGCATCCTTGAACGCGCCGTCAAAGCGCCTGACGTTCGTATAGACCAGCCAGAACCGCCCATCTGCATATGACAAACACGGAGCCCAAATCCCGCAACTGTCGGGATTTCCGCGCAAGACCAGCAGCGCCGGGCGGTTCAATGGCCGCGTAACCAGCGTCCAGTTGACCAGATCGCGCGAATGATGGATCTGGATCCCCGGATACCACTCGAATGTGGAGGTCGCGATATAGCAATCCTCGCCGACGCGACAGATTGAAGGATCGGGATTAAAGCCGGGCAGGACCGGATTTCAGATCACGAGCCGCGCTCTGATGAAGCCGCCCACAAGTTAATTTGCTCTTCGTTGGCGTATAGATCGATCTGGGCCAGTTCTTCAGCGGTAAACGCAAGGTTCTGGGTAGCACCAGCGCAATCCAAAACCTGCGACGGTTTTGAGGCACCAATCAGCGCCGTAGTAATTCCGCCATCGCGTAGAACCCACGCAATCGCCATTTGCGCCAAGGTTTGCCCCCGCGTTTCAGCAATTTCATTGAGTTTGCGAATATTCGCAATGGCTTCGTCGGTAAGCATCGACGGGAAAAGTGACTTGTCCTGAGATGCACGGCTGCCATCGGGGATCCCGCCAAGGTATTTCTTGGTCAACATCCCTTGGGCAAGCGGCGTAAATGCAATTGATCCAACGCCCAATTCTTGCAAGGTCTCTTTCAACCCGTCGCGCTCCACCCAACGATTGATCATATTGTAGGACGGCTGGTGGATCACACATGGCGTGCCAAGGTCATTCAAGATCGCAACCGCTTCTCGGGTGCGCTCAGAATTATAGGACGAAATTCCCGCATAAAGCGCACGGCCAGACCGCACGATGTGGTCCAGCGCACCCATCGTTTCCGCAAGCGGTGTGTCGGGGTCAAAGCGATGCGAATAGAAGATATCGACGTAATCAAGACCCATCCGCTTGAGCGACTGATCACATGACGCGATCATCGTCTTACGGCTGCCCCATTCGCCGAAGGGTCCTGGCCACATGTTGTATCCCGCTTTGGAACTGATAATCAGCTCGTCGCGGTACCCTTTGAAGTCTTCCTCAAGAATCGACCCAAAAGCATGCTCTGCTGCACCGGGGGGCGGTCCATAATTGTTGGCCAAATCGAAATGCGTGATTCCATGGTCAAACGCTGTCCGGCAAATGGCCTGCTTTGTCTCGTGTGGGGTGTCGAGGCCAAAGTTATGCCAAAGCCCCAAGGACACCGCAGGCAGTTTCAGCCCGGATTTGCCGCAGCGGCGATACGTCATCCGCTCATAGCGGTCTTCGGCGGGAATGTAGGTCATGGACGTACTCCTTTAACAACATGCAAGCCACCATGCTCCCAAATAGAAGTCAACGTGCTTAGCTCTTGCGCAGCCTATACCGCGTTTTTGTCAGCTGATCCGACACAGCACTTGACTTGCTATCAATAAAACCGAGGCCGCGCATATGGCTGCGCACCGTAGTGTCACCAACGGCGGCGCGCTTTCCTTTTTGGTGGACCATCCAGATGTGTTTGTCGGGGTTGGCCAATGCAAGGGCCGAGGCGTGCGGCAAATCGGCAGGATCAAGCAGGATCGTAATCAAGATTGCAGCCATATCTGGTGTCGCCACACGAGCGCCTGCAACTGTATCCATCAACGCGACATCATCGACAGTGCCAAATAGAAAAGCGGGCGTTTGCGCAGAAACCCCTAGTTTCTCAGCCAGCGAAGGCGCTGTCTTCAATAGGGCTTACTGCCAACTTATCGCGTTGCGTTCACCAAGTTCGATCATCAGCGTTTGTCCCTCTGTCAGTACTTGCAAACCCTCGTTGACGATCCTGGCCTCTTGGATTGCGCCGCGCGGAATATCGAGGCGCAAATCGGCGCGTAATTCCAAGAACTGGTTGCTCAAATGCAGCTCAACTTCGGCTACCTCCCCGCCCCAAAGGCAAACGGCGACAGTTTCCCGCCCCATGTCTGATTCTTCCTCAACGCCAATGTCTTTTCATCATACGACGGCCGCGCCAAAGTTTGAAATGTGCGGCACCCATGCTGCAAATATCAGGCCCGGAAAACACATAATCGACTTCATCATTATCGGAGGCGGGATCGCTGGGGTCTCTGCTGCGGCGCGACTGTCTAAACTCGGTTCCGTGATCTTGCTCGAAGGCGAGGACGCGCTGGCGTATCACGCCTCTGGACGCTCTGCGGCACTGTTTGAACAAAACTACGGCAAGCCCGCAACTGTCGCGCTAAACAAAGCCAGTTACGATTTTCACGTCGCGGCAAAGGTCCTTAGCCCACGAGGGTTGATGCTGATTGGACGTGACGACCAAGCCGACGCCTTTGCAGCGGACCAACAAGACATGCAGTTGGAAATAATCAGCGTGGACGAGGCCAAAGCCAAGTTTCCCATCCTGAAATCCGACATAGTTTCCAAGGCAGCATTCGATCCAAACGCTTGGAACATCGATACTGACCGATTGTTGCAAACCTTTGCGCGTTCCGCGCACGAAAACGGCGGCACACTTGTGACCAAGACGCAGGTCACAGCGATAAAGCGGACACAAAATGGCTGAGCCGTGACAACTAAGGAACAGACTTATGATACACGCATTCTGGTCAACGCCGCAGGTGCATGGGTTGATGTCATCGCTGAAATGGCAGGTGTCTTTCCACTTGGGTTTCAACCGTCGCGCCGTTCTATGGCCCGCATCCTGGCGCCCGGCGGGCAGGATGTAAGCGGTTGGCCAATGGTCTTCGGCACTGGCGAAAGCTGGTACGCCAAACCGGATGCAGGTGCACTGATCGTGTCCGCCGGCGAAGAAGACCCCGTCACCCCACATGACGCCTACGCTGATGATATGGTTCTTGCAGAAGGGCTCGCCCGTTACGAAGAACACGTCATCGAGCCTGTCTGACGATTGCTAAGTTCATGGGCGGGCCTGCGCACATTCGCACCGGACCGGACACTTGTCTTGGGACCAGACTCGCATAATCCAAGCTTTGTCTGGTGCGCAGGACAAGGGGATATGGTGTGCAATCGTCGCCTGCGGCCAGTCAGCTTTTGGCGGATCTGATCAGCGGTGCAGTAAGTGACATTCCCGCTATCGCGGTTGCTGGACTGTCACCAAACAGGTTTGCCAATCGCACTTAGGCAAGGTGAAAGCGCAAGGGTTTTGTCGCCTCGCGGACAATGACGCCCTTTGCTTCAAGATCAAGCTGCACGCATTTCTGCCACCAACCCGATGTGGCACCACTCGGAAACAATTCTTCGGGCAAGTGAGGTTTTGCGGCGTCTTTAGCTTCACTGGCCGTCATGCCCGGTGCGGCATTGGGCAATGTTACCAGCATCGCATATTTCATCGCGAGGTATTTGGCCTTGTCGACGTTCGTGGTCTTTCCGGCCGTATTGATGTTCTCAACGGCGATCTTGTCAGACATATGCATCCCTTTCGCTGACGTAAGGTGGGCCTAAACCCACCTTACCTGCACGCATCTGTCAACCATCCACGCGGATTGTTGCGTTCTTGGGATCGTAGGGGCTGTCTTCGACAACTTCTGCGTTCCACAGCCGATCAAGCATTTTGACCTGCAATTTCGTGCCGACGTCGGCCAGTTCAGGTTTCACATATCCCATGCCAATCGACTTCTCGAAAGCGACCGAATAACCGCCCGACGTCAAACGACCGACGCGGGTACCGTTCATGTCATAAAGCGCCTCGCGGCCCCACGGATCAGCGTCCGCGGGCCCATCAATAAGCACTGTGACGCACTTGGACCGGATGCCCTTGGCTTCCATTGCGACCTTGCCGTTAAAGTCTTTGGACAGATCGACGAAACGCGGCAAATCCGCCTCGATTGGCGTGGCATCGCGGCCAAGCTCATTCCCGAAAGCGCGATAAGATTTTTCCTGCCGCAGCCAGTTTTGCGCCCGCGCGCCTACCAGCTTCATGCCATGTGGCGCGCCTGCTTTTTCAAGCAGATCAAACAGGTAGTTCTGCATCTCGATGGGATGATGCAATTCCCAACCCAACTCGCCGGTGTAGGCCACGCGGATCGCATTGACGGGACACATACCCAGTTCGATCTGCTTGGCCGACAGCCAAGGGAAACGTTTGTTTGACAGCGCGGTAGTTGGGTCAGCGTCCTTGATAACTGCGTTCATGACATCGCGGGACTTTGGTCCCGCAATTGCAAACACACCCCATTGCGTTGTGACGTTTTGCACCTCAATACGGCCAAACTCAGCCTCTTTGTCTGCGACAGATTTGCGCAGGAAATCAGCATCATAGGCGGTCCAAGCACCGGCAGAGACCAGATAGTATTCGTCTTCTGACATGCGCACGATGGTGTATTCCGTGCGGGTCGTGCCGTGATTTGTCAGCGCATACGTCAGGTTGATCCGGCCCATACGGGGCAGTTTGTTGGTGGTGAACCAGTCCAGAAAGGCAGTCGCACCGGGGCCTTTGACGATGTGTTTGGTAAACGCTGTTGCGTCGATCAGGCCCACACCCTCGCGGATCGCCTTGGCCTCCTCCACGGCATATTGCCACCAGCCACCGCGGCGGAAAGACCGTGCTGCATGATCATCAAAACCCATCGGCGCATAGTAGTTCGGACGCTCCCACCCGTTTACAAAACCAAACTGCGCCCCGCGCGATGCTTGGCGGTCATATGCGGGGGACGTTCGCAGCGGGCGACATGCTGGACGCTCTTCATCAGGGTGGTGCAGCACATAGACGTGGTCATAGCATTCTTCGTTTTTGCGCGCCGCATATTCGGTTGTCACCCAGTCACCGTAGCGTTTCGGGTCAAGCGACGCCATGTCGATCTCGGCTTCGCCGTCGACCATCATCTGGGCCAGATAATACCCTGTTCCGCCCGCCGCCGTGATCCCGAATGAAAAACCTTCGGCCAGCCACATGTTGCGCAAACCGGAGGCTGGTCCGACCAGCGGGTTCCCGTCAGGCGTGTAGCAAATCGGCCCGTTGAAATCGTCCTTCAACCCGCATTCCTCGCAAGAAGGCACACGGTGGATCATCGCCATATATTGCTCTTCGATCCGTTCCAGATCGAGGGGGAACAGATCCGCGCGAAAACTCTCTGGCACACCGTATTCAAAGACAGCAGGCGCTCCCTTTTCGTAGACACCCAAAATCCAACCGCCGCGTTCTTCGCGCACATAAGACTGTGCATCGGCGTCACGCACGACAGGGTGTTCAACATTGCCAGCCACACGGAATTCAACTAGCGCGGGGTCTTGATCCATCACGATGAACTGATGCTCGACCGGAATTGCCGGGATCTTGATACCCAACTTCTTGGCCGTGGTTTGCGCATGGTTACCCGATGCAGTCACGACATGTTCGGCAGTAATGACGATCTGCTCGTCAGAGGGGACCAGATTGCCGCCCTTTTCAACCATCTTCGTGCAAGTCACTTCCCAAGCCTTACCATTCCAATGGAATGCGTCGGCCTGCCATTTACGCTCGATCATCACGCCACGCTGGCGGGCACCTTTGGCCATCGCTTGGGTCACATCGGCAGGGTTAATATAGCCGTCGGTGTGGTGATAAAGCGCACCTTTAAGGTCATCTGTACGTATCAACGGCCACTTGGCCTTGATCTCGTCTGGGGTCATCCAGACGTAAGGCACATCACAAGTTTCAGCTGTAGAGGCATAGAGCATAAACTCATCCATACGCTCTTGGGTCTGTGCCATCCGCAGGTTACCCACGACAGCAAAGCCCGCGTTCAGACCGGTCTCTGCCTCAAGTGATTTATAAAAATCGACCGAGTATTTGTGGATGTATGTCGTCGCAAACGACATATTAAAAAGCGGCAGCAAACCGGCAGCATGCCATGTGGAACCAGAGGTCAGTTCGTCCCGCTCAAGCAGCATGACATCGTCCCACCCTGCCTTGGCCAAGTGATAGGCGATCGACGTACCGACAGCGCCACCACCAACAACCAATGCTTTAACTTGCGTTTTCATGCGCGCGACTCCCTTGGGCACTTTTGAAGCATAATGTGCGCGAATTGAAATCTAAACGACAGAACCAGCCGACCGCTTTCAGCACAAAACCGACAATGGGTGCGGGTTAGTTCCGTAAAATAGGCGTCGGGTTAAAGCATGGATGGCACAACCAGATCAGGCGGCCTGTGACCATCGGCGAAGGTCTTGATATTCACGATGACTTTTTCACCCATCTCGATCCGCCCTTCGATGGTTGCAGAGCCCATATGAGGCAGTAATATCGCGTTCGGTAGCGCTTTGAGGCGGGGGTTTATCTCGTGACCACGCTCGAACACGTCCAAGCCTGCGCCTGCAATTTGGCCAGTACGCAACATGCGGGTCAGCGCATTTTCGTCGATCACCTCACCGCGCGAGGTGTTCACGATAACCGCATCAGGCTTCATCAATTTCAAACGGCGCGCGTTCAATAGATGGAATGTTGAAGGTGTATGTGGGCAATTGATCGACAAGATATCGACCCGCGCGACCATCTGATCAAGACTTTCCCAATAGGTCGCGTCTAACTCGTCCTCGATTTCAGGGCGCAAGCGTTTGCGGTTGTGATAATGCACTTGAATGCCAAAGGCGGCCGCACGGCGGGCAACAGCCTGCCCGATGCGGCCCATGCCCAAAATACCCAAACGACGGCCACGCAAACGACCACCAAGCATCGCAGTAGGCGACCAGCCGGCCCAATCACCCGACTGCGCCAAGCGCATTCCTTCACCCATCCGGCGGGTCACAGCTAGAATCAAGGCCATAACCATGTCGGCCGTATCTTCGGTCATAACACCGGGTGTGTTGGACACGTGAATGCCGCGCTGACGGGCAGTTGCAACATCGATGTTATCGACGCCGGCGCCGTAATTGGCGATCAGTTTCAGCTTGTCGCCGGCACGGGCCAGTAGCTTTGAATCGATCTGGTCTGTGATGGTGCTGACCAAAACATCGGCGCGGCCCATCGCTTCGGCCAGTTCGTCGGTGGTCATTGGCGTATCATCGTCGCGCAACTGAACGTCGAAAAGTTCCTTCAGACGGGTCTCGACGACCTCAGGCAACCGTCGCGTCACGACAACACTTAAATGCTTACCTGACATGCAAGTCTCTCCTTTGGGTTTTCAAATACACCGTTGCATGGCAGATTGCGCCAAAGGGACGCGCGGCACAAGAACCGCGCGCCACAAAATCGAGCAGTAAGGGCAAACAATGGGTGTATTGGCGCATTGGCGTCGTTTAACGCGAACCGCATTTCTTGTGGTCTGCCTCAGTGCATCTGCCAGCATTGCACAACAAAATGAAATGGTTGCAACAAGTGGCCCTGCAATCGGCCCCGAAACCAATCTGCCATTGCCGCGATTTGTCTCGCTGCGGGCAAACGAAGCAAACGTGCGCCGGGGCCCGTCGCTATCCCACCGCATCGACTGGGTGTTCAAACGCCGCGACATGCCGCTGCAAGTGATCGCCGAATACGGCCATTGGCGCCGCGTGATCGACCGCGACGGCCAAGGTGGTTGGGTCCATTATCGCATGCTGTCAGGCGCACGGACCGTCGTGATCGACGGCAAAGAAACCACATTGCGCGCACGCCCTGAGCCAGACGCCCTTGAGAACGCCATGCTGGAGCCGGGCGTAGTCGCCCGCTTGGAAGAGTGCACACCCGATTGGTGTCAGTTGACCGCAGGCGGCTACAGCGGATGGGTACCTAAAAGCGCCTTATGGGGCGTGACTTCGACGGAATTACGTCACTAGCACACAAGCGCCAGACAACTGCGCTTTCGGGCATTTCTTAAGATGGCTAGTTTACGGTGACGCGTGCATCCGTAGTAAAGATATAGTCATCCCCGCCTGCATTTTGATGGCAGGCAATGCATCCCGCCTCTGCGTCCTTGCCAACTAATCCTGCAAGGGCAACGCCTGCCGGATTGGCGTCTAATGTGCCGTCAGGAAGGTACTTTGCATAAAACCAGTTTTGTGTATCAGGATCATAGTCCGCCTCACGCTCAAACATGATCGTAATCGCACCCAGGTGCCCCTTCGGGTCGCCGATCACTTCGTCCTCGGTCACATTCAACGGACCGTAGTTGCGTTTTACGACCAAAGCCCCTGTATGCCCGCCAATCGTGGCCTGGGTGTAAAAAGTCTCAAGCAGAAAACCATGCGGGTCCGTGCCGGGATAAGGGTATGATATCGTCAGGCCATCACCCGCCAGATTACTGTCGACCATGCTGTCCCAAATGGCAGAGGCATACGCCGTGTCATCGTCAGATCCAAACGGCATCATATCCTGCGCAAGCCCCGGCCCTGCAATAGTCAGACCCGCAAACAAAGCTATAACCCTCATAATCTTACTCCTCTTAAATTAACGCGGCCTGCATGTGCGGCCACTTAGGGGAAGCCTAGTTATGTTTTAGTCACAGCTAATTCAGATATTATCACATCAGAGTGATCCACGTGGTCTAAAACCCGCGCCCTTTCAAAAGAGCCTCTACCCCCGGTAAACGCCCGCGAAATGCTTTGTAAAGCACGGCCGCGTCAACTGACCCACCCGACGACAGCACAGTTTGCTCCAGCAGTTTAGCGGTTGCCGGATCAAACGGATCGCCAGCTTCTAAAAAGGCCGCGAACGCATCCGCGTCCATCACTTCGGACCACATGTAGCTGTAATACCCGCTCGAATAGCCGTCACCTGCAAACACATGTGCAAAATGCGGGGTCGCATGACGCATCCGGATAGCGCGGGGCATGCCGATGCTTTCCAGAATTTCGGCCTGCTTTTGCATGGGGTCCGCAGGCGCAGGTCCATCATGGAAATCCAGATCAACCAAGGCAGAGGCCACATATTCGACCGTTTGAAAGCCCATGTCGTAGGTTGCAGCGCCCAACATGCGGTTCAGCAGGTCAGTCGGCATCGCCTCGCCTGTATCCGCGTGGATCGCAAATTCAGCAAGCACCTCTGGAACCTCCAACCAGTGTTCATAAAGCTGGCTTGGCAACTCCACGAAATCACGCGCAACCGACGTGCCAGAGATGCTTTCATAGGTCACATCCGACAACATTTGGTGCAACGCATGCCCAAATTCGTGAAACAGCGTCCGCGCATCGTCATAGGACAACAGCGCAGGCTTGCCCGCCTCTGGTTTGGCAAAGTTGCAAACGTTCACGACATGCGGACGCACATCGCCCGAAAGGCGGTGCTGGGACTGCATCGCAGCACACCATGCGCCCGATCGTTTCGATTCCCGCGCAAAGTAATCACCGATGAAAACTGCGACATGGGTGCCGTCGCGGGTGACGTCCCACAGCCGCACATCGGGGTGGTAGACAGGCCCCTCTATCGGCGCAAATTCCAGACCAAACAAACGGTTTGCGCAAGCAAAAGACGCCTCGATCATGCGATCAAGTTGTAGGTACGGCTTGAGTTCGGCTTCATCCAAATCATGCAATTCCTTGCGGCGCTTTTCGGAATAATAGCGCCAGTCCCATGGCTCCAGCCGCCCGTCGAAACCTTCAGCGTGCAACATGCGTTCCAGTACCACCGCATCAGCAAGGGCTGCGGCCTTTGCCGGTTCCCAAACGTTCATCAGTAAGTCGCGGACCGCTTGCGGGTTGCCCGCCATTTCAGTTTCAAGCTTGAAATCCGCAAAGCTCTCGTAGCCCAGCAATTTTGCGCGCTCTTCGCGCAGTTTCAGCGTCTC
>JBLHTS010000094.1:0-11941 GCA_047627695.1 Yoonia sp. | reverse complement strand
TTCCCAAATGATGACCAAACCCGTCCGATAACTCTGCTTAGCATCGCGCCTATCAGCACAGTGAACGGTGGCGCTGATCTGATCACCACAGGTCTGGGCCGTGACATTATCATGGGCGGCAAAGGTGCAGATAACATTACGTCCAACTTGGGCGAAGTAGTCGGTGCATACGACGCAAGCGACATTGTCATCGGTGACTTTGCCGAGATGGACTTCCGCATTGCTGCGGGCCGCGAGATTCCAACGCGGATTACCTCGACCGGTGAGCTTGATGGCGGCGACGACGTCATCACCACAGGTGCTGGCACTGACATCATCATCGGCGGCACTGGCGGTGATACGATAAACGCTGGCGCAGACAATGACTTGATCTTCGGTGACTATGCGGAAATCACCGGCACAATCCGTGTCGAGGACCTGCCGATTGGCGCGGACCGCATCTTTGACTTCACCTCACGTTCGACCACAGCGGCCGATCTGGGTGGTGACGATACGATTACGGGTGGCTCGGGCGACGATACAATTCTTGGCCAAACTGGCAACGATGTGATCTTTGGCAATTCTGGCGACGATGACATCATCGGTGGCCATAACGTCGACCGCGATCAAAACGGCGGCTTGGCCTATGACGGCGACGACCGCATTGATGCGGGCGCGGGCGATGACGTGGTGTTGGGCGATAACGGCACGATCTACCGGACCTTCGTGCTGAACGATCCGCGCATCCGTATGCTGGAAGGCACATTGATCTACGGCATCACGCCGGGTGTTAATGATGGCACTGCATTGATCACAGACATCACACAGCTGAACCCAGACATGACCGTCCAGCGTTTGATCACAATCTTCGACCACGGCGACAACGCCAATCCGCTTGAGTACGGCAGTGACATCATCGCAGGTGGCGCCGAGGATGACATGATCTTTGGCCAGATGGGCGACGATATTATCCAAGGTGACGGCACCACAGACTTTATCGATGGCATCGATGCCCGTGCAAGCCGTGATCCGGTCACTGGTCTGCTGAACGTTAACCCATCCATCGAGGATTACCTTGGTGTGGGCCGTGACGGCGACGATTATATCGAAGGTAACGGCGGTAACGACGTGATCTTTGGTAACCTTGGCCAAGATGACATCATCGGTGGTTCGTCCAACCTGTTCGTGGGCCTTGACGGCGACAATACAAACCGTCCAGACGGCAGCGACCTGATATTTGGTGGTGCTGGCACGGCGATTACCCGCAACGATTTGGGCGACGAAAGTGCCACTGGTCACGCTCGTGATGCGGATACGATTGTTGGTGACAACGGCAACATCTTCCGCCTAATTGGCGCGGGTGGCGCGTACCTGACCTTCAACTACGATATCTACAGCACCGATCTGCGGATCATCCCACGCGCGGTAGAACTGTTAGATTACACCAATGGTGGCACCAACGTTGATCCGTCCGCGAACTTCAATAACCGCGGTACGGCCGATGAAATCCACGGCGAAGCGGGCGATGACACGATCTATGGCCAGCGCGGCAATGACGCCTTGTTCGGCGATGGTCAGTCTGATGATATCATCGGCGGTATTGGCGACGACTGGATCTCTGGCGGCACCGGTGCTGATGGCGTGATCGGCGACGACGGCCGGATCATGACAAGCCGCAACAGCACCCTGTTTGGCGAACCGCTGAATGGCATCGCGGTTCTGGAAGATTACAATAACCTGATTACAACGGCCTCGTTCGATGCGCTTGCGACGGTCACGAACGTCCCTGACGAACTGCGCAAGACTGTGAACCTTGTACCATTCAGCACAAACCCGAACGATCCTAACGATCGCAACTGGGCCTCTGCAGACAGTGATGACATCATCTTTGGTGGCTGGGGCGACGACTTCTTGCACGGTGGTGCGGGCAATGACGCAATTTCCGGCGCCGAAGCACTGCCAATCAGTGCGACGCCACGCGCGATGGACGGCACGATCATCAGCTTCGATACGCCTGTAAACAACGGCAACGGTATTAAATATGTCGCTTCGGCCCGCTCTGGCGATCCGCTAATGACGTTCTTTGACCCCTCTGATCCACGTGGGCAGTTGCATGTGGGTTCAAGCAACTTCTTCTTGAACTTCGATCATACCGAAGGCCAGATTGCAGTCCGTTCAGAGAATGGTTTTGCCAGCGATGGCGATGACATGATTCTTGGTGGCACGGGCAATGACGCATTAATGGGCGGTACAGGCCGCGACCAGATGTATGGCGGCTACGGCAACGATTATCTGAACGCCGATGACAACCAGCTGGGTGACAGCAACCGTTCAGACGATGATATCAGCTACGAAGATTTTTCCTTTGGTGGCGCTGGTGAAGACATCATGATCGCCAACAACGTGGGTGACCGCCTGATTGACTGGAATGGTGAATTCAACAGCTACTACACTCCATTCCAGTCTGTGGGCGAGCCAACAGTCATCAACGACTATTCACTTGAGCTGATTAAATTCATCTACGTTATTGGTGCCAATGCCGGTGCAGACCCAACCCGCTTTGGTGATATCGACGTTGCTGGCCTGACCGACGACTTGCTGCCGATCTATCTGCAGGGCGAACCATTCGGCGAGTTGGGTATAGTGGTATCCGAAGATGCTAAAGAGTATTCGAAGCAGTCAGGCGAGAACCGCTTTGGTGGTCGTGGTGCGGGAGAGCCAGGTGAAGAAACGCAGCGGATCGCGCCGATCCCAACAGGTTTTCGTCTCAATCCATCATCAACCAGCAACACTGGTTTGATCAGCGCCGATCGCGTGCTGGTTCAAGGTGCGGTTGATGCCATCACAATCCTTGCGCGATTGGAAGTTTTGCAATCCATTGTGGACGGCACGTCTTACATCACACTGATCGAAGCACTGGCTGATGCTGGCATCACACCAACTACAGTGGATCAGGCATTCACATATGATCAGGTCACAGGCACCTTCACTGCCATCCCACCTGTCCACGCACCTTTCGTCGCAGGCGACGAAGCAGCCATCGAAATCCTAAATGCCAGCGGCGAAGTTATTGCTTACTATACGGGTTCATCTGAAATCTACGTGATCGATGACACGCTTGATAACCCAGAGGCGCAATCAGATCTCACTGTTGATGATTGGATCTATCTGGGACCTGCAGCGGCAATCGGCTACGCCACCACGTTGCCACTTACGTTGATGGGTGTCCTGCGCTAAGCGCTTAAAATTCGTCGCAAAATGGCCCACTTTAACTTGACGGTTTGGTCTGCGCTAGTCACTGTTGCCGAGGCAAAGCTGCGTACTGCGTTTGCTTTACTTAATAATCTGGTGATCCCGTGAACACATACACGAATGCGACCGATGGAAATGTCGGGGACATCTTTCTTGACGCTAAATCTTTTGCCCAACTGCGTAAAGGAGATGACCTAGGAGAGGTTGCAAGCGCCATTTTGCAAACTCTGTCGCGTTTGAATCCAAGTTTTGAACAGATAGTTCTGGTACTGGCCGATGGGCCAACCGCAAAACTACAACCCGCGGGTGTTTGGCCTTCGGGTGCGACACCTTTGCGTGGCATGCTCACAGCCGTACAGGGCACTGCGAAATCCGGCATGATGATCGTGGAAAATCTGGATGATGGCCAGATAGCTTTGGCCTTGCCACTAATGCTGGATGCAAAATTACGTGGCGTTTTCGGAGTGTTGATCCGCGACGCCGATGATGCAGCGATCCGGCTTGCGATTGACCAGATGCAATGGGCTAGCGGCTGGATTGAGGCGCTATTACGCCGCCGAAAGCTTACCGACGGTGAAAGCCTGTCCAATGTCATTGAATTGCTGGCAACCAGCCTGCATCACGCCCGTTTCCAAGAAGCTGCCACCGCTGTCGCTACTGAGTTGGCTACAATTTTGGACTGCGAACGTGTGGCTGTTGGGTTTATAAAACGTCGCCACGCGAAGGTGCGGGCACTATCCAACAGCGCGACATTCCAAAAGCAGGCCAGCCTGATCAGTGGTATTGGCGCTGCGATGGACGAAGCCATTGACCAACAAGCGATGGTCCTGTTCCCTGAAAAAGGCGACCAAACCGCGCGTATCAACCGCGCCCACGAAGCTTTGGCCAAAGATCAGGACAACGCGGCCACCGCCAGTTTCCCGTTGACCGAAGGAAAGAGAGTCATCGGCGCAATAACATTGGAAAAGGCGACGGGGCAGGGGTTCGATGACCTGGCCCTGCAAACCGCAGAATATGCGGCGATCCTTTTGGGGCCCGTACTGGACGTTAAACGCCGCGAAGATCGCTGGATCATCACTAAAGTCTGGACCTCTTTCACAGATTTTCTGGGCCGCCTGATAGGCCCTCGCAACTGGGGTTTGAAGTTGGGTGCGGCGACCTTAGTCGCCTTTGTTGCGTTTTGCTATTTTGCCACTGGAACTTACCGGA
Source organism: Yoonia sp. (assembly GCA_047627695.1). GTDB lineage: Bacteria > Pseudomonadota > Alphaproteobacteria > Rhodobacterales > Rhodobacteraceae > Yoonia. The sequence goes on along the minus strand of JBLHTS010000094.1, from coordinate 7,501 downwards.
TCACCGCGCAAGCGGTCCTAGAGGGTAAAATTCAACGCTCTATCACGGTCCCTTTGGCGGGTTTCTTGTCAGAATCGTACGCACGCGCAGGCGACATCGTGTCAGAAGGCCAAGTAATCGCCCGCCTTGATGATCGTGATTTGCGACTGGAACGTCTGAAATGGGCAAGCCAGAGGGTGCAGCAAGAACGCGAATACTCGCAGGCTATCGCGGGTCGTCAACGGACTGAAGCGCGCATTCTCGAAAGCCAGATAGAACAGACCGGTGCGCAACTTGCACTATTGGATGCGCAGCTTGACCGTATGGTCGTGCGCGCGCCATTCACCGGTGTGATTGTATCCGGTGATTTATCGCAAGCACTGGGTGCGCCGCTTGAACGCGGCGATGTGATTTTCGAGGTTACACCATTGACCGATTACCGCGTCATGCTGCGGGTTGATGAACGCGATATTCGTGAAATTACGCCTGCACAAATAGGTAATCTGGCTCTCGCCGCCTTTCCTGATACCCCGGTGGGGGTCGAGGTTGTACGGATAACACCGATTTCTACAGCCGCCGAAGGCGAAAATTTCTTCATAGTAGAGGCCGCGCTCGTGGGTGAAATCACCGAAGAATTGCGTCCCGGCATGGAAGGCGTCGCAAAAATAGAGATCCGCGAAGAGCGCTTGGTCAATATCTGGACCAAGCGCACATGGCTTTGGATCCGCATGACTGCCTGGAAGTGGTGGCCATAACCCGTGGCAAGCTCGCTTTTCTCTCCCTCATGGTATCGGGTGCAAAATTTGCGCCCCAAGCTGCGCCGTCATGTTAAGCTACGCCGCCACGATTACCGCAATCGAGTGTGGTTTATTCTGCAAGACTTGTCGACGGGCCGGTCGCAGCGTGTATCACCCGCAGCCTACCGTTTGATTGGGCTAATGAACGGCAAACGCACGCTGCAATCACTGTGGGATGTAGTAAACGAACAGCAAGGCGGGCGGGCACCTACCCAAGATGAGGCAATCCGCCTTTTGGGGCAATTACACGCCGCTGATGCTATTTCCTGCGATGTGCCTCCGGACACTGCAGAGATTTTTCGCCGTCATGAGAAGACCGAGAACCAAAAGCTGAAACAGCGGTTTTCGTCGCCTATGGCGATCCGCATTCCGCTGTGGGACCCTGATAAGTTCCTAACCAAGACAATGCCATTTGCACGGCCCTTTCTGACCCCGGCCTTTGGCGTGGTTTGGCTTATCACGATCATATTGGGCATTGTCTATGCCGCGACAAATATAACGGCTATTACCGAAAACATAACGGACCGCGTGTTTACGCCATCTAATCTGGCAGTGTTGTGGTTGGTCTATCCGATCGTGAAGGCGTTTCACGAACTTGGTCACGGCTACATGGTCAAGAAGAACGGCGGCGAAGTACATGAGATAGGGATCATGTTCCTTGTGTTCATTCCCGTACCTTACGTCGATGCCTCTGCTGCGTCAGGATTCCGGAGTAAACATCAACGGATGTTGGTCGGCGGAATGGGTATCATGGCCGAGCTATTCCTCGCGGCGATTGCGCTTTTCGTCTGGCTGAACGCGGAAAGCGGCGCTGTAACTGCGGTGGCTTATAATGTCATGTTGATCGGCGGGGTTTCGACCTTGTTCTTCAACGGCAACCCGCTGTTGCGATTCGACGGCTATTATGTGTTGGCCGATTGGCTGGAAATTCCCAACCTTGGCCCGCGATCCAACCAACACATCGGTTATGTGATCCAAAAATATATGTTCCGCACACCCGATGCGGTGCCCGTTGCAGTCGACTCTGGCGAGCGTTTCTGGTTTATCTTTTACGGCATCGCTTCTTTCATTTATCGCATGCTGATTATGTTCGCGATTATAGCCTACGTGGCTGGGCGGTTCTTTTTTATTGGTGTCCTGATCGCGATTTGGACAATGACCATGCAGATTATCATGCCGGCGGTGAAGAACATGAAATTCCTGTTTACCAGTCCTAAACTGCGCACGCATAGACCGCGCGCAATCTTCATCTCGGGTGTGGTGCTTGCCGCAATCCTGGGGTTCTTGTTAGTGATGCCCGCGCCTTATGCGACCGTCACTGACGCGGTGACCTGGCCAAAAAATCAGGCTCAAATTCGTGTGGGGACCAGCGGCTTCGTGAACTTTGTTCCGGAAAAAATGCAACCAAATGTGGTCGCCGATGATCTACTTCTCCGTGTCACCGACCCGTTTATTGAGGCCCGCCGCGATCTGCTTTTGACCGAACTCGATGGTCTGGAATTCCGCCGCAGCGCCGTGATCTTGAACGACCGCACCGAGGCCGCACTTGTATCCGCTGAGATCGAAGCGACGCTGCTAGATCTTGCCCGCCTTGATGAACGCTTGGCAGAAATGCAAATTTCAAGCCCGCGCGCAGGCTTGGCTGTTTTGCTCAATCAAGCCGACCTGCAGGACCGCTATCTGCAACAAGGTGCTATCATCGGCTATGTTGTGGATCGTGGTGACGCGCTGTCGTTGCGGGTGGCGATTGACCAAGACCGGATCGATCTGGTCCGCAATCATACGGAAGGCGTCGATGTGATGATTGCCGATTGGCGCGGCGAACAACTTAAAGCGCGTATTGTCCGTGAAATCCCAGGTGGCGTAATGCAATTGGCATCGCCTGCTCTTGGTATTTCGGGGGGTGGCCATATCGGGGTTGATCCTAGCGACCCGCAAGGTACGCAGACGCTCGAACGGGTGTTCGAATTCGAGTTGGAAATGGACGACGCAGATACTGGTTTCCTACTTGGAAAACGTGTTTGGGTGCGGTTCGATCACGGCACACTCCCGCTTGGTTTTCAGATGTACCGCGCGTTTCGCCAGTTGTTCTTGCGGCTTTACAATGTCTAGATTGCAACTTTTCCGTCCAGGCCTTGTAGCCGGGTTTTACCCTGAAAGGGCGGACGAGCGCGTCAAACCGTTGGACCAGTTTTTTAATGGCGTGACGGCAAAAATAGGCACTTGGCTTCCCAATATGCCCCTGTCAGATCAAACATTTGTGCGCCGCGTGGGCCGCGCTGAAAAGCGGATTCGCACAATGGACACCTGCCAATTGCGTGAAATGCGCGAGGATCTGACCCAACATTTGCGCGCTCGCGGATTAAGTAATACCGATACGATCAAGGCATTTGCGCTGATCCGCGTCGTGGCCGAAGCGCAATTGAAAATGCGCCATTTCGATGTACAGCTAATCGGTGGCCGCACGATCATGCAAGGTCAGATCGCTGAAATGGACACCGGTGAGGGCAAAACCCTGACAGCCACTTTGCCCGCTGCTGCGATGGCGTTGGCGGGGGTGCCAGTGCATGTTGTCACCGTGAATGACTTTTTGGCTGCGCGCGATGCCGAATGGATGACACCACTTTATGACGGTCTTGGTTTGTCCGTCGGGGTAATTTTGGAAGGTATGGAGGCCGACCAACGCCGGGTCGCCTATGCTTGCGACATCACCTACTGCACCAATAAACAGTTGGCTTTTGACTACCTTAAGGATCGGTTGATCCTTGAACAGGAAACGCGGCCATTGCACATGGCAATTGACGGGTTGATCCACAAAGATCCGCATAAATTGCGCGTCATGATGCGCGGCCTGTGTTTTGCTATAGTCGACGAGGCAGATTCCGTGCTGGTCGACGAGGCACGCACGCCGCTAATTATTACGCAACCAGGCGACGTATCCGAGATGGAACAGACCTTTGCGCGTGCGGTTACCATCGGGCAGGCCATGATCGGGCCGCGTGATTTTTCGGTCGATGAAACGAACTGGAAAATCAAACTGACTGATCTGGGCAAAGCGCATATCGCGCGTCTGTCCAGCCGCTGGGGCGGCGTTTGGGCAACCGATGTCCACCGCGAAGAACTGGTGCAGCAATCACTCTCCGCGCTCTATCTGTATAAAAAAGACAAGCACTACATCGTGCAAGATGAACAGGTGCAGATTGTGGACGAATACACCGGTCGCATCATGTCTGATAGGTCGTGGGAACGCGGCTTACACCAGATGATCGAACTCAAAGAAGGCGTTGAACTGACCGGCAAGCAAGAAACGCTGATCCGTATATCATACCAACGCTTTTTCCGCCGCTATATGCGCCTATCGGGAATGACCGGAACGGCAAATGAAATCGCCGCGGAATTGCGCGCGGTTTACAGGCTGAAAACGAGGCGAGTGCCTAATAACAAACGCTCCAAGCGGCGGCATTTAGGGCACCGAGTCTATGCGAGAACTGACCAGAAATGGGATGCGGTCGTGGTGGAAATCCGCAAGCAAACCGCCAAAGGACGACCGGTTCTGATCGGCACGCGGTCCGTAGCTGCAAGCGAAGATCTGGCGGAGCGTTTGACACTGGTTGGCGTCGCGCACCGCGTGTTGAACGCCCGCCAAAACGATGCTGAGGCCGATATCGTGGCGCAAGCCGGACAGCCGGCTGCTGTGACTGTTGCCACTAACATGGCTGGGCGCGGGACTGATATTTCACTGAGTGCGGGTGTCGCTGACAAAGGCGGGCTGATGGTGATTATGACCGAAATGCACGACAGCGCACGCATCGACCGCCAGCTTTTTGGCCGTTGCGGACGCCAAGGCGATCCGGGTAGCACGCTGACAGTAACGTCACTCGATGATGATTTAATCCGCGTCTTTTATGGCGAGCGCTTGTTGTTCTTGCAGCGCTTTTTTGGCCTTAGGCGGGGCAGGGTGCCGACGTTCATTGGTCACCGCCTGATGCGGATTGCCCAAAAGGCGACAGAGCGGAAAAACTCGTCTTTGCGCCGCAACCTTTTAAAAACTGATGACGCGCTTGAGGACCTATTGGCCTTTAGTGGGCGTACTGAATAAGGAAGAAACACATGCGATTAGCTGCTCTTTGCGTTTGCCTTGCCACCTCTGCTGCTGCCCAAGAACGGCATGATTGCATCATGGATCCATCACTGGTGATTGAAGTTGGATCAGCTGTGGATGGTTTGCTGAAAGAAGCATTCGTCACCCGTGGCGATGATATCGCCAAAGGCCAATTGATTGCGCGGCTAGATGGGCGCGTCCAAGAGGCCGCCCTCGAATACGCCCGCGAATTGGCGCAAAGCGGATCAACGGTTGATATCGCACAAAACCGTTTGGAATTAGCCCAATCCGAGGTCAATCGTGCCGAAGAATTGCTGAACCGCAATCTGATCGCAGATGCAGTTGTGCAGACCTTGCGGTCGCGCGCCAGTGAGGCAGAGTTGCAGTTGCAGCAAGCCGAGATTGACCAGCGGTTGGCCTCCCTTGAACAAGCCCGCGTAGAAGCACAGCTAGATCAACGCAACATTATCAGCCCGATCGACGGTATCGTAATTACGCGCATGATGAGCCCGGGTGAATACGTCTTTAGCCAAGCCCCCGTCGCGCAGTTGGCCCAAATCAACCCTATCCATGTCGAAGTATTTCTTCCGACTGAACTATACGCCACTCTGTCCAAAGGTGGCGTCGGCATAGTGTTTCCAGCAGAGCCCGTGGGTGGTGAATACGAGGCAGAAATCATCGCGATTGACCGCGTTTTTGACGCTGCAAGCGATACGTTCGGTGTACGTTTGGCGTTGCAAAACTCTGATGGTGCGTTGCCAACAGGTTTAGATTGCGAAGTCATGTTCGAAGCCGGCTAAGGAAAATGTGGCCAAAAGAAGTACTCTTTGCGAAATTCGTTAAAAATCTTGCATTTAGACCAAGCTTTTTCTATTGTTTTAACGTATCATCTAGCTGTCGGATTGCTTCGACCCGCTTAAGATGAGGACAACTATGGCGAATGGTTTCTTTGAAACAACCAACGGCGGCACACTAAGCACTGCCGGCGAATCTATCGTTGGGCTTGATCTGAATGATGACGGGCGCGACGACGCGGTGTTTGCAGGTGGCGACGTCACAGTTGTGTACGGCGATGCAGGTGGCTTTGACGCCAGTGTTGATCTGGCTGCCTTGACGTCAACGGCGGGCTTTACACTGACTGGCCCCGCACATGGGGATGAGTTTGGCTATGTCGTAGCTAAAGCCGAAAACCTATTAAACGATGGTAAAGATGCGCTGTTGATCGGCGCACGTTCGTCAGGCGAAGTATCGGTTGTGTTCGCGGGCGAGACCTCTGTCGAGTTTACTGTGACGGGCCTCCCAATTGCGGCGGACGGTATGTCACTTGCGGGTCTGGGCGATTTCAACGGTGACGGTATCGGTGATTTTGCCATTGGCGCACCCGACGCAAATTTTGGTGCCGGCGCAGTCTATGTTATTTATGGAAATGACAAACTTGCAGGAACCACACTTGATGTTGGTACTCTAGTCGGCACTAATGGATTTGTAATCAACGGGTTCAACCAAGACGATCTGGCAGGAACGTCAATTGCAGGCGGTTTTGATTTTGACGGCGATGGCGCCAATGATCTGTTGATAGGCGCGCCTGGCTTTGACAACGACATTGGCGGTAGTGAAGCGGGAGCCGCTTACATTGTCTACGGCACAACAACGGTGCCTGTGGAACCTCCGGCAGCGCAGTCTATTGCGACAACAACAGATTACCGCACAGCGGCTTTTGTTGGATTGAGTGACGGTGATGAGCTAGGTCGTGCTGTTGGCGCAGGTCAGGATATCAACGGCGACACGTTTGATGACATCATTATTGGCGCACCTTTGTCCGATCCAGCGGGCACAACTTATGTCGTATTCGGTAGTGATGAATCCCCCCCAGCAATTGCGGATATCAATGGTTCAAACGGCTTTGCAATCAGTGGGGTTAAGGTCGCGTCGGTTGAAATGCTGGGCGATGTGTCGGGTGACGGAATTGGCGATCTTGGGATCGTGTCGACCACAGGCGATGTTTTTATCGTCTGTGGCGGTGCGGCAGTCGGAACCGACGGAACGGTTGATGTCAAAATGCTGGATGGCGTCAACGGCGTGCAATTAATCGGCTTGTTTGAAGACACGCCTTCGTCGGTCAGCATTGCGGCACTTGGCGATGTAAACAGCGATCCTAGTGGTGCAATTGGCGATATTGGCATTCTCGCGACCTACCCGGACGGCACCCCAACAGCGTCATTCACCGTGCTGGGCGGCACCGCAAATTTCACAGCCTTGGACGCAGCTGACAGTGACAGCGATGGCAAGATCGACTTTGCAGCCTTGCCGGATGACGTCCCTTTTGTGGAAACCAATCCTACAATCATCTTGAGCGGTGATGTCACGGCAGTCATTAACGAGGATACCGCGAGGGTCAGTGGCGATATTAGAATCTCAGATACAGCTGGTAATGATCCCTCGTTTGCCAGTAAGACTGGAAAGGGCAGCGTATATGGCGGTTTTTCCGTGAATGCCACAGGCAGCCAGTGGACGTATGCGGTCAATACCGATCAGGCAAATCTGGATTTCCTGAATGGCCTTGATGCAGGCGATGTTATTTTTGACAGCGGCACATTTCTTGCTGACAATGGTATTACCGAGC
>JBLHTS010000093.1:0-12060 GCA_047627695.1 Yoonia sp. | reverse complement strand
ACATCATCGCATACCAATCCGCATTATTCTGGGCAGTCATGAACGCACGCGGATCGGTCATCTGGTCTAGTAGTCCCGCTCGTAGAACAAACCAACGCCGGTTTCGCCGTCTTGGTTTACACTTCCCTTAGCTGTGATCGTATCAGAGACATCTAGGTTAAGATTGATCTCTGTGTCGCCCTGACTGGTGATTGTCACATCGGTATAGATGTTTTCTGACAGGTACTTGCCCGCACTCACTGCCGCGTTGCCTTCGTCGTCTGTTGTGACGTCAAAATCATCCAGCCCAAAATTTTCGCGCAAGCGGTCCAAAGCGCCACCACCACGCCCTGCCAAAGTACTGATCGCCGAGGCCAGCTGCACCGCCTGCAATGGGCTGATGCTTTGCAGATCGCGGCCAAAAATCAGCTGCGACACGACTTCATCCTGCGGCAATTCGGGGACCGAGACAAAGCTCACTTCTGGGCTACCAGCAGGCCCTTCGACCACGATGCTGATGACCGTGCCGTTGTCGGTTTCAGTTGTAGCCACAAGGCGGATGAAGGGCTCAAAATCGCCCTGAAGGCTTGCAATGCCTTCGGTCAACTCAAAGCGTTGCTGCAAAATGTCGATGCGACCGCGGACCAGTGAAAACCGCCCGACAGGGATCACATCGGCAGAGGTGCCGCCAATCGTCAAACTACCGCCCAATTCGGCATCCAAGCCACGGCCACGGATGAAAATACGGGACGGGGCATTGATCACGATATCCAATGGAAAGGCCCGTCCGCCACCTCCGCCACTGCTGGGCTCGCTGCCGTCGGACAACAGCCCTGCACGCGCAAGCGTTTGGCGTACTTCTGCAGGCGGATTCACGTGGGTCACGTCAGGCAACGCGCCCAGACTACTTATCGACGAAGAAGGTACCTGCACATCGGTCTGTCCAAGCTCAAGCCGACCCACAATGCGCGCGCCGCCCTGCAATGGCCCGTTCAGCGTAATCGCCCCGGACACTTCGGTTCGGTAAAGTTCAGGGTCTTGCAAAACCACACTGCTAAGCGCGACCGTAATATCCGCTTGGTTCGGGGCAGTCAGCGCCAAGGGGCCGCTAATGGTGATCCCGCCGCCGCCCTCAACACGGGTTGTCAGATTGATTTGGGCGGTTCCACTGCGCAATGCAACTTGGCCGCCAATATCCGTCAAAGCCTGTCCCAAATTCGGCGCGGCAAGCCGTCCGTCAGAAAAAGTTACTTGCCCACCAAGTGACGACAGCGCAGGCGGACCGTTCACATTCAGATCAAAATTCGCAAGGCCGCTTAGGCGGCGCGGTTCAAGTGCGGCATTCGCCAGCGCCAAAGGTGCACTGCCATCCACATCAATAGCCAAATTTCCGTCCTGACCAATTTGCCCGACAATCGTGGCCCCAAGGCCGCCCGGCCCATTGCCCGTAGCGTCAATCCCCCAGTTGCCATCTTCATCCAGCGAGGCTGCACCCGTCGCACGGATCGCCCCGCTGATCTGGTCAGTCAGCACACCGACGTCGCGCAAACTGGCGTTAAACCGGCCTTGCCCGAAACCAGCGGCACCATTCAGCGCACCAACAATCGATATTTCACGGGTAGAGACTTCCAAAGTGCGCACGCCCAATACGCCATCTTGCAGTGCGATGGTCGCATTGATCAGGCCAGTCCCAGCCAAAAGCGGGTCAACGGTCGCGTTGCCAATCCGCAAATCGTCACTGCGCAAATTCAACTGTGTTTCAAAGCGCGAAAGGTCCGGCAGGATACTGCCAGAGGCCATCAGATTGATCTTGCCGCCTAGCGACTGCCCGACCAACGGCGCAAAGACCGCAAGACTTTCCACGATTGCAGCAACCTCGCCCGAGATTTCACGGTCTTGCGCTACAGAACCTATGATCGCATCGACCGCAACTTCAGCCCCTGCACTCAAAATTTGAATTTGCGTGGCGGTGGCGTCATCTGGCGCAGGTTGCGCTGCGATGCTTAGCGTAATTGGGCCAGACAAGCTGGGGTCCACCAAACCGGCGTCGTTTAGCCGGAATGCAAAATCAGCCTGATTTGATCCATCAAGCGTCAGCGCTGCATCCCCGATCAAAGACATCGCAGGCGTGCGCAGGTTGAGGTCGCTGAGCTGCACACTTTCGACGCCCGTACGCGCAAAACTTCCCGCGATAGTACCTGCACCCGCAAGCAACGGATCAAGGCGTTCAATCCCTGTCACGATGTCTTGGGTCTGGCCGTCTATCGTCACGCTAAACCGTGATCCATCGGTAAGTAGGACACCATCGCCGTCCAACGCGATCGATCCGGACAACGGGCGCCCGGCTAGGGTCGCATAGCGGCGAAGATCGCTGACTTGGGTGGACAGATTGGCGTTGACCGTTTGACCAAGCTCGGTCGGGTTTACCGTCCCTTCGGTTTTGAATTCAGCGGCAGGACCCTTACCTTCAAGTGCGAAATCTATCGCGCCATTTTCGCGCTGCACCACATCGCCGCTGACGGTGACGGGCCCAGAAAGCCCCTCTAACACCAAACCCACATCTGCCAATCGCGCATTCATGCGGGCATCCGCACCTGTGTTGGTCAAATTCGCCGATGCGCCGACCCGTGCCGCATCCGTCTGCACGGTCAGTCTTTCCAGTCGCGTGCCTTGGGTGTCGCGTACCGCTTGGGCGGTTATCGTTCCGCTGCCCGCCAAGACGCGATCGGTCTCTGGGATACCAACGGACAGATTATCCGTTTCACCCGATATCCGAATATCGAACAAGCCATTTATCGGGGTCAGCAGTGCGTGCACATTCAGACTTGCGCCGCCGCCAATATCCTGCCCGATCAATGTCGAAAACCGTCCCAACCCTGCAATCTGTGCATCCAGAACCGCATCTGTTTTGAACCCCGCATCCGGCCCGGCAATTGTCCCTTCAAGGCGGGCATCAAGCCCTGCGCCGATCAGTGTCAGTTGCGCGATATTGGTCACACCACCCTCAAGCCGCGAGGCGACAAGTTCACCGCCGATCGTATCGCCAAAAGCGCGCGCTGCACCCGCATCATCCAGTTGCAAACCAGAGGCCGCATAATTCAACTGTGCGCTCAGCGCCCCCGTTTGGGCACCAGCACCGGCCCGCAACAAACCGCCACCTTCCAGCGTCAGCGCGTCAATCATCAGGCCCGGACGGGTGAAGCCTTGCACGGCTATATCGGCCCGCCAATCATCGCCGACAGAGGCATCAAACCCGACGACAAGGTCCATGCCATCCACAAATGTCTTTAGGCCTGACAAGGGCAGCAGAACGGGTTCTTGACCCAAAGGTGTGATCCCGCCGCGCAGGTCAATCAGCATGGGCCAGCCTTGGCTATCAAGGGCCAAACGGCCATCCAGCGCCACTCGGCCCGCATCCAATGCCAAATTCGGCACTTCTGTCCGGCCGTCATCTGACCGGATTATTTCCGCGTTGAGGCTGACATCATCGCCAAAGAAACTTTGGTAATCGGGCGCAAACAAGGGCGAGATGTCGCCTGCGATCTCCAATGAGATCCGTTGCGCATCCGCTTCACGTGCAAGCGCAAATGTACCGCTCAAGCGATCCTGACCATCCGTCGCAACGGCCAACGTCGCGGCGTAATCATCCAAGGGCGCTGCGCCTGCAATCTCGAGCGCAACCGAAGGGCTTCCGGGCAAATCAAGAACCCGTGCAGCAATGCCATCGGGGCCTTCTTCCAGCTTCAAGAGAAGATCAAGCACACGGGTTGCATTGGCGTAGCTGCCATTAATCTCAAACAGGCCTGTCTTTGCGCCCAAACGGGTGGCAACAATATTCGCCGACCCTTCACCATCACCAAGCTGCGCATCACCGGTCAAGGATACCGAGATAGGTTCGCCCAAGAAAACTGCGCCCAATTCAATCTGCGCGATATCAAGCTGACCCAATGAAATGCTGACAGGCAATTCCGGCAAGGAAAACGGCTGTGCTTCGGGTTCGGGGCCGGTGCCTTCGGACAAAGGCGCGCGGTCAACGATGATGCGCGCAGCACTTAATTCCTGAACGTCAATCGCCCCGCGCAACAGCGCACGACGGTTCCAGCTTAGCACGATATCCTCAAGCGTTAGCCAAACACCGTCTGTGTCGGCAACAGTGAGCCTCTCTATCGTGGCTTGCGAACTAAGCGCACCCGCAAAGCCCACGATCGTCACAGTGCGACTGTCGCCTGACAAGTTCTCTTCGATCAGATTGGTAAGATAGCCTTTGTCTTCATCCTCTTGGGTTTGGGCCACCACTGTAAACGGGCCCAAAACCAAGGCGCATATGATCAAAAAAAACCGCATCAAAACGCCTGCCCGATACCAATATATACCTGCAAAGCCGAGCCCGCGTCATCACCGCTGGCTTGTGTGCCAAGATCAAGCCGAATAGGGCCAATCCCAGTATCGTAGCGGACACCTATACCGGCACCGGCATGCCAGTCACCACCTTCGCCGGGGGTGGCAGTTCCACCCACATGGCCAAAATCATAAAAACCAACCAGCGAGATCTTTTCGCGGATCAGATACCGCGCTTCGAGTTGCGCACCGGCGAATGACGTGCCGCCCGTGGTCACTGTCTCCATGCCTTGAACGATATCAAGCCCTAGCGATTGATATGGCTGTCCCCGCACTGTCCCGCCGCCGCCAGAATAAAACAGATAGTCCGCGGGCGCTTGGGTCACCGAAGCACCCAGCACGCTGCCGACTTGCCCTCGCGCTGCGAAAGTCAGTTTTTCAGCTTCACCCACCTTCAAGAACCCGCGCGCATCGCCAAAAAGACGCGCACCCGCAATATCACCATCAATACTGATAAATGGCGTCGTATTCAGATCTAGGAAATATCCATTTCGAGCATCCTTCGGCTCATCACGGCGATCCAAATTGGCGTCCAGCGGCAGTGTCAAAAGTGTATAGGCACGGGTGTCCAGATCGGTAACTTCACGCGCGCGCAGCAGACCGACACCTGCACGAACGGTCAGATCATCACTTAGGATGCGCGAAAATCCGGTTTCGACCGCGATCTTATCCAGCAAGAATTCTGGCTCATCCTCGCGCGAGATTTGGCCGGAGATAAAGTACTCTGTGTCCGGCCCAAATGTCGCAGGACGGGTCAGATTTGCGCCGATGCTGTAGTCGATGCCGCCGGTTTCGCCTGAAATGCCCGCCACCTCGACATCCGCGCGAAACCGTTCAGCGCCACCCAGAAAATTCCGGTGCAGCCAAAATGTCGAAAGGGTCAGACCTTCGATGCTCGACAGTTCTACACCGAACCCAAGGCGGCGCAGCTTTGCATCAGAGAGTTGCGCATTGATATCCAATGTATCGTTAGGACCGACGGTATCGCTTTCGGTCAGCGAAACACTTTCAAAAGTCCCTGTGCGCCGCAAACGGCGTTCAGCAGTTGTAACGGCTGCAGGCGAATAAACTTCGCCCACAGGCAGGCCTGCAATCTCGCGCACGCGCTCATCCGTCACGATCCTGGGACCGGAGACTTGCAACGCGCCGAACGTCAATCGCGGTCCAATATCAAGGGCAACATCCACGTCCAATTTCGCTATTTCATGGCGCGCAATGATAGATTGGTTCGAGACCTCTGCCTTGGCATAGCCCAGTTCCCGCCAGCTTATGATCGACGCATTGACCGCCCCGCCAATACTACCAGACTCGGCGTTGCGGCGCGGGCCAAGGTCTTCTGCAATTGTAGTTTGTGGAGGCAGAGGCGCGATGCTGACATCACCAAACTTAAAAAGCGGGCCAGGTGTGACTGTAATCACAACCTCGTTAATCACGCTGGGTGCAGCAAGAGGTGCGATATTCGCCGCCTCAACCCCATCCACTGTTATTGAAATCTGCCCGCCATAATATCCATGGGCGTAAAGTGCGGTCAGCAAGCGGCGATAGTCAGCACGCGCGGCAGCAATGTAATCTTGGGGGGCAGCAGTTTCATCCAGATCGCGCAGCAAAGATGCCTCGGATAAGACACTGCGCGCCGCATCAGAGACAAGGCGCACGTCTTGTGCCGCCGCACCTGACGCCGCAAATGCAATGACGGCCGCCAAATGCATGAATTTAATAGGAAAATTCTCTATTTTACAAAGGCAATTGATGACCGTCTCACTCATTTTATCTTTTTATCCATCCAACTATAGAATGACCATTCACATTGCCACAATCAGTATTTTCCGGCTATTTTCGCTCGCCGGTTATGGGTAGAATAATGCGATGAAGGATTTTGTCACGCCTGCTCAAATGCCGATGCGCCCTCCTGCTACCGTGATGCGGTTACGGCGGATGGGTGCATCGTTCCCCAACCGATTGTCATTCCTGCGGACGTTGATGCGCGCTTTGGCCGCCGAAGACGTCAAAGTCACGCGCCCCGTTTGGGAAATGAACGCCGATGGGTTTGGCCATGCGACCTACGCCCTGAATTTCGGCGGATACGATTACACTTTGGTTGCGGTTTCCACCAATTTACCGCCAGAGCTGCGCACAGATCGCGTGATCGCGACCGCTTGGGACACGGCTTATGTGCTATACGACGGTATCCCGACCGCCAATGAGATCGACCGCATTGTCGCCACCGCGCCATTGCAGGAAGCAGCCCGTTTCACCGCCCGCGATCTGGTGCTAAGCCGTGCCAACAAATCTGTGCGCCTGTTCGATCACGTGACCACGGCGTTACGCAGCGGGAAACAACCAGATCCCGACAAAATCCGCGAAACCGGCTATTTGATGCGGACCACCGCTGTCTATGGCAACGGCAAATTCGGCATTGCGGATCGCGGTCACATCGCCGACCGCCCCGGCATGGATGGTCCTTTCATGGCGGAAATGCTGACCGTGTGGCTGATCCGTGGCTTCACTCATGATCTGGCGGAACATGTGGGCGGCGCGAAACTGTCCCGCGACGCAAAACGACACCTGGGCATCGGCAATTCAACCGGTCTGGGCATGGCCCCGTTCTTGGTGAACCACCCGTTATTACTGGATGCTTGGATGCAAGTGCGTGAAACAGCAATTGCGCGCGTGCGTGCAGTGCCAGGCCTGGACGCCGAACAAATCAACCGAATTTACGAATTGGTCACACGTGCTGCGCAGCATTTGGCCGAATGGAACGTACCCGATCCGATTGCGGCCGAGCGTATCGCTGTCATGCGACAAGAGTGGCCCGCTTTCGCGGCGACATTGACCCCTGACGCCATGACCGCACGGCAACCCGTTCACACGATCCTGAGCCAAAGCGCCCAATGGTCTATCGACACACAAGAACTGATCGCAGCCTTGATGTTGGAACCGTTCGGTGACTTGATCGACGGATTGACCGCCTGTATGGCCACGCCCTTCAGCCCGACGCTAGACCCGTCAATGCCTTGCACCGAATTCAAAGCGTTGATCGATAAAGATTGGGATTGGGCCCGCGCGATCGACTACGGCGACGCGCGCGAATGTGCGCAGTTCTGGTATGTGTCCGAGGAAAAGCTCGAACCTCGCTTGGGTATTCGCCATATCGAGGACGGTGCAGACCGCGAATCTCCGCTTGATATTGCGCGGCAGGTCAAAGCCTTGGCGCAAGATGTCCCTGACGACGAAACACCCGTTGGCCGTTTCCTTGTTGATCACCCGCAACACCGCGCAGCAGCCCGCCGTGTCCAGACATTGGGACGGCATGCCTATGCAGAAATCAGGGACAATCTGATAAGTCACGACTGCCTGCCTATTGATCTTTTGCGCTGTAAGCTGTCGTATTTCGGTGCCGCCAAGTTCGATCCGAAATCCGACCGCTGGACACGGATCACGCTTGCCCAAGGTGCACCTTTGTTTGATGAACTAGACAACGCAGACGACTGGTGGCTACCGGTCGCGTCAATCTGATGCTGGCCCTGAACGAAGTCGGCGGCATGGTGCAAAAAGCTGCTCGCGGCGCAGGTATTGCGTTGGGGCAGGCCGAAGATCTGGGCCGCGTCGCGGTCTACATGGCTGGCACCGGCGGTGACATCAGCGCTGTGACAGCAGCACTGAACGAAATCCCCGCAATCGTCGATATATGCTGGAAAAGCGACGCCGTCACAGTCGCGTCCGGGCATGCGGCCTTGGTCGGCCCCATTATTCGGGATGCTTTTGCGATGGGATATGACACCGCCGTACTGGCCGAACTGAATCACGCCCCGCTGGTCAGCGCGTTCTTGGCCGAAAGCGGTGTTGCGTTGCGATGGGATGGACGCGTTTTGACCCGTAGCGACACATCAGTTTTGGGGCTTCAATGTAAACCGGTGAAAATCCCTGCCGCCGATTGGGCCATCTGGGGCGACTACGCCGCCAAAACCTATGTGCCAGAAACCGAGGCGTCACGACTTGCTGGCGCAGGGGCAGGCCTGACTGACAACGACTAATCTTGCTTGAACGGGTCTTCAGGATAGCGCACCGCCGCCAAATATAGACCATGTGGCGGGCTGACCGGACCGCAAGCTGCGCGATCTTTGGCAGCCAATGCAGCGCTCACATCATCAGGCGTCCATGATCCCGCGCCCACACGCTCTAGCGTGCCGACAAAACTGCGCACTTGGTTGTGCAAGAATGAGCGTGCACGGAAGTGAAACTGGTATTCCGTACCAACCGCGCGAGGAATTTCTTTGATCCACAAAGTGTCCAGCGTTTTCACTGGGCTTTTTGCCTGACAAATCGTTGACCGGAAGGTTGTGAAATCATGTTTGCCAAGCAAACGGTTGGCCGCGGCCTGCATTGCTGCGACGTCCAACTGTCTCTTCACTTGCCAATATTGACCCGCCTCGAACGTCAACGGTGGGCGACGGGCGATCACGCGAAACAGGTACTGCCGCTCGAGCGCGCCAAAACGGGCATGCCAATCGTCGTCAACGCGCGCGCAAGCCACAATGGCAATTGGATTGGGTTTCAGGTGAAAATTGATCGCCTCTGAAAGACGAAACGGTTCCCAATCACGCTCTAGATCGCAATGGGCAACCTGCCCTATCGCATGAACGCCTGCGTCGGTACGTCCTGCTGCGGCAATCATGTGTTCGCGCGGTTCGACCTTCGCCAACGCCGCCTCGATCGCGCCTTGCACGGAGGGGCGGTCGGGTTGCCGCTGCCATCCTGAAAAAGGGGCACCGTGATACTCAATATGAAGGGCAAATCGAGGCATGCCCCCGATTAGGCGGAGGAACGCGCGAAATCAATCCCTACACATCAGTGCCGCGCATACCTATCTTCCACTCAAGCTTCGAAAGGGCATCCCATTGGTTATCGCCGCAATCGTCAATCAAATCCTACGCACCGCGGGGGGCGTGAGCGATGTTTTGACCGCGCCGTTCTCAGAACCCGTGATCCGGTTGGGTGTGACAGGCCTGTCGAGGGCCGGAAAAACCGTCTTTATCACGTCGCTGGTGGCGAACTTGATGGACCGCGGGCGCATGCCCCAGCTAGAGGCCGCAGCAAACGGCGCAATCCAAACCGCTTTCCTGCAACCGCAACCCGACGACACCGTTCCACGGTTCAACTACGAAGCCTATCTGGCCCAATTGACCGCTCCAACACCCAGTTGGCCCGGCGGCACCCGCCAGATCAGCGAATTACGCCTGTCGCTGCGGGTGCAGCCGCACGGTTTGCTGTCAGGGTTGTCAGGGCCGCGCACTGTCCATATCGATATTGTCGACTACCCCGGCGAATGGTTGTTGGACCTTGGCCTGCTGGACCAAAGCTTTGCCGAATGGTCCCACGCCGCCTTGGAACGCGCCCACGGCAGGCCCGGAGGGGATGCCTATGCGGCACGTGTCGCGGATCTTGATCCGACTGTAGGACTGGAAGAGCCTCAAGCCCAAGACCTTGCCACCCTCTTCACCGCGCACCTGCAAGAAAGCCGCGCGGCTGGGTTTTCTGACTGCTCGCCGGGTCGGTTCCTGTTGCCCGGCGATCTGGCCGGATCACCCGTGCTGACATTCGCGCCCTTGTCCGACGGGAAATATCCGCGCGGGTCACTGGGCCGCGAATTTGAACGACGCTTTGAGAGCTACAAGCACAATGTCATCCGACCTTTCTTTAGGGATCACTTTGCCAAGATCGACCGTCAGATCGTGCTGGTCGATGTGCTGGGCGCGATCCATGCAGGCCCAGCGGCTTTGGATGATTTGCGAAGCGCAATGGCGCGCATCCTTGGCGCATTCAGGCCGGGCAAGAACGATTTTCTGGCACGGATATTCAATGGCCGCCGCGTGGAAAAGATCCTGTTTGCAGCCACCAAGATCGACCACCTGCACCACAGCCAGCATCCGCAACTGACCGCCATCACCAAAGCACTGCTACGCGAGGCGCAGGACCGCGCCGACTTTGCAGGGGCAAAAACCGCCGCTATGTCGATTGCGGCACTGCGCACAACCGTGGAAGACACCATCATGCATGAGGGCACCAAACTCAACGTCGTGCGTGGGCGATTATTGGAAACTGGCAAGCAGGCTGCATTTTGCCCCGGCGCATTGCCCGATGATCCGGCGCATCTGCTTGCGCCTGCGCGGGCAGGATCAGATACTTGGCTGGACGCCGACTATGGCATTATGAATTTCGCACCTGCAGTCCTGACCCGCCGCCCCGGAGATGGGCCGCCGCATATTAGGCTGGATAAAGCCGCGCAGTTCCTTATCGGAGATCGCCTATGACTCGTGGCCCCGTCCTGATCGACCTTCACGATACGCAAGCCGCTCAACCTGATACGGCCCCCTTGGTGCCAGACCTGTCCGATCCGCCGCAGGGGGCAGCAATGCAGCATGTAGCTGCATTGGCGTCCAGCCCCCCGTCACGGTTAGCGCGGTGGTTCTGGTCGCTGACCTTTGCTCTCGTGGGTTTTGTGGTGTCGCTGGCCGCTTGGGACTATGTGAATACCCTTTTGGCGCGGTCGCCTATCTTGGGTGGCGTTGTAACCGGATTGCTTATGCTTTTGGTGGGTGTTCTGGCAATCATCTGTTTGCGCGAATTGGCGGCCTTCGGACGGTTGCGCAAACTGGACCGTATCCAGCACAGCGCAAAAGACGCCTACGCCTCGGGCAAGTTAGCCGACGCGCGAAAAGTGATTGACCAGTTGGAACAGCTCTATGGTTCACGCGATGATACCGCTTGGGGTCGCGCCGAACTCAAGGCGCAGCAGGACGATATTTTGGACGCGGACGGATTACTTATATTGGCTGAAACGACACTTCTTGTGCCTTTGGACGCGCGCGCCCAGCGCGAAGTCGAAGCAGCCGCACGTCAAGTAGCCACTGTGACTGCGATCGTCCCGCTTGCCCTTGCTGATCTGTTTACTGCTTTAACGGCAAACTTGCGGATGATCCGGCGGATCGCGCAGATTTATGGTGGGCGTGCAGGCACTCTGGGCAGTTGGCGACTGACCCGCACGGTGCTAACGCATTTGGTGGCAACGGGTGCGGTAGCTGTAGGTGACGATCTGATCAGCTCAGTTGCAGGCGGCGGCCTATTATCAAAGGTTTCGCGCCGCTTTGGCGAAGGCGTGGTGAACGGTGCGTTGACCGCTCGGGTCGGTGTCGCCGCCATCGAAGTCTGTCGCCCCCTGCCATTCAAGGCGGCCAAAAAACCCAGTGTCAGCGGCCTTGTCAGCCGCGCGCTAAGCGGGGTTTTCGGGCGCAGCGCTTAGACTGCTTTGTGACGTAACCAGTTTTGGGCCGCCGGGGACGGGCAGCCGGACATGCGCCGCCAGACCGCCCAGCTTTTTGGAACGCGCCAGATGAATGGTGCCGCCATAGGCATGGATCAGATCCGACGCGATCGCCAAGCCCAAGCCAGTGCCGGGCTTTGAGATATCGAGCCGCTGACCACCACGGGTCGCAGGGCCCAAGTCACCGTCTGGAATACCATCGCCATCATCTTCAATGCTGATCAAGATCGCAGGTTCGCTCGTCAGATGGGCCGTCATTTCAAATCGTCCGCGCGACCATTTCAGGGCGTTGTCCAAAAGGTTGCCGATCACTTCCTCCAAATCGCTTTTGTCCATGCGGACCCGTAGGTCCGGCGTCACAT
>JBLHTS010000092.1:0-12205 GCA_047627695.1 Yoonia sp. | reverse complement strand
GACAGGGTTCCCACAGCTTCAAGCCACCGAAGCGGATGGTCGCGGGATGCCGGGAAGTGAGGTCATGAAGGCCTACCTAGCTGCTGTGCCGGCTGCAGGTCACGACTGGCCGGTGACTTATATCGTTGAGTAAACTTCAAAAATTCTAACAAAAGGGCGCGTCGCATTTGTGACGCGCCCTTTTTTATGGGTGATCAAGAATCGGGGAACTACGACATGAACAGAACAGACAGAGTCATCATCAGCTGTGCTATAACTGGTGCCATTCACACACCATCGATGACGCCCCATCTGCCGATCACACCTGATGAGGTCGCGCAAAGTGCGATTGAAGCCGCAGAGGCGGGGGCTGCCATCTTGCATCTTCATGCCCGCGATTCCGAAACAGGGAAACCTGATCAGTCGCCCGAGGCTTTTGCCGAGTTCCTGCCGCGGATCAAACAGGCCACCAATGCTGTGGTCAACATCACGACAGGCGGTTCACCCTACATGACTGTGGCAGAGCGCGCAAAGCCCGCTGCGCAATGGCAACCAGAGGTCGCATCCTTGAATATGGGCTCGATGAACTTTGGGTTCTTCCCTCTGCTTGGCAAATACAAAGAGTTCAAATTTGATTGGGAGCGCGAGCATCTTGAAGGCTCACGCGATCTTGTCTTTCGCAACTCTTTCAAAGATATCGAATACGTTCTTGAGACGTGTTACGGCAACGGCACGCGGTTCGAATTTGAATGCTACGACATCTCGCACCTCTATAACCTAGCACACTTTGCTGAACGCGGTTTGGTCAAGCCACCGTTCTTTGTGCAATCTGTTTTTGGCTTACTCGGCGGTATAGGCACGCACGCTGAGGACGTGATGCACATGAAGCGCACAGCGGATCGCCTTTTTGGCATAGACTACCGGTGGTCGGTTCTCGGGGCAGGCGCGAACCAATTTCGCATAGCAACACAGGCTATCTCGATGGGCGGCAATGTCCGCGTGGGACTTGAGGACAGCATCTGGATCGGGCGCGGCAAATTGGCAGATTCCAATGCGCAGCAAGTGACTAAAGTGCGCAGCATCATTGAGGGCATGGGGCTAGAAATAGCAACGCCAGATGAGGCCCGCGAAACTTTGAAGCTAAAAGGTGGGGATCAAGTGAAGTTCTGAGGGACGCTTAGGCTTGCGTTGACGCATTTGCCATAAGATAAACCCCGAGGATGATCAGCAGGACGTGAACGACAACATAGAACGGCTCTTTTGGGAGCCGACTGTTGATGTATTTCCCAAAAAAGATCCCGAACGGCATGACGGGCAGCAGCAAGGCAGAAATCCAGATGGAATCAAGCGTGACGATGCCCATGCCGATCACGATCGGTACTTTGACTGCGTTCACCACGAAGAAGAACCAAACCAGTAAGGACACATAAATTTGAGGGGCCAGCCTGAAGGGGAGAAGGAAGACTTGGATCGGGGCCTCGCCCATCAGAAAGAATCTGGTGAACCCGGATGCGCCATTCAACCCGATGAGGCGCGGCCATCTGCGCACTGACGGGTCCTGTGAAGCGTTGGGTATATCGGGGAGGAAACGCTGCTGCCAGAAAAAGCGCAGACCGATGAACATGGACATCGCCCCTAAGAACATTGCAAGATAAGGCGGGTCAATGAGCCGAAAGGCAAATGCCCCAAGGATCGCTCCTACTACGCCAGCGGCTGCCATGGGCCACATCAGGCCCCACGGAACAGATTTGCGGTAAATCCAAGCGACGATCACATCCATCACGAAATAGGTCGGAAACAAAACCGAGATGGCGGTGGCTATATCAGAGAAGGTAGCAACAAGCGGCATGGCAAGCGAGCCGATCATGCCACCAAACCCAGCCTTCGCGACACCGACAAAAAAGACCGCGAAGGCAGCGACCGCCATGAATAGGAACGTGTGTCCGGCGATGTCCATCGCATGTCTTCAGCCAAGCGAGCGATGGCAAATGTCGCGACTGGGATCTGCGTTAGCCTGCAGGCGCTGCTTCATCAATTACGTTCAGAACTCGCTCTGGCGTCATTGGCATCTGCCAGATGCTTGCCCCCAAGGGGGACAGAGCATCATTAACGGCGTTTAGGAGCGCAGCAGGCGCACCACCGGTCCCGGCTTCGCCCGCACCTTTTGCCCCAAGAACCGATGTCTTGGTTGGGGTTTCGATATGCGCAATGGTAATGTCAGGCATCTCGGCGGCCATCGGTACCATATAATCCGCCATTGTGGCGTTTAGCATCTGCCCTTCGGGCGAATAATGGCATTCTTCATATAGCGCACCGCCTATGCCCTGAACGACGCCGCCCCGAATCTGTTCATCAACTAGGAGCGGATTGATCACGCGTCCGCAGTCTTCAACGGCCCAGAAATGCAGAATTTTGACGAAGCCGGTCGCGATGTCCACTTCGACATGTGCGGCCATGGCCCCGTTGGTGAAGACAAAAGGAAAGTCGGTGACGCGATAATGACGCGTTGCGATCAATTCGGGGTTTAAGTCAGAGGGCAACTCATTCCCGCGATAATAAACCGTCCGCGCAAGATCGGCGAGGGGCAGGCGTACCGTGCCATCAAGATCGGTTACAGCACCTTGGTCGATATCAAGATCGTCAACGTTCGATTGCAGCATCACTGCTGCAACATCAAGCACCTGGTCTTTGAGCGCTTGGGCAGCCTGCAGCATAGCTTCGCCGCCAATTCCAGCCCCACGCGACGCCCATGTGCCACCACCATATGGCGTTGTGGCGGTATCGCCTGTGGTTACTTTCACTCGCTCAATGTCCACCCCAAAGACGCCAGCCGCGATTTGCGCAAGGATTGCGTTCGTGCCTTGGCCCTGTTCGGTGATGGACGACGATACATGCAGCGCGCCGCCCGCGTCAAGACGGACAGTCGCGCCATCTTGCGAAGCGATGGCGGCACCACCTACCCCGTAGAACATAGGAGACGGATTAGTCACCTCGACCATTGAGACAAAGCCGATCCCACGATATATTCCCTCCTTGCGCGCTGTAGCTTGGTCTACGCGCAACCCGTCATAGTCCATAATCTCTGTCAGTTTGTTCAGTGACTTGTGATGGCTCAAGTCATCCAGCTTCATGCCTGTCGCCGAGGCCCTTGGATAGCTGTCATCCGTCATCAGATTTCGCTGACGTAAGGCGACCGGGTCCATGCCAATGGCACGGGCTGCATCCTCGACCAACCCATCGCAAACGGCCATTGCGATGGGGTGACCAACGGCGCGGTACTGGCACATTAACGTTTTGTTCTGAAACACCACGCGCCCCTTGGCACGGTAGTTTTCAAGCGCATAGGGCGCGCCGGTCAGATTCAAAACTTGATTACATTCGATCGCAGAGGTGCGCGGATACATCGAAAACGGCCCGATGCCGGTCAAGTCGTCAAAATCGATCCCAACGATCTTGCCCTCTTTTGTGACGCCCATCTTGGCCCTTACGATGTGATCACGCGCGTGAATATCGGTCACGAAGCTTTCAAAGCGATCCGCAATGAATTTAACAGGTCGCTTCAGCAGTTTGGCCGCCGCGGCTGTCGCAATTTCGTCGCCGTAAGTGTGAATCTTAATCCCAAATGACCCGCCAACGTCATTCGAAATAACGCGCACGTTTTCCTCGAGCAGACCAAGATGGGTCGCAAAGATCACTTGCATCATATGCGGGGCCTGACCCGAATAATGCACGGTCAGTTGATCTTCGGAAGGATCAAAATTGCAGACAGTACCGCGTGTTTCCAAGGTCACACCTGTATGGCGGCCAAAAACAAACTCCCGTTCTACTATCTGAACGGCTGGATCCGCAAAGGCGGCATCGATATCGCCCGCAACAACATCGCGTTCCCAAGCAAGGTTGTTGCCAAATTCCGGATGGATAACGGTGGCATCTGCGTCAAGGGCCGCTTGCGTGTCAACCACGGCAGGAAGCTCTTCGTAATCAACGATAACAAGCTCCGCAGCATCCTCAGCAAGCGCACGAGTGGTGGCAATCACCATCACAATTGGTTCGCCTTGCCAGCGTGCGACATCCACTGCCAAAGGATATTGTGGGGCAGACCGAAGGCCTACTAGATGGGTTAGGATACCGACATAAGGCGTGACGCTTTCGGCAAGCTCTGCACCATCATAGATTGCCACAACACCCGGCATAGTACGGGCTTCAGAGGTATCGATCGAAAGAATTCTTGCATGCGCATGGGGCGAGCGGACAAAGGCCGCATGCACCATGCGGGGCAGGGTAATGTCATCGACAAAACGCCCGCGGCCTTGCAGCAGGCGGCTGGCATCCGCGCGCGGAGAAGGCTGGCCGATATAGCGGTTAGGTTTGTCAAAGATGTGGGCTGGACCGGTCATTTACGGGCCTCCTCGATTACGTCGCAGATGGCATCGACGATAGATTGATATCCGGTGCAGCGGCAATAGTTGCCAGAAATATGTTCGCGAATTGCAGCGCGATCAGCCGCCCCACCGGCATCGATATATCCAAGTGCAGACGCGAGCATTCCGGGGGTGCAAAAGCCGCATTGAAGCGCGTTGCGATTGGTAAAGGCCGCCTGCAAAGCGGCGCTGCGGCCACTATCGGCAAGGCCCTCAACAGTTTGCACGTCGGTGCCATTGGCTTGTGCGGCCAGCATCAGGCATCCACGCACGGTTTGCCCATTCACCATGAGTGTGCAGGCCCCGCAAACGCCATGTTCGCAACCCACATGGCTCCCCGTCAGCTGCAACGTATCGCGCAAGAAATCCACAAGGTTCTGGCGGGATGGAACTGTCGCTGCAACAGCCTCGCCGTTTACAGTTAGGGTGATGTCGATTGAGCGGCTCATGCGGGCATCCCTTCAATGGCACGGGTCAGGGCGACGCCCGCAAGGCGCTGCCGCGTTGCGGCGGTTGCCTTAGTATCATCGGAAAATTCAATTTCGGATAAGTGCTTAAGTGCTCCCGCGACATTGACATCAGCGCTCAGTGCCGCGTCCAGTGAAGGCACGCGCAAGGCCCTGTCAGCGACACCGAAGAATGCACACCGGAATGTCTCTTCAATTTTCGCGACAGCGACGCCCGCAAGGGCATAGTCTCCGTGGCGTTGTGTCAGTTCATGAAAGCCAAAACGCTGGTTAGTGCCTGCGTCGGGAATCAGGACACAAATGATAAGCTCGTTTTCCGCCAAAGCTGTTTCATAAGTGCCCGAAAAGAATTCATCCGCTTTGATCTTGCGTTTCCCTTGGGGCCCTTCGACTTCAATGGTTGCCTCAAGCGCCAGCATAACGGCGGGCATTTCTGCTGCGGGGTCGGCTAGCGCCAGTGAGCCGCCGATTGTGCCTCGATTGCGAATTGCGTCATGGGCGATGTGGGGCAGGGCCATCCCAATCAGGGGGGCCGCCGACTGGACGGTCGCATCTTGTATCAGGGTCGCATAGCTGGTCATCGCGCCAATGCGCAAAGAATGACCCTGCAATGAAACGCCCGTCAATTCTGCTACGTCAGCAAGATCAACCAGTGCGCTGGGTACAGCGACGCGGAAGTTCATCATCGGCATTAAGCTTTGTCCGCCGGCTAATGGCATAGCGTCCCCATCGTACTGTTCAAGCAATGCGATGGCGTCCTGCAACGTTGCCGGTCTCAAGTAGTCGAAATCCGGTGCCTTCATTGTGTACCCCCATTTTGGGCAAAGATTCGCATCCCTGACCTTTACGTGTCTCAGACACTAAGTTATCGATTAATAAATAAGGGTCAATCTAGTAGAGTGAGTACGCGGGAAAGATTAAACAAAAAACAACCGTCAAAGCGCGGTAGTTGGGGGTTGGTCAAACCCATTCCAGAAGCCACGTGCATATTCGCGACGTGTACCACATCATCGACGAACCGTTTTAGCGGGACGGCACAAATCTGTTGCCCCACCCGACCTGAACCATGATGTCAGCTCTCATCGGTTGGACCAATGTGATTTCCAAAAGGATTGGAAAGAAGATGGGTATAAACCATGATGAGATGAACATCGAAATGTAGCATGATTTCAATTGGCTGGTGACTACGCTTCCAGTAGAAATTGAATTGCCATTTGACAATGTGGTCCTTAATATCAGTGTCAAAACCGACGGGACGCCCGAGCAAGTTGACGCGCTTAAATACGAGCTGGAAAAGTACTCTCCTGTCGCCAAAGTCTTCCGTGCCGCAGGCATGACAATCACTGAAAACTGGACAGCTCACTGAATCTGCACACTGACCGTACTTAATCTTAGGAAACCTTATGTCTCAGAAATTAATACCCGACGCCCACGTGCCCGCTTTATCCTTATCATTAGTGGGTGGCGGCACATGGACCTTGGCGGATCAAACCCCCAAGAACTTCACGATGATTGTTGTCTATCGCGGCCTGCATTGCCCGGTCTGCAAAGCCTACATGGGTAAGCTGAACGCGCTTGTTGATATGGCGGCCGAGGCTGGTGTGACGGTCGTCGCAGCATCTATGGATCCCGAAGAGCGCGCGACCCAAGCCAAGACCGACTGGGGGATGGAAAAGCTTGATGTAGCCTACGGGATGACGACGCAAGACGTCGCAAACTGGGGGCTGTACCTATCGACTGCCTTCAAAGAGGCGGAAAATGACCAATTCGCAGAGCCCGGCCTCTTCTGGGTGCGCCCCGACGGACGGCTCTATCTGGTCAACATCTCCAACATGCCGTGGTCGCGGCCCGACGTGGAATTTCTTCTGTCGAAAGTACAATTTGCAATGGACAACAACTATCCAGCGCGTGGGACAACGGCTGTTTGAAGGCTGGGCGAGGGGCCATCTCTCCCTCGCCGAATAGCCCTGTCTTACCGCGATGGAAAACAAAACCCTTCGCTCATGTAGAAAACTGATTGCTCTGGTTGATCCGAGAGCCATGCCACAATGCAACCACAAAAGCGGCCATTAGTTTTAGTCGCAGCGCGGTCTGGGGTGCCCGTAACCGAGTTGCGGACAAAGCTATCCTGGAACTAAACTCAATTTTAGGAGACTAGTTTGCAGTCTTTTGCGAACCATTAGCCGGAACAGGCCCTGTCCTAAATTCAAGGTTCGCCGTTGGTTCCTATGGTCTTCGTTTGTATAGTCTAATATTGGTGTCTCAAATTGTCGCCTGCGGTGTTGGAACGTCACACAAACAGGCTTAGGGAGATCGGTAATGACTACATTATGCTATGCGAAAAAAACATGCTCAATAGGCATCCATGTTCTGATGGAAGAGATTGGAATGCCTTATGATTTAAGGATTGTGGATTTTTCTAAGGGCGAGCAGAAAACACCCGAATACAAGGCTCTCAACCCAAAAGGCAAAGTAGCGGCCCTTGTGCGCGAAGATGGGAGTGTTCTGACCGAATTTGCGGCGATTGCGATGTGGCTGGCGATGACAAATCCGGACAAAAAACTGATGCCGGCTGATCCCGAAGGGGTTGCGCGTACTATTGAGGCAATGGATTTCATCGTCGGCACCGTTCATATGCTGTCTTGGCGCTTATGGCGTCGCCCCGACGCCTATTCCGACAACGAGGCCGAGCACGACCAACTGCGGACGCGTGGCAAAGCTGCTATGCTGGCAGCCCTTGACGTGGTGGACGAACAATTAGCTGGCAAAGAATACTTGATGGGTGATTTCTCGATCGCGGACGCGGCACTCTATTATAATGAATACTGGGTTGTTGACGTGGCAGGCTGGACGCTCCCAGCGAACGTGCAGGCGCATTTCGAGCGGATGAAGGCTCGAGCCTCGGTTCAGGCATCCCGCAAGCTTGAGGATGTCGCGTAATACTGCTTAGCCCTGATATGCTAGCCATTCAGTAATACTATTATCTGGGCCTTTCGCCGTTTCAGCAATACTGAAAGAGGTCTGCCTTGAGCTCGGAGCGGACCGCTGCGGAGTAGATTAGTTGCCGGTTGTTTAACCCGAAATAGCGGTTGTTCGTGCGTCTTTGAAATACGCCATGACGCTAGCGTCTCTTTGGGTCGCTACATTCGCATGGGGCACTAACAATTGTCCTCTATCGCCTCACATGAGTTCAAATATTCTGCAGCAAACTTAGATTGGTTCGAATTAGTATAACGGCACCCTTCCTGCTGGAGCGGCGATCAAAAAGCCGCTAAGCTTACGCTCATGCCTATTCAGTCCTTCGACCACGTCAACATCCGCACCGCCAACCTCTCGGCAATGATCGAGTAGTATAGCGACATTCTGGGTTTTCACACCAGGCCGTGCCCGAATTTCGCCTTTCACAGCGCCTGGCTTTACATGGACGATCTGGCGGTGATCCACTTCGTCGAGGTGCCCGACCCGCCTCAGGCAGCAGGGAATGTCACGTTGGAGCGCTTTGCTTTTCGTGCAACGGACATGGCCGGGATTCGGTTGCGCCTCGATGACCGCGGCGTTGCCTACACCATTGATCCTGTGCCGGGCTTCCCGGTCGTGCAAATCAACCTACACGACCCCGACGGCAACCTTATCTATTTCGGCAGCGCATAATACGACGGCGGATCGGCGGTCTGACGGTCTTGTCAGAAGGACTTGAGTTGAGGTGGGCAGAGTAGTCTCTTAATCTCTACTGATTACCAAAAGTAATTATTCAAGTACTTTCACAGCAACCCCGAAGTCGCACCCCTGGCGGTTATGCTCAGCACATGTTCAATGCAGACACGACGACATGAAGGGCTCAGTAGCTTCTCAGACCAAAGCATTTGAAATGGACCTGCCGTGTATCCCCACACCGATAATATTACCATGACAAGCGCCTTTCATGACAGTCTATCGGCACGGATCATTGAACACCCAGAACAATGAGATTGGAAGTTGAGGCGTTGGGACGATTTGTGAAGGTAGGCTTTGTCCTGCAACTCGGTCATTGCTGCGTTTTTCGCCAGTGTCTTCTCTGGGTCGAATCTGCCATTGACGTTGGGACCTGTTAATAGGTCCAGCGCCTAGACACAGT
Organism: Yoonia sp.; assembly: GCA_047627695.1. Classification (GTDB taxonomy): domain Bacteria; phylum Pseudomonadota; class Alphaproteobacteria; order Rhodobacterales; family Rhodobacteraceae; genus Yoonia. The sequence continues at coordinate 3,224 of JBLHTS010000092.1, read as the reverse complement.
GGTACAGCCGACTTGGGCCTTTCCAGTCCTTCTTGGGGTCATGCTAGGCGCGGAGATTGCGCGCTTTACGGCACCGATTGTGTTTCAGGCCGTGTTCGTCGTGGTGGCGTCAATAACCGCGGTCAACTTCTGTCTTGCGGCAAGGGATGGCACTTGAGTGACACGCTGCCCGGAGTGCAGGTGATATGATTCGGGGGGATGATTATCGGCCTCTTGTCGGCCATGTTGGGTATCGGCGGCGGGAGCCCTACCGAACCTGTCCTTGACGCTGCATGGGTGCCAATCCAGCAGGCGATATCGACGTCCGCGAGCGTCGGCATCTTGATCGCGGTTCTAGGCACGATTGGCTACATCGACTGGTGTCTGGGCAACCTGAACCTGCCGCCAGGCTCACTGAGGTTTGTTTCGGAATTTGCTTTTGCACTGACGATTCCAACGTCACTTTTGATCACGCGATTTGATGTGGAGCTGGCTCACAAACTTTCGCGGCGGTTGCTTGAAATTGCCTTCGGTAGTTTTTTGGTGCTGGTCGCTGTCCAGTTTGTCTGGGCCATTTTGGGCTGACATCCCGCCGCGGTCCAAGACTTTGCGTTTGTGCACTTAGCTGGTGATGTCTCGGTTCAATTTGATCTGAAGCCCCGCTATAAATGCCTCCATAGCGTCGGCGATCACGCGTTCTTTATTGGTGGACAGGGCGGTTTCATAGATCAGGTCACGCACGCCGTAATAGAAGATCCCACCATGCATGATCCACGCAAATTCGACTTCGCAGTCGCGTGCGGGCAGATCCGGCAGGCCAAACTCTGCGCGGGCTTCTGTCAGGATGGGTTCCAAGATCCGTTTGCGTACAAGCTGCATATAACGCCGATTTATATCGGCGCTTTTCAGACCTGAAAACAAGTAGATCCGCATCCATTGGCGATTGAAAATAACATCAGTGTAGACATTGTAAAAGGTATTCAGCCGGTCCTTAAGCGGGCGAGTGCGGTCGCGCAGAATGGCTTCCCACTCTGAGCGCCAGCGTTTGACATAGACGGCGTCATAGACCTCGGAAATCAGGTCGTCCTTGGATGGAAAGTAGCGGTAAAGAAGGGGCTGAGTGACACCAAGCTTTTTCGCCAACCCGCGGGTTGAGCTTTCAAAACCTTCTTCCGCAAAGAATGCAGACGCTTGATTGATAAAGTCTTCTCGGCGTTCTGCATAGGGCATGCGTTTGCGCTTGATGGGCTTCTCTGACTTGGTCATCAGGGACCATTCCTTTTCAGGCTTCGTGCCAGTCGCCGTTTATATGGAGACGATGACCGACTTCAAGTCCCTGCAGCAACGTCGTCTCGATGAAGCAGCCCTTCTTTGCGGCCGCCAACAGACGCATTTGATCTGCTTGGGATGCAGTACTGTCGAAATCAATATCAAGGTCAAATCCTACAGGTGCGGTTGTATAGGGGTCACGACCCATCTGTTCCCCGCGCCAGTGCAGCCGTGCTTTGACGGTCACCGTGCCAATGGGCACTTTCAGGCGTTTCGAAAAAGCCCGGATTTGCGTCATGATACAGCCTGTCAGGGCCGCTGTGAACAAGGCAAGCGGCGGAGGCGCGGAGCCATCGCCGCCATGAAACGGGCCTTCGTCGGTGGCAAGTTCAAACGTTTCGTCCATCGTTGTGAAATGGACCGAGATGTCATTGCGCATCTTTCCGCTACTGGTCCCTGTACCTTCAAATATGATGTCAAATGTCTTTGTGTCGTGATCCATCATGCAGCATTGCCCCAATTTAAGTTATCAAAAGATAAAAACATGGACGTGAAGTCGGAGCAAGCATTGACAGACCCTCGGATTTAATTTGTCATTCGATAAATAAAAAATTCAGGTGAGGGGATGATCAAATGACAAAATTAACGCGTCAGGATATTTACGACACGGCTAAAGAGCTTTCGAACTGGGGGCGTTGGGGCGATGATGACCAGATTGGGACATTGAACAATGTCACCCAGGACGACGTCGTTGCGGCAGGTCGCCTGATCAAGAAAGGCAAGGTTTTTGCCTTGGGGTTAGATCTCAAAGAGAAAATCCAGTCAGGCTTGTTTGGCGGCCGTTGGAACATGGTCCATCAGATGCTTGCGACTGGCACCGATGCCGTGATTGGTGAGCAAGACGGGGATGGCAAAGCCTATTTGCGCTACGCAGACGACGCCATCAACCTGCCTTGTCAGGGGAGCACGCAATGGGATGCGCTGTGCCACATCTTTCTGGACGATAAGATGTACAACGGCTTTCCGGCAACGGATGTCACTGTAAACGGGGCCAAACATTTGGGAATCGAAAATGTGCGTGATAAGATGGTAGGGCGCGGGGTTCTGCTGGATGTGGCCCGCTGGAAAGGGCTGGACAGTCTGGCGGATGGCTATCCAATTACCAACGCTGATCTGGATGGATGTGCGACCGCCCAAGACGTCGAAATCCGCAAAGGTGACTTTGTGATCGTGCGGACGGGCCATCAGGAACGGTGCTTGGCCGCTGGTGATTGGACGGGTTATGCAGGCGGCGATGCACCTGGACTTTCCTTTGAAACTGCGTATTGGATCAAAAAGAACGATATCGCCGCGATCTGTGCTGATACATGGGGCTGTGAAGTGCGTCCCAACGAGACCGATGAAGCGAACCAACCCTGGCACTGGGTTGTTATCCCCGCCATTGGCATTTCCATGGGTGAGATCTTTTACGTCAAAGAACTGGCAGAGGATTGCGCCAACGATGGCGTCTATGAATTCTTCTTTACAGCACCCCCTTTGCATATTCCAGGTGCAGCCGGCTCTCCGATCAATCCGCAGGCCGTAAAGTGATTTTGTGGGGGCGGGCCAGTTTGGTCAATGTCCAAAAGATCCTTTGGGCATTGGAATAACTGAACCTTTCCTATGAGCATCGGGTTGTCGGTGGCAAATTTGGCGGGTTAGAGGCACCTGAATTTGCGGCACTGACGCCTGTTGGCCGCGTACCTGTGCTGCAAGACGAGGATTTATTGTTTTGGGAAAGCCACAGTATCCTGCGCTATCTGGCCAAAAAAACTGGGCGATTTGGCGTGACACGACATGCAGATATGTGGATGGAATTCGGTTCTACCACGCTGCAACCGCCCCTTATCGGGGTGTTCTGGTAGCGCGTGCGCATGACGGCAGACCAACAAGATTCTGCGGTCTTGGCAGAGCAACTAGCAACTTTAAATACGGGG
>JBLHTS010000091.1:0-12223 GCA_047627695.1 Yoonia sp. | reverse complement strand
ACTGTTTCAATGTCGTCGAACACCTTTTCGCCCCACCATGTCACGGCCATGTGGAAGGAATAATCACAGTTTGCACGTGTCGATTTATTGTCCCACATCTGCAAAGCATCGTGCAGGCCCTGCCCAGGTGACGGGAGCGCGAAATCTACGACCATCGTAGTGCCACCAGACAAAGCAGCGCGTGTCCCGCTTTCAAAATCATCCGAGGAATATGTGCCCATAAAAGGCATCTCAAGATGCGTGTGCGGGTCGATACCGCCGGGCATGACATAGCATCCCGTTGCGTCCAATTGTTCGTCGCCTGACAGGTTCGGCCCGATTTGGGTAATCTTGCCGTTTTCAATCAGCACATCTGCTTTGTAAGTCAGGTCGGCGGTGACAACCGTGCCGTTTTTGATCACTTTGGTCATGGTTTTTCCTCTTTTTCAGCTAGACGTCACTTGCGCGGTTTCCAGCACAGCATGCAGCAGGACGTCCGTGCCCGCCGCAGCCCATTCGGGGCTAATTTCTTCTGCTTCATTATGGCTAAGACCATCAACACAAGGACACATTATCATCGCGGTAGGTGCCACGCGGTTGATCCAGCAGGCATCGTGGCCCGCGCCTGAAATCAGGTTCATGTGCGAATAACCCAAGCGCTCTGCAGCCGAGCGTACGGCGCTGACGCAGGTGTCGTCAAAGGCCACGGGGTCAAACCCGCCAACTTTTTCGATCTCGAATGCCATGCCCATCTCGTCGCAAATCGCTTTCGTTTCGACCCGCAGTCGGGCCTCCATGTCTTCGATCACCGCAAGGTCGGGCGAGCGGAAGTCGATGGTGAAAACGGCCTTGCCAGGGATAACATTACGGGAATTTGGATAGACATCGATATGACCTGCCGCACCGACCGCATGAGGTGCATGGCTCATAGCGATTTCTTCAACTTTGCACAGGATGCGCGCCATCGCGAGGCCGGCATTCTTGCGCATAGGCATCGGCGTGGAGCCTGTGTGGCTTTCTTTGCCGATGATCGTGATTTGGGTCCAAGACAGACCTTGACCGTGAGTCACGACGCCAATTTCTTTGCCTTCGGCCTCTAGGATGGGGCCTTGTTCGATGTGCAATTCAAAAAACGCATGCATCTTGCGCGCGCCGGTTTCTTCGTCGCCGCGCCATCCGATCCGCTTGAGCTCGTCGCCGAATTTCTTACCCTCTGCATCAACGCGGTCGTAAGCCCAGTCTTGCGTATGCAATCCGGCGAAAACACCCGATGAAAGCATTGCAGGAGCGTAGCGCGTACCTTCTTCGTTAGTGAAATTTGTAACCACAATCGGATGTTTGGTTTTGATATCCAGATCGTTGAGTGTGCGGATTATTTCCAAACCGGACAGAACACCCAATACACCGTCATATTTGCCGCCCGTGGGCTGGGTATCAAGATGAGAGCCTACATAAACAGGCAGCACATCAGGATCGGTCCCTGCGCGTTGCGCGAACATGTTGCCCATCTGATCAAGACCCATCGTGCAGCCCGCGGCCTCGCACCAACCCTGAAACAATGCGCGGCCTTCGCTGTCTTCGTCTGTCACTGTTTGGCGATTATTACCGCCTGCGACGCCGGGGCCGATCTTGGCCATCTCCATCAGGCTGTCCCAAAGACGCGTGCCGTTTATTTTCAGATTTTCACCGATGGCTGCCATTGTTTTCCCCTCGTTTGCTGCGCCTATTTTGGCGCACCCCATCCCGCAGGCCAACTCTATTTTTTTGACCAACTGGTAAAATGAGGCTAACAGAGGTCTATTGGCAGTCAAGGATAATGCGTGTCGCTCTTTCAATTAGTCGGTACGGGCCTTACCAACCACATCTGCAAAGAGAGCGTCGCCGTGTATGCAAAAGCCTGAGTCCCGTATCCAAAAGAAAAATCAGGCCGCAATTCTAGCCGCAGGGCTAGAGGTGTTTTCGCAATACGGGTTCCGCGGATCGACACTCGACCAGATCGCCGAAACTGCCGGATTGTCCAAACCCAATATGCTTTACTATTTCGCCTCAAAAGACGCGATCTATACGGCGATCCTGACGCGGCTCTTGGGCGATTGGATGAAGCCAGTTTATGCGATCAATTCCGCCGGCGATCCGGTTGAAGAGATTTTGAAATACGCCAAGATCAAACTGAAGATGAGCAGGCTTTACCCCGCCGAAAGCCGCCTGTTCGCGATCGAGATTATACAAGGTGCGCCCAATATCATCGACGTGCTGACGGGCGAACTGCATGACACGATGCAAAGCCTTGCCAATGTGATCGAAGGTTGGGTGAAACAGGGTCGCATGCGCCCCATTCATCCGCATCATCTGTTCTTTTCTATCTGGTCTCTGACGCAGCACTACGCTGATTTCGACAAGCAAATACGCGCTGTGATGGGGGAAGAAGAGCCGTTTGCGGGTGCCGAGGCCCATCTAGAGGACATGATCCGGCGCCTGCTGACGCCGGAATAGATTTGCTGTCCGACTATCGCTACTCTGCCGCAGTCGCGGATGGGTTGTTGGGATGCGTCGTCCAGTTTGCGTAATTGCCATCCACAGTTTTGCCAGTGCGCGCGTCAACTGTGCCCGGTTCAAGCTCTACCAACGTGATGCAGTTTTCAACCGGGCAAACCTCTACACACAAGTTACAGGCGACGCACTCTGCATCAATGACAGTGAACTTACGATCCGCTGACATCGCGATTGCCTGATGTGACGTGTCTTCGCAGGCGGCATAGCATCGTCCGCAACTGATACAGTCATCTTGGTTGATCGACGCTTTGGCGATGTAGTTCAGGTCAAGGTGCTGCCAGTCAACGATGTTGGGAACAGCGCTGCCTTTGAAGTCATGGATTGATTTGTGGCCTTTTTCATCCATCCATTGTTCTAACCCGCTGATCATTTCTTGGACGACCTTGAAACCGTATGTCATCGCAGCCGTGCAGACCTGTACATTGCCGCAACCAAGGGCGATGTATTCTGCCGCGTCGCGCCATGTTGTGATCCCGCCAATGCCAGAGATCGGCAAGCTTGCCGTTTCGGGGGAACGCGCAATCTCTGCGACCATATTCATCGCAATCGGCTTGACCGCCGGGCCGCAATACCCGCCGTGCGAACCTTTGCCCGCAATGGTCGGAAATGGCGCCATCTGATCAAGGTCGACCGAGATGATCGAGTTGATCGTATTGATCAGCGAAACCGCATCCGCCCCACCCCGTTTGGCAGCAGCCGCAGGCTGACGGATGTCGGTAATGTTGGGTGTCAGTTTTACGATCACAGGTTTGGAATAGTATTGCTTACACCAGCGCGTCACCATTTCGATGTACTCTGGTACTTGCCCGACAGCAGATCCCATGCCGCGTTCGGCCATGCCATGCGGGCAGCCGAAGTTTAGCTCGATCCCGTCGGCACCGGTGTCTTCGACCAGCGGCAGGATCGCTTTCCACGCTTCTTCTTCGCAAGGCACCATCAGTGACACGATCATCGCACGGTCGGGGTAGTCGGCTTTGACGCGCTTGATCTCTTCCAGGTTCACGTAAAGGTCGCGGTCGGTGATCAGTTCGATGTTATTGAGGCCCAGAACACGCCGATCAGCGCCATGCACCACGCCATACCGCGGGCCGTTGACGTTCACGATGGGTGGGCCTTCGGACCCGAGGGTCTTCCACACAACACCGCCCCATCCGGCCTCGAATGCGCGGCGAACGTTGTATTCTTTGTCGGTAGGTGGTGCAGAGGCAAGCCAGAACGGGTTTGGGCTTTTGATGCCTAAGAATTCTGTTGTTAGATCAGCCATAATTACACATCTCCTATCAGGGTTGCATGAATGTCCATCGCGGCATCCCTGCCTTCGGCCACAGCCGTCACTGTCAAATCGTCACCGCCAGTGGCGCAGTCGCCACCAGCCCAAACACCGACACGGCTGGTTCGACCGGAACCGGTCACGGCAATCTTTCCACTGTCCAGCGTCAACCCGCCGTCCATTGTCAAAGTCTGCCCAATGGCGCGGAATACCTGATCGGCGGCGATCTGGATCGTTTCGCCCGTGCCAGACAGTTTACCGTCTGTGACCTGAGTGTATTCCAATTCAATCTGCGCGGCAGAACCATTGCCATGCACCGCCACAGGTTTGACGTTAAACATCAGTTTGACTCCTTGCGAGGCAGCAAGGTCTTGCTCGTACCGGCTCGCGCTCATGGCTTCACGGCCACGGCGATAGGCGATAGTGACCTGTTCAGCGCCCAAAAGCTTTGACTGCACCGCAGCATCAACGGCTGTCATTCCGCCACCGATGACGACGACGTTACGCCCAACGGACAAGGTTGAAAGGTCTGCTGCTTGGCGTAAGTCTTTGATGAAGGACACGGCGTCAGACACGCCGCCCAGATCATCCCCTTCAATCCCCAAAGCGTTTACTCCACCAAGCCCGACACCAAGAAAAACCGCGTCAAAATCAGCCGATATCGCATCAACGGTGATGGCTTTGCGCGCTTCGATCGTGATGCCACCAATCGACATCAGCCAGTCAACTTCGCGGGCGGCGAAGTCATCCGTCGATTTATAGGCGGCGATCCCGTATTCGTTCAAACCGCCCGCCTTTGGACTTGCGTCATAGACGATCACATCATGGCCCAGCATCGCCAAGCGGTGCGCACAAGACAGACCAGCAGGCCCCGCCCCGACAACGGCCACGCGCTTGCCGGTTGCGGCAGAACGGGTAAACGGATGAACGCCTTTTTCCATCAGCGTATCTGTTGCAAACCGCTGCAGACGACCAATCTCAACAGGTTTTCCTTCGGCCAGTTCGCGCACGCATGCTTGCTCGCAAAGATCCTCTGTCGGGCAAACGCGGGCACACATGCCACCCAGAATATTCTGGTTAAAGATCGTTTTTGCAGCAGCTTCGGGTGTGCCAGTACTGATCTGTCGAATGAAAAGCGGAATATCAATATCTGTCGGACAGGCCGTGATGCAGGGCGCGTCATGACAGAAATAACAGCGGTCCGCCGCCACTGCCGCCTCGTGCGGGACAAGGGGCGCGTGGAGGTCGCTGAAATTGCGCGACAGGTCTTCGGGGCTTAGTCGTTCTGGAACGACACCGGGGGTGAATTGACTGTTCATGGGTTACTCCAACGGCAATATCTGAGTTCACCTTGGCATAGATATTTATTTTATCAAATGGTAAAATTTTTCTCGACAACAGTCTTTGCGCGTGGCCATGTTGATGCATAATCAAGCGAGAAAATCCCGTGACAGTATATGCAATCGTTCAAGTTGACGTCAAAAACGCCGAAGAATATGCGAAATACGCAGAAATCGCAGGGCCCACAGTGGCCAAGTTCGGTGGTGAGTTTCTAGCGCGTGGCGGTGCCGTTGAGGTCATGGAAGGGACAACCCGCGATCGTTGCGTCATCATTCGTTTCCCCGACATGGAGACAGCAAAGACCTTTTACCACAGCCCCGACTACCAACGGGCGCTAGGTTTTGCTTTGCCCGTATCGACTCGCGACTACAAATTCGTCGAAGGCGTATGATCGGAAACCCGCTAGCCCCTACTTGAGGTCCGGCGCACCAGCGAGATCGGCAACCGCGTTGTTTCAGCCGGTATTGCGCCGTGAGTGATCCAAGACAGGATACTTGTCGCCGTCGCATTGGCGAGGTCTGAAATGTTGCAGCTAACCGAGGTCAGCGGCGGGAAACTGTCGCGGCAATCTTCGATGTCGTCAATGCCGATCACCTTCATTTTCTGCCCCACGCGCGGTCCATGTTCGGCACAGGCTGACAAAACGCCCAAAGCAACCAAATCATTAAAGCACAACACGCCGTCGACATCAGGATACTCTGCCTTCAACCGCGCCGCCATAAATCTGCCAAACGAACGGGTCGCCAGACCCGTCAGAACGACGGGTTCCACGCCGTGCGCTGCAAGTACGGACAAATAGCCGCTCATACGCTCATGCGTTACTGGGCGACCGTCTAACCCCCCCAAAAACGCAATCCGCTTGCACCCCTCATCAAGCAAGTGCTGGGTCGCAATCGCACTGCCCCGCTCATAATCGGGTGCGATGAATGGAAACCGCGCGCCAGATTGTTCCAGCCGTCGAAAGACCTGAATTGTGGGGGTGCCAGCGGCCGACAGGGCCGCAATCGTTTCAGCTTCGTTTCCATAAGACGGCGAAATAATCAGGCCGGAAACGCCATGTTCAAGTAGTGACGCAATCATACGCGCCTGAAGCTTTGGGTCTTCGTCCGTATTCGCAATTACGGTGGCATAGCCCTGATCAGCCAAAATCATCTGCAATGAGGCCGCGAATTCTGTGAAAAACGGATTGCGGATGTCGTTGATCACCAGCCCGATCAACCCCGAAGACGATGACCGCAATGTCGCCGCAGAGCGGTTATAGACATAGCCAATCTCGGCCATTGCTTCGCGCACAGCAATCCGCGTCGCATCTTTAACCGTGGGGCTGCCCTGCAGAACGAGGCTTACGGTCGACTTGGAAACGCCTGCTACCTTTGCCACATCCAAGATTGTCGGTCGGCGTCCCATTGGGGTGTTATTCTCCTATCCCATGGGTCGCCAAAAGCGCCTTCATGCGTGCCTCGGCCAGATCGGGATTAAGCAGCAGGCGCGCCGCGTTGGCAAGGCGAAAAACCTCGACGTAATGGGTGATGTCACGGCTGGATTGGAAACCGGCGGGCATGATGAAATGGCTTTGATAGCCGTTCAGCCACGACAGATAGGCGATCCCTGCCTTGTAGAACCGGGTCGGCGTCTTGAAAATCTCGCAACTTAGCGGAACAGTCGGGGCCAAGAGCGCTTGATAGCAGTCCATGTCACCCAGCGCTAAAGCCTCGAGCGCTTGGGATGCCGCAGGTGCGATCGCGGCAAAGATGCCCAGCAATGCATGGCTGAAATGCGTTCCATCACCGGCAATCAGATCAGCGTAGTTGAAATCGTCACCCGTATAAAGGCGCACGCCATCAGGTAGTCGGGCGCGGAAGGCTTCTTCGTGGGCTTGATCGAGAAGTGAGATCTTGATCCCATCGACCTTGGCGGGGTTTTCGGCGATAAGCCCGAGTACGAAGTCACTGGCAGCGCCAATGTCCGAAGACCCCCAATAACCGGCCAAAGCCGGATCGAACATATCGCCCAGCCAATGCAGGATCACAGGCTCTGCTGCCCCGTCAATCAGTGAACGGTAGACAGTGCGATAGTCGTCTTGGGTCGCCCCCATTGCGCCGAAGGCCCGCGAAGCCATCAAGATCAACTGCCCTCCGGCCGCTTCGATCGCTTCGGACTGTTCTTGATAGGCGGCAAGGATTGCGGCGGCACTTGTTAAGTCAGACAAGTCCTTGTGGTCGGTCCCTGCCCCGCAAGCGACACGCGGTTTCAGCGGGTGTACCTTGGCCGCTGCCATCGTGCGCTCAATCAGTTCTTTGGCCGTCAGCCAATCAACACCCATACCGCGCTGTGCTGTGTCCATCGCCTCTGCCAGCCCAAGGCCCTGATCCCAAAGCGATGTCCGGAAAGACAAGGTCGCATCCCAATCTACAGCGGGCCGACCGTCCCATGGATTGCGCTCGCGCAAAGGATCACTGACCACATGGGCTGCTGCAAATGCGGTACGGGTTAGCGGTACACAGGGTGCGCGGGGCACCAGAGGTTCACGGATCAGGGTGTAGTTTTCAAGCTGTCCGTCAGCGGTCGGAAGTATCAGCATGGCTTTGCCTCACACGTTTAGATCAAGCACAAGAATGCCATCGATACCGCCCACAGCGTTTGCAACCAACTGACCGCCAAGCGCTTGGTGATCAGTATTTTCCGCATAGTTTCGCAACGCGTCCCAACTCTCAAAATCAATGACAAACCCGTGCATATAGCCACGCTCGATTTGTTCAGGGCTTTCTGAGCGGCCCCCTGTGAATCTCTGCGCACCCGGCAACTTGTCAGCCAGCGTAGACAGGCCAGCGTATATAAACGCTATCGTCGCTTCTAGGGTTTCAGGCTTGAATTTGGTCAGTACGATATGGCGGATCATTGCATAAGTCCTTGATCTTGTTTTATCATATCAGCGGCTTTTTCGCCAATCATGATAGAGGGTGCATTGGTGTTAGAAGAATTGACGCGCGGCATAACAGAGGCATCGGCAACCCGCAGCCCCGAGATCCCGTTAAAGCGCAAGCGCGGGTCCAGCACGGCATCAACGTCGCTGCCCATCCTGCAGGTGCCCGCACAATGATGCGACGTTTTGGAGTTCTGACAGATGAAATTGAAGTAGTCTTCGTCTGTTTTGACATCTGGTCCGGGTAGACGTTCTGCCATGATGAAGGGCTTGAGCGCATCCTGCGAAAGAATGCGTTGCACCAACTTCAGACCACGGATCGACATTTTACGGTCGTAAGGGTCTGACAGGTAATTTGGATCAATCAGTGGCATATCTGCGGGGTTATCGCTTTGCAGGCGCACAGTGCCGCGTGATCTAGGGCGCAGGTGGCACGCGTTCAGGGTCACGCCGCCATTTGGCATCACCGCAACCCCTGCCTCAATCCCTGTGCCCAAGCCCAGATGCATCTGGATGTCAGGGGATCGCGCGTTTTCATCGGCGTACCAAAACCCGCCCGTTTCAAACAAGCTAGAGGCCACAGGTCCCTTTCGCGTGAACAGATACTGCAGTCCCGCGAGGGCCGACATGTGTAATTTGGCGTAGCGGTCATAGGTGTGCGGGCCCGTGACCTGGCAAATGGCATAGAGGTCCAAATGGTCTTGTAGGTTTGCCCCCACATTGGGCTGATCAAGAACCACGTCGATCCCAAGCCCATTGAGGTGATGTGCCGGACCGATTCCTGAAAGCTGCAACAACCGCGGCGAACCGATTGCGCCAGACGACAAGATCACTTCGCAGTCAGCGGTAATCTTACTGCCGTCAGCCATCTCAACCCCGGTCGCGCGGCCATTTTTCACAGTGATCCGGCGCACTTGCGCCTGCATCTGGATGGTCAGGTTGGGTCGCGATCTATTAGGCGCAAGAAAAGCCATTGCGGCAGATGAGCGTCGCGCATTGCGTTGCGTAAGCTGATAGTATCCTGCGCCGTCCTGCTTGGCTCCGTTCACATCAGTGGTTTTGGGAATGCCCACCTGTCCCGCGGCCGCTATGAACGCGTCGCAAATCGGCAGTGGTGCTGCGGGCATCGAAACCCCCATTGGGCCGCCCTTGCCGTGAAATTCACCGTTGTAAGTGTCGTTGTCTTCGGATTTCTTGAAATAGGGCAGCACGTCGGCATGGCTCCACCCGTCACAACCCAACTGGCGCCATTCGTCGTAGTCCTGTGCAGCACCGCGCGTGTAAATCTGGGCGTTGATGGCAGAACCGCCGCCAATCACCTTGGCTTGTGTGTAGTTAAAGACCTTATTCTGCATCCCGCGCTGTGGCGTGGTCGACCAACCCCAAGACCCGATCCCCTTGGTCATTTTGGCAAAACCTGCGGGTAGATGAAAAAAAGGATGCCGGTCACTGCCACCAGCTTCTAACAGCAGGACCGTCGTGTCAGGCGTTTCGGACAACCGCGACGCAATGACTGAGCCTGCCGACCCGCCGCCAATCACGATGAAATCATAGCCATTCTTCATCTTCTGAAACCCTTAAAGCCTAGCAATGGACAAGCCACCGTCCACAGGGATGACGGCACCTGTAGAAAATTGCATCTGTCCAGTTGCGAGTGGTACGATAACATGGCCAATGTCTTGCGGCTCTCCCCAGCGGGCAGCGGGGACAAGGCCGTTTGCGATACGGGCGGTGTATTTGTCTTTCACGCCTGCGGTCATTTCGGTGGCGATAATGCCGGGGCGCAGTTCAAATACGCCGATGCCGTGCGGCGCTAGGCGCACCGCGAAGAGCTCGCTCATCATTGCGGCACCTGCTTTTGACATGCAGTATTCGGCGCGCTCGATAGAGGCCATTGCCGCACTGACAGACGTTATGAAAATGATCGATTGGTAGCTGTCATCAGTCCGCGCTAGCATACGGCGGGCCATCTCTTGGCTCAGAAAATACGCGCCGCGCAAATTGACGTTCATCACGAAATCAAAGTTTTCGGGGGCAAGATCAAGCATATCACCGCGCACAGGAGCGCCGACACCCGCATTGTTCACCAAGGTCGTGACAGGTCCCATCTCTGCTTCGATGGCGTCGAGCAACGCAGGGACATAGGTGATGTCTGACACATCGTGTTGAAAGTATCGCGCGCTGTTGCCCAAGATTGCCAAAGCTTCGTGCACAACGGGTTTCGCCGCATCTATTTCTGCCGCGATTGCGACCTGAAATCCGGCTGCGACCAGTTCTTTGGCGATGCCTAGCCCGATGCCTTGTTGACCGCCTGTGACCAATGCGATGCCGCTCATGTTGCAAACTCCGTCTCAACGATGTGCCGCCCTGCACGCAGCGCGAGGGCTGCGATTGTAAGTGCGGGATTAACCGCCGCCGATGTCGGAAGGACCGACGCATCGACGATGAACAGGTTTTTAAAGTCATGACTGCGGCAAAACGTGTCGACCACGCTTGTCATTGGGTCTGCCCCCATCCGCGCCGTACCGCATTGGTGCGACGGCGTGCGGCCGTCAAAGGGGCGCGACATCACGACAGGAAAGCCAGCGCGGCGGAGTGCTGTCTTGAGGGTCTGAACCAAAGTGTTATGCGCTGCCAAGTTTGACCGTTGCCAGTCCAGCTTGATTTGCCCGCCACGCAAGGTGACGCGGCTGTCGGGATTGGGCAGATCCTCGGACATGGCGTAAAAGTCAAAGCTGCGTGCGGCAATCGGCGCGGCCAACCATTCCGGCAGTTTTGAACTTGCCGCAAGGATCGGGCCCGTGATCTTGCCCAGCATCTGGATATTGCCCAGCGGCGGCGTGTCACCCTTGGCCAGATAGTAATCGTTCACCATCAGTGTCTTTTGATAAACCGCACGATTGCGGCGAAACGGGTGCAGCGCCAGCACGGCAGAGCTGTTGTGGTTCATGAAATTTCGCCCGACCTGATCCGAACGGTTGGCAAGGCCGGACAGGGCGTTGTCGTTGGCCGAAGACAGCAGCAGCGCCACCGTTTGCACCGCACCCGCCGCCAAAACGATGATCGGAGCGGATAGCGCCACCGACTGACCGTCCTTTTCATAGCGCACGCCTGTCACTTGCCCTTTGTCGTTGCTGTCGATTGCCATCACACGGCAACCCGTTTGCAAAGTCACGTTGTCATGCCGCAGGGCTGTTGCAAGCCCACAGGTTTCCGCATCCATCTTGCCGCCGCAAGTGTTCGGGTAGGCGTCCCATGTCGTGCGCCCAGCGGCGAGCCAGCGGTCGATATCGACCCCCAATGGCATCGTGCTGGGGTGCAATCCGGCCCACTTTAGACGCGCACGCAAATCCGCAATGTCAGGTTCATCGGCAACGGGACCGTGCGGGTAGGTGCCGGAATGCCGCGGCTCTGTCGGGTCGCCGCCAAGTGTTCCGCGCACGTCATACATTGTTTCTGCGGCCTGATAATCCGGCTCAAGATCATCATAACTGATCGGCCAGCCGGGCGTCTTGCCGCCTTGGTGCACAATAGCGTCAAAATCCTGCTTTCGGTAACGGATCAAGACCGCACCATAAAACTTTGAATTTCCGCCTACATTATAGTAATTACCTGGATTGAAAGAAGCGTCCTGTCCGTCGTGCCATTCCTCGTCCGGTCTGAACACACCATCCTTAAAAATTGCACTGGCATCGCGGTCATTGGCGGATGGCCTTAGATGCGCACCACGCTCTAGGATCACAATGCGGCGACCCGACGGCGCAAGCGCTGCGGCTAAAGTCGCACCGCCCATCCCGGACCCTATGATGATGACGTCAGGCTGCATTATGGTAGAATGCGAATTTCGGTTTCAGGATCAAATGCAACGGCTTTTTCCATGTTGACTGCGAAGGTAAAGTCGATCCCCGGCTTTACCTCTGCATCCGAACGCATCCGCGCGATCACGTCTTTGCCGCCCATCGTCATGGTGACAAAGGTGTCAGAGCCCGCAGGTTCAGTGACATCAATCCGGTTGGTCAGATAGGCAATGTTGTTTGATTTGCGGTCAGAGGCATCCTCGTCCGTGATCGTCTCTGGCCGGATGCCAAGCAAGATCGTTTTACCCTCCCATTCAGACATATTCTGCTGGCTGAATGGGAGCGAGGTTATTGCCCCAT
>JBLHTS010000090.1:0-12228 GCA_047627695.1 Yoonia sp. | reverse complement strand
GCGTGGTGCAAAGAGATCGACAATGGCGGGTTAGATGCCATCGTCATCAACACCTCTGGCTGCGGGACAACCGTCAAAGACTACGGCCATATGTTCCGCAATGATCCACTGGCCGCTGATGCGGCACGTATTTCGGCTATCGCGATGGACGTATCCGAAATTCTGATGAAGCTGGATATGCCTGAAGGTGACCACAAGGGCACCAAAGTTGCCTATCACGCGGCTTGTTCGTTGCAGCACGGCCAACAGATCAAGACCTTCCCCAAGGACTTGCTGAAGAAAGCAGGCTTTACGGTGTTGGAACCAGCCGACAGCCATCTTTGCTGTGGTTCAGCGGGTACATATAATCTAATGCAGCCTGAGATTTCCAAGCAATTGAAGGCGCGTAAGGTACAAACACTCGAGGCGTTGACTCCTGACATCATCTCGGCTGGCAACATCGGCTGCATGATGCAGATCGGTGGCGGCACTGATGTGCCGATTGTGCACACGGTCGAATTGCTGGATTGGGCGACAGGTGGGCCGCAACCGCCCGCTTTGACCGCACCGGGCAAACGTGAACCGCAAGTCCCGATCTTGCGCTAACGCCACAATGCTGCCCCAAGTGTCGGCCAGTTTGGAAAGATGAAGATTGGTTCGGCCCTCAAGCGTATTGTGCAATGTGCAATTATGACCTGCGCCCTGAGCATTGGGGCGCAGGCCCAACAAAGCGACCTGATGCCGCTGCACACCATGCAAGACAGCCAAGGCTGGGCGGCGGTCGGACGCCTTGATATTCGCGGCAAAGGATTTTGCACCGCGGCCCTAATTCGCGAGCAGTTGATCCTGACAGCGGCCCATTGTGTTTATAACACTGACGGGACGCTGATCGACCCTGCGCAGTTCGAGTTCCGCGCAGGTCTGCGCGACGGGCGCGCAGAGGCGACACGCAGCATTTCACGCGCCGTGCCGCATCCGGGTTACCAATTCAAAGAAACCGCAACAGACGCGCCCGCAGTGGCCCTTGATATTGCGGTGCTGGAACTGGCGCGCCCCATTCGCATGACACGTTTGCAACCGTATCAAATTGCGCCGCGTCCCCTAGCTGGAGACGAGGTCAGGGTCGTATCCTATGGCCGTGGCCGCGAAGAGGCGCCAAGCCTGCAAGAAAGCTGCCGCGTGTTAGGACAGGATGTCAGCGTCATCGTGATGACTTGCAATGTCGAATACGGCTCAAGCGGATCACCGGTCTTTATGATGGTGAACGGAGAAATGCGCATTGCGTCTGTCGTGTCTGCAATGGCCCAACTGGATGGCGCGCGCGTGGCCTTGGGGCCTTCACTGGCGGGTCCTTTGAATTCGCTTTTGTCACACTTCGCAACGTTGGGACCAGCGCGTCCGCGTGGAGTGCAGCGCTTGATCAGCAGTGGAGAACGGAACGACACAGGCGCGAAATTCATCCGACCATAGGTCTCTTGAAAGCGATCAAATCCCTTCCCACATAACAGTCATCGGGATGCCACTGTTGGGTCCCGTGTTGAACAGCCTGTCCCCTCTGGGAAGGCATAACATTGTTATCGCTTAAGAAAAGGATGACCCAAATGCGTGCATTTGACCTAACACCACTTTATCGCGCCACCGTTGGATTTGACCAAATCGCCGATCTTATGGATCGCGCAATTGCCAATGACGTCGGCCAAAACACCTACCCCCCTTACAACATCGAGAGAACGAGTGACGACGCATGGCGTATTTCGATCGCCGTTGCCGGTTTTTCCGAAGATGACCTGTCGATCGAGGTCAAAGACCGCGGCTTGCATGTGACTGGCCGCAAAGCTGCTAACGAAGAAGAGCGGACATACCTGCACCGCGGCATCGCAACCCGTGCGTTCGAGCGGCGCTTTCATTTGGCCGACCACGTCCGTGTGACCGGTGCCAGCCATGAAAACGGCATGCTTCACATCGACCTGACCCGAGAAGTGCCAGAGGCACTCAAGCCCCGCCGGATCACGATTTCTTCGGACAAGAAGAAAGATGCAAATTTGGTTGAGGCAAAATCGGTCAACTAAGCCAAGACTGTTGTGATTAAGAGCGCGTCACCTGAAAGGGTGGTGCGCTTTTGACCTGTGAAAGAAAGATATAACGCTAGTAGAATTATCCGCCGGATAACGAGAGTCTGCTTTGAGCCAATAGTGACCTTGAGAAGCCGTGCTATGCTGCGACCCGAAATGGAAATTAGGGGTTGTTGTTGTTTTCCCGATAGTCCTTGGCAGCGCGGTCAAGTTTTTTGGCAATATCCAGGACAGTCGACCGATGATGGTAGGGTTGATGTTCAGCATAACCCCTCCCAGAGAAATCCGGATCAATTCTCACGAGTTCTTTGAAGTATTCGGCAGCAAGTTGGTGTCGTCCTTGCTCGCTTGCCAGAATAGCGAGAAGAGCAATAGTTCCTACATCATTCGGGCTTCTTTCTAAGGCCGCTTCGGCAGCCTTTGTGGCATCTTCAACGTTTCCACACGCGCGAGATACAACCGAAAGTATGTAGTCGAACAACGGCGGGTGCATCGGTGCGTATCGGATAGCCAGTTCAATATGACGAAGTGCCTCGGTATCTCGGCCGCAATAGTGCAAAACATTGGCGAAAAACCCATTGGCATGGGCGCAGTTAGGCCGGGTTCGAACCGCAATTCTGCCGGCCTCAAGAGCTTTGCTAAATTCCTTGTCCAATAGATAGATATGGCTGAGGACCGTATGGGCCTGTCCATCAAAATCTTCGCACGCGCTAGCCCTCTCGGCCCAATCCCGTGCCTTGCGACAGGCCTCGTCTGGTGAGTCTGCCAGTCGTCGCTGAAACTCGTACCAAAAAGTGAGCGCGACCCACGTCGACCCCAATGAAAGATCGGGATGATGCTGTGCAACACGTTCGAAGTCTCGTCGTGCAGAAGCGAGACTATCTTTCGTCATGCGAAAGAAATTGTCGATGCCCCGGTAAAACACTTCTAGCGATTTCAGATCCGAAAGTGTCTTATGCCAAATACGGGCCTCCTCGCCGGACACAAGATTTACGTTCATCGATACCAGAACGTCTGACACGACCTCATCCAGAAATTTGAAGGCATCGGAAGACTGCCGGTCGTACTGCTCGGACCATTCGATGTGTCCCGTCAATGTATCAACAAGCTGGGCTGTATAGCGAACAAGGTCTCCCGACCTACGCACCGACCCTTGCAGGACGTATTGAACCCCTAGGACTTGCGCGGCCTCTTTTGCCGAATAATCTCCAACGGCTGCAGCCGAGCCTGCCGCGATCAGAAACACGCCGGATGCCTTAACCAACGCATTTTGTATGTCGATCCGCAGTCCCTGGGCGAAATGGCGTGTTTCCGCATCGTCAGAGATACATTCTATCGGCATGACCACCAAGGAAGGTCGGCTCGGCAGCTGCTGACTGCGACCAGAGCCGTCTGAAGTGGCTGTCATGACTGGCGGATCTTCCAGCGCGACTGGCTTTACTTCTGGGATGAACCTGAACCCACGGCGGGGCACAGTTCTGATGACCCGTTGAGCCTTGCCATCGTCGCCTAGCGCCTTCCGAGCCATATTGATACGTGTTGAAATGGCAGCATCAGAGACGATCCGCCCGCCCCAGACGCCCTCAATTAGATCGTCGCGGCTCAGGAGCCTACGATCACTCTCGGCAAAGTATCTGATTAGGTCGAAAACCTGCGGCTCTATAGCTTGAATTTGGCCACCTCGGCTCAACTCAAGCGACACAAGATCCAAGCAGCAGTCTGCAAATTCAATTTTCTTTGACGTCATCAGCTTCGGCCAAAACTATCCATTTCCAGCACCCTATCCGGTAAAAGGCAATATCTAAAGAAAATCTGGACAACTCCGTTAAGCTGGCTGATCTCGAGTCGGCTAACCTCAAATTTAAGAACAGTGAGGCAAACGCAACTTTAGGAGAGATCAAATGACGCACACTTCAGTAAAAGAATTTATCCGTAAAGATGGTTCGGTCGATACCACCAAGGCCATGAAGGCAGGATACGACGAGAGAACCGAAGCTCTGCGGGCAATAGTTCGGGCTGCATCGCACTTGGTTTCACGCTGGTTGTCTACATCCGCCAAGGGAAACGCAATAAAGTCAATCTAGAGCTGGAAGTGCTGTCTTGAACCGAAATCCTTGTAGCGACAAGCAATGACCCACAATAAGAAATTACCAAGTTGCTGCGCGGCGGCGAACGGCGGCTAAGTCCCGCATTGCGGTCATCCATGCATCGCGCAGCGAACGGCAGGTTCGAGCCCAAAGTGACAAAGTCTCCTAAATAGTCTAGTCTTGAGGCCGGTTGCATCCAGAGGACAATATGCGCGCTCTACTTTTTACCACCGAGTCACCCTTTGCACGCGCTGTGCGAATTGTGCTTGATGAACTCGGGCTTGACTACGAGCGGCGCGAAGAAATCACCACGCCAAGTATCGAAGAGAGAGCGGCAGCGACACCCACACTTCAGGTACCTACGTTCTGGGATGGCGAACAAACGCTATGGGAAAGCGGGACCATCGTCGAATACTTGCTTTCAACTTATCGAAACAGACCTGCAGCTGAACCGCCCCTGACAATAGATGCATTCCGCCCCGATAGTGAGTGGCAGGACAAACTGGCGTTCTCTACGATCCAAACGTTTGGAAGTGCTGCAACAATTATCTGTCAAATGAAATGGTCAGGCGTCGATTCAACGAACAACGCGCATATGAAAAGGTCTGCCGAGAAACTCGCACACATACTTAGGTGGCTTGAAGAACAATTGAACGATGCAACAGGTGGGTTCCTGCCCGATTGCGTCTCTATTCAGGACATCTTTCTTGCGGCGCACGTGCGGTTTGTACAAAACAGGCCGCTCGGAGTTGACCTAGTTCTTGGACAGTGTCCTAAACTTGAGGCGCTGCTGAACCGGCTGGATGATCGAGAAAGTTTTAAGGCCAATCCGGTTTGGTGGTGGGAGCCGGGTATTGTAGGGTATCAGCCTGACGGAACTCCAATTTTTTAGAACAAAATTAACTGAAATTGAAAGGTGGCTTTGTCCGCATAACAGACCTACGCCACAATTATGCAACAGCCGCAACTTACCCTAATGCGCCTTAGCCCAATTCGCACCCTGCCCCGCCTCCACGGCCAGTTTCACATCCAGCTTCACCGCCGGATCGCTCGCGTTTTCCATCACGTCGCGCGCAGCTGTGATCAGCGTATCAACCGCACCTTCTTCTACCTCAAAAATCAATTCGTCGTGGACCTGAAGCAGCATCTTCGCAGGTATCCCCTCAATAGCCGCAGGCATACGGATCATCGCGCGTCTAATCACATCAGCCGCTGTGCCTTGGATCGGCGCATTGATCGCCGCACGTTTTGCAAAACCCGCCTGCGGACCCTTTGCGTCGATCTGAGGCGTGTTGATCCTGCGCCCAAACAGCGTTTCGACATATCCATGCTCTTTGCCGAAAACGACTGTGTCGTCCATATATTTGCGAATTCCCGGGAAACGTTCAAAGTATCGGTCGATAAATCCCTGGGCTTCACCCCGCGGAATGCGCAAATTGCGCGCCAATCCAAAGCCAGAAATACCATAAATCACGCCGAAGTTGATCGCCTTTGCCTGACGGCGCACGTCTGACGTCATCTCGTCCAATGGTACGCCAAACATCTCGGATGCGGTCATGGCATGAATGTCGATGCCGTCCAGAAACGCTTGTTTCAATGCATCAATCTCTGCGACATGCGCCAAAATCCGCAGTTCTATCTGGCTATAGTCAAGGCTAACAATGACCTTGCCCTCTTCGGCGATGAACGCTTCACGAATGCGCCGTCCTTCCTCTGACCGCACAGGAATATTCTGCAAGTTCGGATCGGTCGAGGCCAAGCGCCCCGTGTTCGCGCCTGCAATGGAATAGGACGTATGCACACGCCCCGTGTCAGAGTTAATGTGTTCTTGCAGCGCGTCCGTGTAGGTCGATTTCAACTTTGCCAACTGCCGCCAATCCAACACGCGACCCGGTAATTCATGTTCAGTCGCAAGGTCTTCGAGGATATCCGCGCCAGTCGCATAGGCCCCTGTCTTGCCCTTTTTGCCCCCCGGCAAACCCATCTCGTCAAACAGGATTTCACCTAGCTGCTTGGGAGATCCCACATTGAACGGTCGTCCCGCCATTTCTTGAATTTCCGCCTCTAGCCCAGCCATTTTCTGCGCAAAAGCGTTAGACATCCGGCTTAGCGTATCGCGGTCGACCTTTATCCCGTTACGCTCCATCTGTGCCAAAACCGGCACCAACGGACGCTCCATCGTTTCATAGACCGTCGTGACGCGATTCACATGTAGAAGCGGTTTAAACTTCTGCCACAGGCGCAGCGTAATATCAGCGTCTTCAGCGGCGTATTTCAACGCTTCATCGATGGGGACCCGGTCAAAAGTGATCGCCGATTTTCCGGCGCCCAACAGGGGTTTGATCGGGATCGGCGTGTGCCCCAGATATTCCTGCGACAGCGTGTCCATACCGTGATTATGCAGACCTGCATTCATCGCATAAGACATCAGCATCGTGTCATCGATCGGATCAACAGTCACATCCAGACGCGCAAAAATCTTGGCGTCATACTTCATGTTCTGCCCGATTTTTATGATCGCAGCGTCTTCCAAAATGGGTTTGAGCAGCGCTAGACATTCGGCAAAATTCATCTGTCCTTCGGCCACGTCGTCAGACCCGAAAAGATCATCAGACACCGACGCCTTATGTGTAAGCGGAATATAGCATGCCTGCCCTGCCTCGACACAAAGCGAGATACCGACCAGATCCGCGGTCATATCATTCAGTCCCGTTGTTTCGGTATCAACCGCAACATAACCACGTTCACGAATACGGTTAACCCAGACCTGCAAAGCAGCGGCATCACGGACGCATTCGTAATTGTCCGGTGTAAAATATACCGCCTCAGGGGCGGCAACATCGGCGTCCGCGGCCGCAACAACGACTTCCGGTGCTTCGACGCCCAACTTGTCTGCAATCCGCTTGGTAACAGTGCGGAACTCCATCTCGGCCAGAAACCCTAGCAAGACCACCGGATCAGGGTCACGCACTTCCAGATCATCAAGCGTAAAGTCCAGCGTCATATCGCAATCAAGCTGCACGAGGCGCTTCGACAGCTCAATCTGCGCACGATTATCAATCAGCGACTCGCGGCGCTTGGGTTGCTTTATTTCGCTTGCGCGGTCCAACAACGTTTCCAGATCGCCGTATTCGTTGATCAGCAAAGCCGCGGTCTTGATCCCTATCCCGGGAGCACCGGGCACGTTATCAACGGAGTCCCCTGCAAGCGCCTGCACATCAACAACACGGTCAGGGCGCACCCCGAATTTCTCGACCACACCGTCGCTGTCAATGCGCTTGTTCTTCATCGGGTCAAGCATTTCGACGCCGTCACCGACCAGCTGCATCAAGTCTTTGTCGGACGACACTATCGTGACCTGCCCGCCGGCATTACGTGCCATATGGGCCAAAGTGGCGATGATATCATCGGCCTCAAAGCCCTCGACTTCCTCGCAAGCGATATTGAACGCCTTGGTCGCCACGCGGGTTAGCGGCATTTGCGGGCGCAAATCCTCTGGCATCGCAACGCGGTTGGCTTTGTACTGGTCGTACATGTCATTGCGAAATGTGTGGCTGCCTTTGTCGAAAATCACGGCCACATGGGTGGCGGCACCTTCACCGTTATTACCTTCAACATAACGCTGCAGCATATTAACAAAGCCACTGACAGCGCCAATAGGCAAGCCATCGGACTTGCGCGTCAGCGGCGGCAGCGCGTGATAGGCCCGAAAAATAAACGCTGATCCATCGATCAGATGCAGATGACAGCCTTTGCCGAACGCCATAGTGAACCCCCTAAAGATACACCTTTACCTATACGGGGGTGGCACGACGGTCTAGTGCGCTGCCTGAATGAAGGTCCCGTTTTGAAGGTCTTTCATCGCCTTGCGCAACTCCGCCTGTGTATTCATCACAATCGGTCCATGCCACGCGACAGGTTCCTGAATTGGACGGCCCGCCACCAGCAAAAAACGCACCCCTTCAGGACCCGCCTGGACCGTGACGTCATCACCATTGCCAAAGCGGACCAATGTTCGATTGCCAGTCATGTCGCGGATATTCAGCTCTTGGCCCGCCACCTCCTTTTCGACGCGCACACCGATAGGGTTGGCCGCATCAACAAAGCTGCCTTCACCCGAAAAGACGTAAGCAAAAGCATTGGCACGCGTATCAACCGGCAAGGTCTTGCGCCCGTTTGGCGGTATCGACACGTCAAGATAAAGCGGATCGGCAGCGATACCGTCCACAGGACCAGTCTTGCCCCAGAATTTTCCCGTAATGATCTTCACGCGGGTACCATCATCGTCAATGATCTCTGGTACGTCGCCACCTGCGATATCCTGATAGCGCGGCGCGGTCATTTTCAAAGAAGAGGGCAAGTTCGCCCAAAGCTGAAAACCATGCATCTGACCGGCGGCGTTTCCTTTTGGCATCTCTTGGTGCAAAATCCCCGAACCCGATGTCATCCACTGCACCGATCCAGCGCCCAAAGTGCCACGGTTGCCCAGCGAATCGCCATGTTCCACTTCACCCTCTAGCACGTAGGTGATCGTCTCGATTCCACGGTGCGGGTGCCATGGAAAACCACGCTCGTAACGCTCAGGGACATCATTGCGGAAATCATCCAGCAACAGGAATGGGTCGCTCTCGGCGGGATCACCAAAGCCAAAAACGCGATGCAAATGCACGCCTGCTCCCTCCATCGTGGGCTGTGCATGGGTGGTTTGGGTGACAGGACGGAAAGTCATGGCAGGCTCCTTAACTGGTTTAGAAATATATAGCCCAGACGAACCCCTGTGCATACGCGCAGCCGCGAACACTTTGTGTGCGGCAGGCTTAGACTTTACCTTCGAAATCCTTGTGGACCAATTTGGCATCACAATAAGGGCATTCAATCCAGCCGTGCTCATTGGGTATTTGCAGCCAGACACGTGGGTGACCCAACGCGCCACCGCCGCCATCACAGGCCACGCGCCAATCGTGAACAATCTTCGTCTCAGGTGCGGGTGTGGACATGATCTTCCTTGTCTGGTTGCCGTGGGCCAATGCCCAGCTTAGATGAGGCACAACATACCGCAGGTGCGGGACGGGGGAAAGACCAGCATGACCGACAATGCCATAGAAATTCAGGGCCTGAAAAAGACCTACGCTGCAACCAAGCGCAGTGAAGCAAAAGAGGCGCTAAAGGGCATCAACCTGAACATTCCGCGCGGATCAATCTTTGGTTTACTGGGGCCAAATGGGGCGGGAAAATCCACGCTGATTAACATCTTGGCTGGTCTGGTCGTCAAATCCGCAGGCTCTGTAAAAATCTGGGGTTTCGACCAAGACAAGAACCCGCGCCAATCCCGTGCCGCCATCGGGATCATGCCGCAAGAACCGCATCTTGACCCGTTCTTTACCCCCGCAGGATCGCTGGACGTGCAAGCGGGGCTTTATGGCGTCCCGAAATCGCAACGCAAAACCAAAGAAATCCTCGAACTTATCGGGTTGACCGACAAGGCAAACGCCTACGCAAGGTCGCTATCGGGTGGGATGCGGCGCAGGCTTCTTTTGGGCAAGGCCCTCGTTCATTCGCCCCAGATCCTCGTGCTGGACGAACCTACCGCCGGTGTCGATATCGAATTGCGCAATCTGCTGTGGCAGAATGTGCGCAAACTGAACGAAGACGGCATGACGATCATCCTGACGACCCATTACCTCGAAGAGGCCGAGGAAATGTGCGACGACATCGCCATCATCAACCACGGCGAAGTCATCATCCGCGACAGCACCAAGAACCTACTTGGCAGACTGGACAGCAAAACGCTGGTGATCACGCCCGACAGTCCGGCAGAGATGCCCACGCTTCCAGATACGGTCACGGGCAAGAAACAGGCGGACGGCACGCTAAGCTTCACCTATCAAACCAGCATCACGCCCGCGGAACAAATCCTGTCACTGGTGCGGGATGCAGGGATCACGATCAAAGACGTCAAAACACAAGAGGCGCATCTTGAGGACGTCTTCCTGTCACTGACTTCAGGCCGCTAACGCCACAACTTCTTTTTCCCAAATAAACTTCCGCCGGAGGCAGCTTCGTTTAATTGGCCAACATGCGCCCCAATGGACGGCCACCCATGATATGCATGTGATAATGCGGCACATCCTGCACGCCATGTTTGCGGGTATTGGACACAGCGCGAAACCCGTCTTCCAAACCTGAAATCCGGCAAACCTCTGCAACTGCTTGGAAAAACCCTGTCTGCTCTTCGGCCGAAGCATCACGTGCGAAATGATCCAGGCTTACGTATGGCCCCTTGGGAATGACCAATACATGCACAGGGGCTTGGGGGGCGACATCAGCAAAGGCAAGCGCAACATCGTTTTCGTAGACTGTCTTGTTGGGTATCTCTCCGCGCAGGATTTTGGCGAAAATGTTTTGATCGTCGTAGGCGTATTCCATGATAGTCCTCAATCAACAAAAAGGTTGGGGGGTTGGGCCAAGTCGCGGGCGACCTCTGGTGATACAGTCAAGAACTGGGCAATTGCGGCGGCATTTCCTTCAATACGCGCGTTCTCGCGCAAACCTTTCGCATCGCTGAATTCCGGATCGCGTCACGTTCAAAGACCATGTCATTGCGGATCGTGGGCAACAAGCGCTCTAATGTCGCTTGTGAGGTGTGTTCACCGGCAAGACCGACACGTTTTGCATGGCCTATCAGATAGTCGTCATCAAAATTACATTCGATCTCTAGCAGACCGACGGTCGCTTTATCGGAATGGAAATCAGCGATCAGATCAAGGCTCGCGATATCCAGGCAAATCACCAGCCGGTCACTTTGGAAATGATCGAAAAACATGCGCATCATCGCGCGGCGATGGCGGCTTCGCCTTTGCAGTGATGTTTCAATCCCGCCTAGATCGGGCAATGGGGTGTCATCCTCGTTGAATAGATACTGCAGCGTGGGCACATCGGTTTGCGCGTTATTCGCAGCGACCAAGCGTTTGGCCACATGCCACTTCTTGCACGCGATAATCATCAATTCGCGGCTGCGGCCCAGCGTGGTCTCGCGTTCCCAAAACCGCTGCGCAAATCGTCGGCCAACCCGCACGCGTTCCGTCAAGAACAGAAACAACTTGCTGCCCTCATCGGTGACGTCGAAATCCATTCGGTCGCTGGCATAAAGCGCACCAAGACTTTGGCGCACACTGTCCGCTTCAACACTGATCTTGCGCGCAAAAAGACCGTTCTGACCCAAGAGCAGATCAAAGTGGTCGTTATAAAACGTGATCGGCATACCATAATCCGAAAACATCAAAAACGTCCGGGTCCGGCTTTCAATCTTACAGCTGGGGACAAAATCTTACAGCCGGGGACAAGATGACGAGCCAAGGTCTGGAAAAATGTCTCATCAGGGATCCACGTCGTTTTGAAAAATCGCATGACGTCAGGGCGTTCTTTGGTGAAAGCAAGGACCGCCTCAATCGTTTGGCGACGCAGGCACCACCTACTGACTGCCGATCATCACTTGAATATCTTGCGGGATCTTTCGTGTGATGTTCAATTTCCGCTGCAGCCCGAGCGCCGCATAAAACCGGAACTTCTGGGTCCGCTCATTGAAAAAATGGCGATAGATCAAACGTTATTCGCGAAAACCGGTCTTGATCCAGTTGCTGTCAAAGAAATCGTAGCTTTCGATGTAATCAACGTCATTTTGGTCCAGCATGTGATGGGCAAATCGCGCCGACTTGATCGGCATACAATCGCCAGAAACCATTTAGAAATGCGCGGCGCGTGCAAATGCGTCCGTGGCAGCTTCGACTGCGTTGAGGGTCGCCCGCACAAGGCTCCATTCACCCCAACCGCATTTGACGCGGCGCTTTGCAAACGCAACGTTGGGGTTTTCTGAAAGGCCTTCTTGAATAGCGCGGTAGTCATCAACTGAAGCCGATTCATCAAAATGGATAGCGAAATAATCACCCGCTGCGGTCAATTGCATTGCCTTCGTGACAATCGCCGCCGGATTCTTATGACAAAGAAGAATAAAGGCTATTCTTGCCATCGTGTTCCACAGACCCTGCTTATCCAGTTGCGCCAGAGATGTAATAGCGCGAACAGTCATTGAA
>JBLHTS010000089.1:0-12317 GCA_047627695.1 Yoonia sp. | reverse complement strand
CACGGCGAAGATCCTTAACCTCGTCAGTCGTCGCGGCACGCGCTGTGTCGCCAGCAAGACGCCGCTTCCCAGCCTCCATGAAGTCCTTCGACCATTTGTAATAGATGCCTTGAGAGATACCCTCGCGTCGGCACAGCTCGGCAATGCTGTCTTCGCCGCGCAGACCATCCAAGACGATCCTGATCTTCTCTTCAGATGAATAATGTTTGCGGGTCGCCCGTTTGATATCTTTGACGATCTTCTCGCCAGGGCTTTTGCGTGTTCCAGTTGTTTGTCTCATGTCCCACTCCTCAGTGGTTACGATGAGCCAAGAACACTCTCTTATCAAATAACGCTACTTGGACCCATAAGCGCTGACGTCAGACATACATATAAGGAAATAAAGGGCAATGATGGGTTTGGTGGAGCCTAGGGGGGTCGAACCCCTGACCTCTTGCATGCCATGCAAGCGCTCTCCCAACTGAGCTAAGGCCCCATCCTGACAGCTATCGCTGCCCGCGCTGTCTATGCAGCGATCAGGGCGAGATCAAGTAAAAATCGCGCCCTGACGTTGTGTTTTAATCGTCGTCGTTTGTGGCAACGTCGGCCAGTTCATCAAGCGAAACTGTGTCGTCGTCGTCATCTTCCAAAACGTCATCGCCAAGATCAACGTCATCGGTGTCGTCATCATCTTCGAGCACCAATTCGTCTTCGTCCTCGGTCGTTTCTTTCTTCTTGGTTGTCTGAGCATCTTCCGCATCCGCAATCATCGTGCGGGTCTTGGATGTGTCTACAGCAACTTCATTGCCCGTATACGGGCTGATGATTGGCGTGGCGTTTAGGTCGTAAAAGCGTTTGCCGGTTTCGGGGCAAAGGCGTTTCGTGCCCCACTCGTCCTTAGGCATAGGCTATCCCTTCAAAAACATAAGTCGTACCCTTGCGGGTGATCGATGCCAACTGCCATAAGAGGCGGGGCGTGTCAAAGCCTTTGGCACCTGTAATCATGAGTAGTTGGATATGGGCAGTCATATACTTGAAGGCAACCCCCCGATTGATGTGACTTTGCGCAATTCTGCACGCGCAAAGCGGATGTCTTTGCGGGTGTCACGATTGGATGGGCGGGTCACCCTGACATTGCCGTCGCGCACACCGCGGCGTGAAGGTGTCGCCTTTCTACGCAGCAAAGAAGAATGGCTGCGCGGTCATCTGGCGCTGCTTCGTCCCGCTGCAGAGGCAAAAGTAGGCAGTGAGGTTATTTTTCGAGGCAAAAATTTCCTGGTGATCGCAGGGCTACGCGCGCGCGCCACGATAGGAACTGATGCAATCGAAGTATCGTCACGCAAGCCGGCAGGACCGCAGATCAAGGCTCTGTTTCGCCTTCATGCGCGTGATGCCTTGGCTGCGGCTTCTGATCGC
Source organism: Yoonia sp. (assembly GCA_047627695.1). Lineage (GTDB taxonomy): Bacteria > Pseudomonadota > Alphaproteobacteria > Rhodobacterales > Rhodobacteraceae > Yoonia. Next base: position 10,922 of record JBLHTS010000089.1, on the reverse strand, counting down.
TATGCAGTCGCGCTGGGTCGCGACTATACCCGTCTGAGCATCCGCGATACGCGCTCGCGTTGGGGGTCATGTTCGGCTCAGGGGGTGCTGATGTATTCGTGGCGGTTGATTATGGCGCCACCAGCTGTCCTTGATTACGTCGCCGCACATGAGGTTGCCCACTTGGTCGAGATGAACCACCAGCCTGCATTTTGGGATGTCGTCGCAAGCATCTGCCCAAACTACGCAACCCACCGCGCTTGGCTGCGCGCGCATGGGGACAGTCTGCACCGCGTGAGTTTCGACGATTGACGCTGCGCCAGTATGTGATCACATAAGACAGATGATGATCCAACCTCGCGCCCAAGATAGCACCACAGCAGCACATGAACGCGTTTACCGTGCTTTGCGCACACGCATTATGCACGGCGAAATAGGCCCGGGAGAGGCGCTGACCTTACGGGGAATCGGTAAAGTCTACGAAGTCTCGATGACGCCTGCCCGCGAAGCTGTGCGCCGTTTGGTCGCCGAGGGCGCATTATCATTGTCGTCGTCAGGGCGGGTATCGACCCCTGCCTTGTCCAATGAGCGGATTGAAGAGCTTGCCACGTTGCGGGCGCTGCTAGAGCCGGAATTGGCGTCCCGTGCGCTGCCACGGGCGCATTTTGCCTTGATCGAGCGTTTGGAAGCGATCAATCAAGGTGTGAACCAGGTGATCGCGCGGCATGACGCGACGGGCTATCTTCGGCTGAACCTAGAATTCCACCGCACCTTGTATTTGCGCGCGCAAGCCCCGGCGATGCTGGCAATGACCGAAACAGTCTGGCTGCAACTGGGACCTACGATGCGCGCGCTTTACGGTCGTCTGAACCGGACAGAGCCACCCTATCACCACAAACTCATTCTTGCGGCGCTCAAAGCAGGCGACGAACCCGGTTTACGCCTTGCCGTACGCACAGATGCCACGCAAGGATTGCGGCTGCTCAAAGGTTAGGTGGCCGGATACAAGTCCAGATCCAAGAAAGTCAAATTCATCACGCGACGGAAAATTTCGCCTGGTATCCCGATCCCATGTGCAAGACCTTTCAGGAATTCATGCTCTGCGGGCATAATCCGACCATTGGCAAGGGCAATGTAGAACGCGGCGCGCATCATGATTTCTTTTTCTGAATCCCGCAGGCCGCGGCCCAGCAAAACGAAGTCTTGGACAGACAAGTTCACGGTAATATGGTCGGCGACATTGATAATCTCGGTTGGTTTGACAGTACGCCGCGTCAAACGTCGCGCGGTTTTCGCAATAAGAGTGATATCATGGGATTCCACGATTCCATCGCACTTGGCCACATAGCACATCACAAGTAGAATACGGTCGCTTGCTTTCCTGCGCAGGGGGCGGCGGACATCGTGGCCTGCAAGCGATTTGATACGGCGAATGATGATCGCGACAAGCCCCAAAATTATGGCAACCCATATAGCCGCATTGCGCAGCGTCTTCTCCAAGCTGTTGGTCGGCACCGCAGGCAGGCTTTGGTCAACTAAGCCTAGCGACTGTGCCGCTTCCATCTGGCCCTTGTTGAACGGACGGGCTGCCTGCTTGGTGCATGCATCCGTGGCCAGTGCGTAACCTACAACGTTGCTGTTGATTGGGATGCCAAGAATGCGAATGTCCCGCGTGACATGGCACAGCGACAAGTTACTGTCGCCGGGGCCCGAAATTGTTGTAGCCGCAACGAATTCCAGTCCATCAAACTGTCCGGTCTTGGCCTCAAAGGCTTGTGCCGGGTTGCTCAAGAACGTTGCAAGCAAAAGGGGGATTACAAATCGGATCATCGGCGCACTCAAAATTTCTACCCAAGTCACACAAAACGGACCCCAACGGTCCGCTCGTTTCTCATGGGTCCTGCAAAGACCTTACGCGTTAGTTTAACGATAAGTTGCTTTTTGACTAGTGACAGTGTGCGTGCGGCGGGACTGAAGAGCATTTTCGCCACTCAGACTGCCCGTTCGACTAAGCGTGGATCGCGCCATCACCGCAAGCAAGAGCCGCTTCGCGCACCGCCTCAGAGTATGTAGGATGCGCGTGACACGTCCGCGCGATGTCTTCAGCGGCAGCGCCAAATTCCATACCGACGCAGATTTCATGGATTAAATCACCCGCCATTGGACCGATGATATGCGCGCCAAGAATGCGGTCTGTTGTGGTATCGACCAGCAGTTTGACAAAACCGTCGCCTGCAAAATTGGCCTTGGCACGCGCGTTACCCATGAACGGGAATTTGCCAACTTTGTAGGCACGTCCTTGTTTTTTCAAGCTTTCCTCGGTTTCGCCTACATTCGCCACTTCGGGGTGGGTGTAGATTACGCCGGGGATGACACCGTAGTTCACATGCGGCTGCTGGCCTGCGATGCCTTCGGCGACGGCCATGCCTTCGTCTTCTGCTTTGTGGGCCAGCATGGGGCCTTCAACCGTGTCGCCAATCGCGTAGATGCCTGCGACGTTCGTCGCGTATTTGCCGTCGATTTTGATCTGGCCACGCTCTGTCATCTCAACGCCAAGGGCATCGATACCAAGGCCTGCGGTAAAGGGTTTGCGGCCTGTGGCGACCAGAACTGTGTCCGCTTGCAGGGTGTGTTCGCTGTCGTCTTTGCGCAGTTTATAGGTGACTGTTGCCTTGTTGTTCTTGACTCCAACGCTTTGCACGGCGGCACCTAGGGTGAACTTAAGCCCTTGTTTCGTAAGTATTTTCTGGAACTGACGGGCGATTTCTGCGTCCATGCCGGGGGTGATGGCGTCTAGGAATTCGACCACTTCGACCTCTACGCCAAGGCGGGCGTAGACAGAGCCCAGTTCGAGCCCAATGACGCCTGCACCGATCACAACCAGCTTCTTGGGGATCTTGCCCAGTTCAAGCGCGCCGGTGGAGGTCACGACAGTTTTTTCGTCGACCTCAACGCCGGGTAGGCTTGATGCTTCGGACCCAGATGCGATGACGATATGCTTGGCGTCGTGGACGTCTTCGCCGACTTTCACCTTGCCTGCTTCAGGGATTGATCCCCAGCCTCTGATCCAGTCTACTTTGTTCTTTTTAAACAAGAATTCGATGCCGCCGGTGTTCTGGCTTACGACATTGTCTTTGTAGGACAACATCTGCTTCCAATCGACCGACGGAGCTTTGCCTTTCAGGCCCATGTCAGCGAAATTATGCTCGGCTTCGTGCAGCATATGGGTTGCGTGCAGCATCGCCTTTGAGGGGATGCAGCCGACGTTCAGACAGGTCCCGCCAAGGGTTGCGCGGCCTTCGACGACGGCCACTTTCATACCCAGTTGAGCGCAGCGGATTGCGCAGACATAGCCGCCGGGGCCGGCACCGATTACGATGACATCATAGCTTGACATGAGGGTCTCCTTCTTGAGCTTTATCGGTGTCGGCAAAGCGTCAGACAATCGTCGGACTTTCGTCGGGCACGTTAGTAAATTAGCGATGACACTATCATCAGCATGGTTGAGAGGAACCCCACAAACCAAATCAGCGTCCGCCACGGGGCGAGGCCGAAGTAATAAGCAGGGACATAAAGAACGCAGGCGGCGAGATAGGTCCATGCCTGAACGGCGTATAATCCGGTGCCGTTGTCGCCAAGGGTGATGACGACGACCGCGATGGTGAACAAGATCAGCGTCTCGAAATGGTTATTCAACCCGCGGATCAGGCGGCCGGTTTTGTCACTGACCAGTTCGACCATGGGCTTGCCAAGGCGGCTGCTGTCACGCGGCGAGAGAGTTTTGCCGGCGCCAAGTTCGATGTTGGCGGGGATCGCCATGAGGGCGAACTGGACACTTTGGAGCAGGGCCGCGAAGGCGAGGACTGTGAGTTCGGGGGTCATGAAAATCCTGAGCTATTTATCAACGTAACTACGTCGGCTGAGAATGCGATCAGGGATAGGAAACAGACGTTTGCATTTAAAGGAATAATCTTGCCATCGAACCACGTACGAGCCAGGCTCTCAAAATTTAATGCCTTGTAAACATACGAATAAAGCAGCGCTGACATTACCAAGATTATGCTTCCTAAGAAACATGACAGTGCAAGTCGTAGGCCAGTAAAACTAGGCTTGATGAGTGACTGTTTGGTCGAACTTGCCATGTAGGCCAACAAGATCGCAAAGGCTCCACCATTTAACAAGATGCACGACCTAACAAATGCTAGGCCAATAGCATGCGTCCCCTCTATTCGGGCAATATCTTCGTCGCCGCTCATTCTGTAACCCGCCCGGCATCGACGGGCAGCGCCCTGACTTGCACCATGGGGAGGGCGCTTTGCACCCACCCCGAGGTCCGAGCGTCGCCCTGTGTTTTCGCAATCAGCAAATTTAGAGGTCCATCAACAACCGGCGCGGGTCCTCGAGCGCTTCTTTTACTCGCACAAGGAACGTCACCGCGCCTTTGCCGTCAACGATCCTGTGGTCATAAGATAGCGCTAGATACATCATCGGACGGATCACAACCTGTCCATTGATCGCCATGGGGCGGTCCTGGATTTTGTGCATGCCAAGGATGCCCGACTGTGGCGGGTTCAGGATCGGCGAAGACATCAGCGAGCCGTAGACGCCGCCGTTTGAGATGGTGAAGGTGCCGCCCTGCATATCGGCCATGCTTAGCTTGCCATCACGCGCCTTGGCGCCCATCGCCGCGATGCTTTTCTCGATTGTGGCGAACGACATCTGGTCGGCGTCGTTGATCACTGGCACCACAAGGCCCGTGGGCGTGCCTGCGGCGATGCCCATGTTGACGTAGTTTTTGTAGACCACATCGGTGCCGTCTATTTCGGCGTTCACCTCTGGCACTTCGTTCAGCGCGTGCACGCAGGCCTTGGTAAAGAAGGACATAAAGCCCAGTTTGACGCCGTGCTTTTTCAAGAACAGGTCTTTGTATTCGCTGCGCAGGGCCATCACCTCGGTCATGTCGACCTCGTTAAAGGTGGTCAGCATGGCTGCAGTGTTTTGGCTGTCTTTTAGACGCCGCGCGATGGTCTGGCGCAGACGGGTCATTTTTACGCGCTCTTCGCGGTCGGCCTGATTTGCGGCGACGGGTGCGCGGGGGGCTGCGACTGGCGCAGGAGCGGATGAGGCGAGGGCGTTCAACACGTCCTCTTTCATCACGCGACCGTCTTTGCCGGTGCCTGCGACGTCAGTGAGATTGTTTTCTGCCATCAGTTTCTTGGCCGATGGGGCGTCTTCGACGTCCTTTTTAGCAGTGGCTGGCGCAGGTGTGGCCTCGGCCTTTGGTTCTGCTTTCTTGGCCGCTGGGGCGGGTGCTGCATCGCCTTCGGCAATCTGGGCCAGCAGCGCGTCAACGCCGACTGTTTCGCCTTCGGCGGCGACGATTTCGGACAGGGTGCCAGCAACGGGGCTAGGCACTTCGACCGTCACCTTATCGGTTTCCAGTTCGCACAGCATTTCATCGACAGCGACGGCATCGCCGGGTTGTTTGAACCATGTTGCTACTGTCGCTTCTGACACGGATTCGCCAAGGGTTGGGACGCGGACTTCGGTGCTCATTACTTTGTTCCTTCAACTGTCAGCGCATCATCAACGAGGGCTGCTTGTTCTGCTTTGTGTTTGCTGGCCAGACCTGTAGCAGGTGAGGCCGCAGCGGCGCGCCCTGCGTAGGTTGGCCGTGTGTGTTTTGCAGCGATGCGGGTCAGGACCCACTCGATGTTGGGTTCCATGAACGACCACGCGCCTTGGTTGCGCGGTTCTTCCTGACACCAGACCATTTGGGCGTTTTTGAACCGTTCCAGCTCTTTGACGGCTGATTGGGCCGGGAACGGATAGAACTGTTCATAGCGCATGATGTAGACGTCTTTGATGCCGCGCGCGTCGCGTTCTTCAAGCAAATCAAAATAGACTTTGCCCGAACACATCACGACCCGTTTGATTTTGTCATCAGTGGCCAGTTTCGTATCTGAATTGCCGTGTTGTGCGTCGTCCCACAGCACACGGTGGAAGGATGATCCGACGGTGAACTCTTCGCGTTTGGACACGGCCATTTTGTGGCGCAGCAGCGATTTTGGCGTCATCAGGATCAACGGTTTGCGGAATGTCCGGTGCAGCTGACGGCGCAGCAGGTGGAAGTAGTTCGCCGGCGTTGTGCAGTTGGCCACGATCCAGTTGTCGCCGCCGCACATGGTCAAGAAACGCTCCAGACGCGCGGAGGAGTGTTCGGGGCCTTGCCCCTCGTAACCGTGTGGCAACAAGCAAACGAGGCCCGACATGCGCAGCCACTTGCTTTCGCCGGAGCTGATGAACTGGTCGAACATAATCTGCGCGCCGTTAGCAAAGTCGCCGAACTGGGCTTCCCACAAGGTCAGTGCGTTTGGTTCGGCCAGTGAATAGCCATATTCGAAACCCAGCACCGCGTATTCGGACAGCATCGAATCGATGACTTCATATTGGGCTTGGCCATCGCGGATATTGTTAAGCGGATAATACCGGTCTTCGTTGTCTTGATTGATCAAGCCTGAATGGCGGTGACTGAAGGTGCCGCGTGTCACGTCTTGGCCGGACAAGCGGACTGGGTAGCCTTCGGTCAAAAGTGATCCGAATGCCAAGGCTTCGCCGGTTGCCCAATCGATGCCTTCACCCGTTTCGAACATCTTGGCTTTGCTTTCGAGCAAGCGGCCTATTGTCTTATGCAGTGGGAAATCCTCGGGGGCTTTTGACAGCGCCTCGCCGATGGCATTGAACGTTGCATCTTCAATCGCGGTGACACCGCGTTGATAATCTGCGTCTTGGCGGTCCAGATGCGACCACTTGCCGTCAAGCCAATCGGCTTTGTTCGGCTTGTAGGATTTGCCTGCTTCGAATTCTTCGCTCAGGTACGCTTGGAATGCGGCCTTCATGTCTTCGATTTCGCCTTCGGGGATTAGCCCGTCCTGAATCAGACGTTCAGTGTAAAGCGTCAGCGTCGTCTTTTGCTTTTTTATTTTTTTGTACATCACCGGGTTGGTAAACATCGGCTCGTCGCCTTCGTTGTGACCAAAGCGGCGGTAACAGATGATATCCAGAACGACGTCTTTGTGGAACTTCTGGCGGAATTCGGTGGCGACACGGGCGGCATGAACGACAGCTTCGGGGTCGTCGCCGTTTACGTGGAAAATAGGGGCCTCGACCATCAGCGCGATGTCGGTGGGGTAGGGGCTGGAGCGCGAGAAATGCGGTGCAGTCGTAAAGCCGATCTGGTTGTTCACGACGATATGCATCGTGCCGCCGGTTTTGTGCCCTTTGAGGCCGGACAAGCCGAAGCCTTCGGCAACAACGCCTTGGCCCGCGAACGCGGCATCACCATGCAGTAGAACGCCCATAACATGCGTGCGCTCTGGGTCATTCTTCTGGTCTTGCTTCGCGCGGACTTTGCCGATGACCACAGGGTTCACGGCTTCTAGGTGGGACGGGTTAGCCGTCAGGGATAAGTGCACCGAGTTGTCGTCGAATGCACGGTCGGACGACGCGCCGAGGTGGTATTTCACGTCGCCTGATCCGTCGACGTCTTCCGGTTTGAACGATCCGCCTTGGAATTCGTTAAAGATCGCGCGGTAGGGTTTTTTCATCACGTTTGCCAGCACAGACAAACGCCCACGGTGCGGCATGCCGATGATGATTTCGTCGATGCCTAGTTGGCCACCGCGTTTGATGATCTGCTCCATCGCGGGGATCAGGCTTTCGCCGCCATCAAGGCCGAAACGCTTGGTGCCCATGTATTTGACATGCAGGAATTTCTCAAAACCTTCGGCCTCGACAAGGCTGTTCAGGATCGCTTTGCGGCCCTCTTTTGTGAATGCGATTTCCTTGCCGTAGCCTTCAATGCGTTCTTTCAGCCAACCTGCTTCTTCGGGGTTGGAAATGTGCATGTATTGCAGCGCGAAAGTGCCGCAATAGGTGCGCTGCACGATTGCCATAATCTCTGCCATGGTAGCCACTTCGAGGCCAAGCACTTTGTCGATAAAGATCGGGCGTTCCATGTCAGCGGCGGTAAAGCCGTAGGACGCAGGATCAAGTTCGGGATGCGGTGTATTGGCCCGCATGCCCAGCGGGTCAAGATCGGCAATCAAATGCCCGCGAATACGGTAGGCGCGGATGATCATAAGTGCGCGGATACTATCAAGCACTGCAGAACGGACTTGAGCCTCGTCCAGTGTGACACCCTTTTCAGCGGCTTTTTCTTTGATCTTCTTGCCTGCGGCCTCAGGCTCGGCGGGCCACTGGCCATCAAGGGCAGCTGTCAGATCGTCATTTGGGGTCGGCGGCCAATCGGCGCGCGCCCAGCTTGGGCCTGCGGCCTCTGCGCGTGCATCGGCGGGGGCGTCATCCAAGGACCGGAAAAACGCTTGCCAGCTTTCGTCAACCGCGCCGGGATTATCGGCGTAGCGGGCATAAAGCTGCTCTACGTATTCCGCGTTATGCCCTTGCAGGAAAGAAGAAGCATGGAGTGCGTCGTTAGGGGATTGGTCGTTCATGAGGGGACCTCAATGCATTGCCGATGTTAAAGTCCCAGACCACGCCCGAGACGCCTATTCGTATAGCGGATAGGTCGGGAACAACCCCGACCTACGTTGTTATTTGCCGATGGCTTCAAGTACGGCTTCGCCCAACGTCGCTGGGCTGTCGGCCACAATGATCCCTGCGGATTTCATCGCTTCGATCTTGCTTTCTGCGTCGCCTTTGCCGCCTGCGACAATTGCACCAGCATGACCCATGCGGCGACCCGGAGGTGCAGTGCGGCCTGCGATAAAACCGGCTGTTGGCTTCCAACGGCCCTTTTTCTTTTGGGCGGTCAAGAATTCAGCGGCTTCTTCTTCGGCTGATCCACCGATTTCGCCGATCATGATGATCGAGTGTGTTTCATCATCGTCCAAGAACATGTCGAGCACGTCGATATGCTCGGTTCCTTTGATCGGGTCGCCACCGATGCCCACGGCAGTGGACTGGCCAAGACCTGAGTCGGATGTTTGCTTAACCGCTTCATAAGTCAGGGTGCCGGAACGGGATACAACCCCAACAGAGCCACGCTTGTGGATGTGGCCGGGCATGATGCCGATTTTGCAGGCGTCGGGTGTGATCACGCCAGGGCAGTTTGGCCCAATCAGGCGGGATTTTGATCCTTGCAGCGCGCGCTTGACGCGCATCATGTCGAGTACCGGAATGCCTTCGGTGATGCAGATGATCAATTCCATCTCGGCGTCGATCGCCTCGAGAATTGAATCAGCGGCAAAGGGTGGCGGCACATAGATCACCGATGCGTTGGCTTCGGTCACGCGCTTGGCTTCGTGGACAGAGTTGAAGATCGGCAGGTCCAGATGGGTCTGGCCACCCTTGCCGGGTGTCACGCCGCCAACCATTTTGGTGCCGTAAGCAATCGCTTGCTCAGAGTGGAACGTACCCTGCGAGCCGGTAAGGCCCTGACAGATAACTTTGGTGTTTTCGTTTACGAGAATGGCCATTGGGGCCTCCTTGACAGTCTTGATGTAGGGCGGGGTTATCCCCGCCGATGGGGTGCACGGCGGGGATAACCCCGCCCTACGATTATCCTTTGACGGCTTTCACAATCTTCTCGGCGCCGTCTTTCAAATCATCGGCTGCGATCACATCAAGGCCAGAGTTGCGGATGATCTCTTTGCCTTTCTCGACGTTCGTGCCTTCCAGACGGACAACCAGCGGGACCTTCAGGCCAACTTCTTTTACGGCCGCGATCACGCCTTCGGCGATGACGTCGCAACGCATGATACCGCCAAAGATGTTGACCAAGATACCTTTGACCTGTGGGTCAGAGGTGATGATTTTGAAGGCTTCGGTAACTTTCTCTTTGGTCGCACCGCCACCAACATCAAGAAAGTTGGCAGGCTCGGACCCGTAAAGCTTGATGATGTCCATCGTCGCCATCGCAAGGCCCGCGCCGTTGACCATGCAACCGATTTCACCGTCAAGAGCAATATAGTTCAGGTCGAACTTGGATGCGGCCAGTTCTTTGGGGTCTTCTTCTGTCTCGTCGCGCAAGGCGGCGATATCGGCGTGCCGGTAAATCGCGTTGCCATCAAATGCGACCTTTGCGTCGAGGACCTTGAGGTCGCCCTTGTCGGTGACGATCAGCGGGTTGATCTCAAGCATCTCCATGTCTTTTTCGACGAATGCTTTGTAAAGCAATCCCATCAGGGCGACGCACTGTTTGACTTGCGCACCTTTCAGGCCAAGGGCAAAGGCCACGCGGCGTCCGTGGAACGCTTGGTAACCTGTCGCCGGATCAACGGTGAAGTTGACGATCTTTTCTGGGGTAGAGGCTGCGACTTCTTCGATGTCCATGCCGCCTTCGGTCGAACAGACGAAACCAATGCTGCTGGTTTGACGATCAACAAGCAAAGCAAGGTAAAGTTCTGTTTCAATGCCAGCGCCGTCTTCGATGTAGATACGGTTGACCACTTTGCCCGCTGGACCCGTCTGGTGCGTGACCAATGTGCGGCCCAGCATTTTCTTGGCTTCTTGAGCGGCTTCTTCAACGGATCTAGTAAGGCGCACACCGCCTGCTTCGCCTGCGTCTGCCTCTTTGAATTTGCCTTTGCCGCGTCCGCCTGCATGAATTTGCGCTTTGACGACCCACAAAGGTCCGTCAAGTTCGCCTGCGGCAGTTTTGGCGTCCTCGGCGCGGGTCACGGGGCGTCCATCAGAGACGGGCGCGCCATAACTGCGCAACAAAGCTTTGGCCTGATATTCATGAATGTTCATAAGACAATTCCAATTTGGCTACGGTTAAGGCGACCTAAACATAGAAAAATGGAAGATTCTAAGGGAAAAATGCCAAATCCCCGGAAAATCGAACATTTGTGATCACATAATTTTTTTGTGTGATCACAAATGCAACGTGTTTGGATTTATGACAACTTTATTCAGTTTTA
>JBLHTS010000088.1:0-12390 GCA_047627695.1 Yoonia sp. | reverse complement strand
GCGATGTGGCCAGACCAACATGGCGGCTTGCGGACAGACACTGGCGTGGCGCTAATCACACAATCCTCGAATGTGGCAATAAATCTGACGATGCAGGCGCGCGGGTTGCCGATTGCCTACGTCGTCACCGTCGGCAACCAAGCGCAGACCGGTTTTTCCGAAGTGGGCCAAGCCTTGCTTGCGAACCCCAAGGTTACGGCGCTGGGCCTACACATTGAGGGCATTGACGATCTATCTGCGTTCATGGAACTGGCCGCCACAGCCAAGCAATTGGGCAAACCTATTGTTGCTCTGAAAATCGGCCAGTCAGAGCAGGCGCAAAAGGCTGCCGTTTCGCACACCGCGTCGCTAGCGGGCAGTGATGCGGGGGCGTCAGCCCTGCTTGAACGCTTGGGGATTGGACGGGTCACGTCATTGTCGGCGTTTTTGGAAACGCTTAAGCTGTTGCACGTCGTCGGCCCGCTAGCGTCCGCAAGTATTGCGTCCATGTCGTGTTCGGGTGGCGAGGCAAGCCTGATGGCGGATGCGGCATTTGGAACACCTGTAACCTTTCCGGCTTTGACGTCGGCGCAGATCAAAGAGTTGCGCGCCACCTTGGGCTCGCTGGTCGCGCTGTCGAACCCGTTGGACTACCATACCTTCATTTGGGGCAACGAGGACGCGTTGACCGCTACATTCGCGGCGATGATGACACCCGAAGTGGCGTTGGGTGTCGTTGTGCTGGATTTTCCGCGCCCCGACCGTTGCACGTCGCCGGATTGGGAACTGGTGCTGAACGCCGTCGCCCGTGCGCAAGATCAAACCGGACAGCCCGTCGCGATCTTAGGCTCGCTCATCGAGAATATTCCCGAAGAGGTCGCACAAAGGCTAGTTGCACGGGGCATCATGCCCTTTTGTGGCATGTCAGAAGCATTTGAGGCAATCACCGTCGCTGCATTCTTGTGCGCGCCAAGGACTGCGATGGTGGGGACACATCTGCCACCCAAAATCAAACCCGCTGCAGTATTGGCAGAGGCCGAGGCCAAAACTGCATTGCGCGCCTTTGGTGTCAGTATACCGCTGTCACGGCGCGTCAGCACAATTGAAGCGCTTGCGCAGGAGGCTGAAAAAATTGGATTTCCTCTGGTGCTGAAAGGCGAGGGGGTGGCCCATAAAACTGAAGCGCGTGCTGTGGTTGTTGGTATCACCGACCATGCGTCGCTTTTTGCCGCCGCAGCGGCGATGCCCGCGACCAGTTTCCTTGTCGAGCAAATGATCGAAGGCGCAGTTGCTGAACTGCTAATCGGTGTCGTGCTGGACCCTGCGCATGGTTATGTCTTGACGCTCGCGGCTGGGGGAACGTTGACCGAGTTGCTTCAAGATCGGGTGAATTTGATTTTGCCGGTCGATAAAGCAATGATTGATGAAGCACTAAACAGCCTGCGCATCGCACCATTGCTGGACGGCTACCGCGGTGGCAAAGCGGTTGACCGGAAGGCCATAACCCGCACTGTCCTTGCAGTGCAGTCCTACGTCCTTGATACGTCACCTTGCGAAGTTGAAATTAACCCGCTGATCTGTGGCCCGGACGGGGCTGTCGCAGTGGATGCACTTATCACAACAGGAGAATCTCATGACTGACGGTCCCATCAAAACCAAACGCGACGGCCATATTCTTGAGGTCACACTGGACCGTCCAAAGGCCAACGCCATCGACCTTAAAACCAGCCGGATCATGGGTGAAGTCTTCGCCAATTTCCGCGATGATCCGGATCTGCGCGTGGCACTGGTCACGGGTGCTGGTGACAAGTTCTTTTGCCCCGGTTGGGATTTGAAAGCTGCCGCAGACGGGGATGCGGTGGACGGTGACTATGGACGCGGCGGCTTTGGCGGTTTGCAAGAACTGCGCGGTTTGAACAAACCGGTGATCATGGCGATTAACGGAATTTGCTGTGGTGGTGGGCTTGAACTGGCGTTGTCCGGCGACATCTTGTTTGCGGCGGAACATGCAAGTTTCGCGCTGCCAGAGATCAGGTCTGGCACGGTCGCGGACGCCGCATCTGTAAAGCTGCCCAAGCGCATTCCCTATCATATCGCGATGGAAATGCTGCTGACAGGGCGTTGGATTGATGCCGAAGAGGCCGCGCGTTGGGGTATGATCAACCGCGTCTTCCCCGCAGATCTGTTGATGGCAGAGGCGCGCAAAACGGCGGCTTTAATCGCATCTGGGCCGCCGCTGGTCTATGCCGCACTGAAGGAAATCGTGCGCGAAGCCGAGGATATGAAATTCCAAGACACGATGAACAAGATCACCAAAAGCCAGTTTGCTACGGTCGAGACCCTGTATCGGTCCGAGGATCAGTTGGAAGGTGCGCGGGCATTTGCCGAGAAACGCGATCCCGTGTGGAAGGGAAAGTAAATATTTTGTTTTATAACAAATACTTAATCTTTAACATACTAAAACTATCAGGAATACTTGCCAATCCTGATATTTTTTGTCAGGTTCTGGATATCAATCATGTTAAACTCAAGGAACGATAACATGCGTATGTCCCTAAGAAATGCACTCGCACTTACAACGGCGATCACATCGTTTGCCTCTGCGGTTTACGCCGAAAGCCATGTTGGCGAAGTGAACCTTTATTCCTCACGCCATTACGACACGGACGAGCGGCTTTATACTGACTTCACCGATCAAACTGGCATCGTCATAAACCGGATCGAGGGCAACGCAGACGAATTGATTGCGCGTATGATTGCCGAGGGCATGAATTCGCCCGCTGATATCTTGCTCACCGTTGATACATCGCGGTTGGATCGTGCGAAGAACGCAGGCGTCTTGCAGCCTATCGACAGCGCCGTGCTCGAGGCGCGGATTCCCGCCAGCCTGCAAGACAGCGACAACCAGTGGTTCGGTTTCAGCCAGCGCGCGCGCATTATTTTCTATGACAAGACCAACGTGACCAACCCGCCGTTGGATTACCTGTCGCTGGCCGATCCTGCATATGAGGGCATGGTTTGTCACCGATCTTCGACCAATGAGTATTCACAAACGCTGTTGGCTTCCGTGATCGAGAACTTCGGTGCAGAGGCTGCGACGGAATGGGCACAGGGCGTCGTGAACAACTTTGCACGGGATCCGCAGGGTGGTGATACGGACCAGTTGCGGGGTTTGGTTTCGGGCGAGTGCAACATCTCGATCTCGAACACTTACTACTTCTCGCGTGCGCTGCGCGTCGATGTTGACGGCCTTGATGCCGAAGCGATGGCCAATATTGGCTGGATTTTCCCAGCTCAAAACGCCGAAGGCGCGCATATGAACCTGTCAGGTGGCGGTGTGGCTGCGCATGCGCCGAACCGCGACAATGCCATCAAGTTCTTGGAATACCTCGCATCTGATCAGGCACAGCAATATTTTAGTGCAGGCAACGATGAATACCCTGCAGTACCGGGCGTCGGGTTGTCACCATCGGTTGCGGCATTGGGCATGTTCCGCCCAGACGCAGTTGACCTTAGCGAAGTGGCCAAGAACATCCCGCAGGCGCAGGTGATCTTTAATCAGGTCGGTTGGGAATAAATCCAAGCAATAACAGAAATAATGGGGCGTGGCACAAGCTGCGCCCCTTTTTCTATGCCCGTCCTTTGCCAATTCGGCGGCAAAGCAAGATCACAGGGATCAATCCGATTGCCGCAATGACCAGACTGGGGACAGCCGCGCCCTCTAACCGTTCGTCGGAAGCTAAGCGGTAGGCTTGCACCGCCAAAGTATCGTAGTTGAACGGGCGCATGATCAGGGTCGCGGGCAGTTCTTTCATGACATCGACAAAGACGATCAACCCCGCCGTCAGCAGACTGGTGCGCAGCAGCGGTATATGCACACGGCGCACCAACCCCGGCATATCTTGGCCCAAAGTGCGCGCGGCGGCGTCCATATTGGGGCCGACCGTTGCAATGCCACCTTCATATGCACCGATGGCAGCCGCTAGAAAGCGGATGAGATAGGCAAAGATCAGCAGCCAGATTGACCCAGTGAACAAAAGCCCGGTCGAGATATCAAAGGTCGCCCGCATCCATGCATCAAGACTGTTGTCGAAGGCCGCGAATGGAACCAGCAACCCGACCGCAATCACTCCGCCCGGAACCGCATATCCGATCCGTGTTAAGTAAAGTGACGCGCCTGTCCATCTGTTAGCCCGCACGCGGTGCAGTGTGCCAAGGACCAATGCGGCAATCACCGCCAAAACGGCTGCAATGCTTGCCAGCATCAGTGAATTCTTGATGAAGCCAAGGTAGCGCGGGCTTAGCAAGTCCTGCTCTGATCCAATGGCCATCGTGCCGAGTGCGATGACAGGTAACAAAACCCCCAAGATCACAGGCGTCAGGCAGAATGCGCTGGCTATGATCCGCTGCGTTCCGTTTAACGTGATCCGTTGCATCGGTGCATTGCGGCGTCCGTTGGCATATTTCGCGCCACCGCGGCTGGTCCGTTCCAACATCGCCAAGAGCAGTGCAAAGCTTAACAATCCCAGCGCAAGTTGCGCAGCGGCCGCACGGTCGGCCATCGTAAACCAGCTTGTGTAGATGCCGACAGCAAAGGTCTGTACTCCGAAATAGGCTACGGTACCAAAGTCGGCGATCGTCTCCATTGCAACCAGCATCACACCAGATGCAATTGCAGGGCGGGCCATGGGCAGCGAGACGTGCAAAAAGGCTTTGAAGGGCGATCTGCCCAAAACGCGGGCCGCCAAAAATGTGCTGGACCCCTGTGCTGCAAAGGCCGCCCGCGCCAGCAGATACACATATGGATAAAGAACCAAAGTCAGCATCAAAGCTGCCCCCCCTATAGAGCGGATTTCAGGGAACCAATAGTCGCGTGGTCCCCATCCTGTCACATCGCGCAGCGTTGACTGCACGATGCCGGGGTGGTCCAGAATATGGGTATAACCATAGGCCAGCACGTAGGCGGGAAATGCCAGCGGCAGGGCAAGCGCGATCTCCAACCAGCGGCGACCCGGAAAATCGGTCATGGTGACCAGCCACGCGGCACCTGCACCAATAATGGCACTTCCAGTCATCACAAGTGCAACCAGTACTAGCGTTGTCATTGTATACCGCGCCAAGACGGTTTGGGCCAAGAGGCCCAACGTCTCGAATGACCCAGAGGCAGCCGCCGCAAGCACGCCCACATAGGGAATGACGCAGATGATTGTCACGATCACGGCGATGGCGGTGAACCCACCGTTTATCGCGGATCGGCGCAGTTTGGCGTTGGTGTTTTGGCTGTCCATGGCATGCAAGTAATCCCAAGGGCGGTGTCGGGCAAGCAGGCTTTGGCGCGTTTGCGTCGTTTACCCGCAGGGGCTCTGACACAGATGTGTCTGGCGCATTCTGTGCCGAAGTGTTTTTATGCCCCGAATTCGCAGAACAGCCAGCCGTTAGACAGGATTAATCATGCGCAAACTACTGATGACCGCCGCCGTTATGTCGTGGCCCTTGGGCGTCGCCGCGCAAGACCTGACTGACGCGCGGATCAAAGAACTGGCCTTGCAGGCGATCATGGAAAACCCACAGATCATTATGGAAGCCGTCGCTTTGCTTGATCAAGAACGCAACGCGCAGCAAGCCGCAGTGCAGGCGCAAACGCTGGCGCAGCAGCGCGAAGTCCTTGAAAATGATCCTAACGCGCCCTTTATGGGGGGTGCTGACGCAGGCACTGTGGTTGTCGAATTCTTCGATTACAACTGCCCGTACTGCAAACGCGCCGCAACTGATGTTAAGGCACTGCTGGCTGCCGATAGCGATGTGCGTGTCGTGTACCGCGAATGGCCGATCTTGGGCGAAGGATCTGTGCTTGCTGCCCGTGCGGCATTGGCCGCGCGCGCGCAAGGCAAGTACGCAGAAATGCATTGGGCGCTGATGGAACTGCAGGGCCGCGCCGAAGAGGCGTCGATCCTTGCGGCGGCACGCTCTGTCGGTTTGGATATTGACCAGTTGATTGTGGACATGGACAGCGAAGATGTCACAGCCCACATCGAAGTATCGCGCGGTCTTGCCCAAAGTCTTGGGTTCACAGGCACGCCTGCCTTTGTCGTCGGCGATGCGCTTGTCCCCGGTGCGGTTCCTCTGGCGGAACTGCAAAGCCTTGTCGCGCAAGCACGGATTGACGGCTAGTTTCGGAAATGGACTAAACGGCCATTGACCTTCCAGTCAGTGGAACCCCTATGTAGAGAGTGACACTGTACATAGGACATGTGAAATGACCGAGACTTTGAAAATGCAACTTTCTGACTTGAGCTGCGGGTCCTGCGTCGGACGTGCGGAAAAGGCGATCAAAAGTGTCGCGGGTGTCAGCGAAGTAGCGGTGAACCTCGCCAGCGAATCTGCGACCGTAAGTTTTACGCAGCCCGCGAATACCGCACGAATTACCCAAGCATTGGCTACAGCGGGCTACCCCGCCGAAGTTTCCCAGACTGTATTGGAGGTCGCGGACATGACCTGCGCGTCTTGTGTGGGTCGGGTCGAGGCGGCCTTGCTTGCAGCTGACGGTGTCGTGGATGCGACCGTGAACCTTGCATCAGAAACCGCATCGGTCAGTTACCTCAAAGGGGCGACAACGCCAGGTGAACTCGCAGCGGCGGCGACGAAAGCAGGCTACCCCGCAAAGCCACGCAGCAAAACTTCTGCTGCGGTGGACAGAAAAGCGGATGAGGCGGCAGAGCTCTCGGGTCGGTTCTTGACCGCGTTGGTCCTGACGTTGCCGGTTTTCATCATCGAAATGGGCAGTCACTTTATTCCCGGTGTCCATCACTGGGTCGCGGCCAACATTGGTCTGCAAACCAGTTGGGTTTTGCAATTTGTACTGGTCACGACAGTTTTGGCATGGCCGGGTCGGGCGTTCTTTACCAAAGGTGTGCCATCCTTGCTGAAAGGCACCCCAGACATGAATGCGCTTGTGGCCATCGGCACAGCGGCGGCTTGGGCGTTTTCGACTGTGGCGACCTTTTTCCCGTCCGTCCTGCCCGAAGGCACGCGGGCCGTCTATTTTGAGGCGGCAGCAGTCATCGTGACCCTGATCTTGCTTGGTCGTTGGCTAGAGGCGCGTGCGAAAGGCCGTACGGGTGACGCAATACGCAAACTTGTGGGTCTACAGCCAAAGACGGCTTTGGTACTACGCGACGGGCAGGCAGTAGAGACCGATATTGAAGCGATTGCAGTTGGCGATATTGTCCGTGTCCGCCCCGGCGAGCGTATCGCCTTGGACGGGACCGTGGCCGAAGGTGCGACCTACATTGATGAAAGCATGATCAGCGGCGAACCGGTTCCCGTCGAAAAATTGGAAGGCGCTTCAGTGACTGGCGGCACCGTAAACGGCACGGGTGCCTTTAGCTTTACTGTCACGAAAACAGGTGCTGACACGACGTTAGCGCAGATCATTCAGATGGTCGAAGATGCGCAAGGCACCAAACTGCCGATCCAAGACCTTGTGAACAAGATCACCATGTATTTCGTGCCTGCCGTGTTGGGTCTGGCACTCCTCACGGTTCTGGCTTGGCTTGTCTTTGGACCTGAGCCTGCATTGGGCTTTGCGCTGGTTGCAGGTGTGGCGGTGTTGATCGTCGCCTGTCCCTGCGCGATGGGTTTGGCCACGCCGACGTCGATCATGGTGGGCACAGGGCGCGCCGCTGAAATGGGAGTGCTCTTTCGCAAAGGCGACGCGTTGCAAGCGTTGCAAGATGCGCAGATTGTGGCCTTTGACAAGACCGGAACGCTGACCGCAGGCAGGCCTGAACTGACAGAATTTGCGCTGAACGATGGCTTTGACGAAAACGCCGTTTTGCAAGCCGTCGCCAGTGTCGAGGCGATGTCTGAACATCCGATCGCCCAAGCAATCATGCGCGCTGCAGAGGCGCGCAATTTGTTGCCGCAACCGCTGGACAGTTTTGAAAGCCTGACGGGTTTTGGCGTCCAAGCAAAGGTTGATGGGCAAACAGTTCTAATTGGTGCCGACCGATTGATGGCGCGTGAAGGTGTTGCAATTGACGCCTTGGTTGGACGAGCAAAAGAGATCGCGAACGAAGGGCAAACGCCCCTATACGTGGCGATTGAAGGAAAATTGGCTGCTTTGATAGGTGTGTCTGACCCGATCAAACCCGCCACACCACAGGCAATCGCGGCGCTGCACGCGATTGGCAAACAGGTCGTCATGATCACGGGCGACAACAAAGCGACGGCGCAGGTGATCGCAAACAAGCTCGGTATTGATCACGTCGTGGCAGAGGTTTTGCCTGAAGGCAAAGTCGCCGCATTAGCCGACTTGCGCCGTGATGGCGCGACGTTGGCCTATGTCGGTGATGGTATCAATGATGCGCCCGCGCTCGCCGCGGCGGACGTTGGTATTGCGATTGGCACGGGTACGGATGTAGCGATCGAAAGCGCAGATGTGGTGTTGATGTCAGGTGATATTGGCGGCGTGGTCAATGCGTTCGAGATCAGCCGCAGCACGATGCGCAACATCCGCCAAAACCTCTTTTGGGCCTTTGCCTATAACACTGCACTGATCCCAGTCGCAGCAGGGGCGCTTTATATCTTCGGCGGTCCGTTACTGTCACCGATGCTGGCCGCAGGTGCGATGGCAATGTCGAGCGTATTTGTCCTGTCCAACGCCTTGCGCCTGCGCTGGGTCAAGCGGTCGGAGAGTGTGGTATGAATATCGGACAAGCCGCTGAGCGGGCAGGGCTGCCGCCCAAAACAATCCGATATTATGAGGATATCGATCTGATTAAACCGCAGCGTGATGCGAACGGGTATCGGGCGTTCCGCGAAAGCGATATCCATAAATTGACGTTTTTGGCCCGCGCACGTGCGCTGGGTTTTACGATCGAAGACTGCCGCAATTTGTTGGCTCTTTGGGAAGATACAGATCGCGCAAGCGCGGACGTGCGCGCGATTGCGAAAGATCATCTTGCTCAGATCGAGACGAAGATCACCGACCTGCAAAGCATGCAACGCACGCTTGCGGACTTGGTGCGTGATTGTGCGGGCGACGATCGGCCCAATTGCCCGATTTTATCGCAGCTCGGTAAAGCCTCTTAGACCGACCCGCAAAATGATGATACTTGGTTTTCTGAACTGCGCTAGGCACGACAACGGCCCAAGCATCGCTGCGAGGGCCGTATCATGTTTTCTGATGTTTAGTTCGAGGCGACCTGACGCAAAAGCGGCGTGATCCGACGCACGGTGGCGCGACGATTGCGCCCTTCCGACAGCTGAGTGTTGATCTTCAAGAAATCTTCGCCATAGCCCTGCACGACAAGGTTTTCGGGTGGAATTCTGAAGTTTTCAGTCAGAGCAAGAGCGACCGATTCCGCACGACGGTCGGACAGGACAAGGTTAAAGCTGGCACTGCCAGTCGCATCGGTGTGCCCTTCAATGAGGAACACCTCGCGCGGGTTTTCGGCAAGGATTTCTTCCATAAGCAAGCCGACGCGAACAAGGCTGCGCACTTGTTCTGTCGGAATTGCGGCTGAACCGCTTTCGAAAGTAATCAGATCAAGGTCGATGGCAGGCATCAGGCTGCGAACCTGCTCGATTTCGCGGATTTGACGCAAGCTAAAGCTGCGACCAGCATCAAAGGCAAGTTCGTCGTAAAGCGCATCGCGTAGTGCGGCGCGATTTGCTTCCGCCACCGAAATGTTCCGGGTCGTTGGCCGGATCGACTCGAGCCTGCGCACGTCAACCGCTGGTGTTGGCGCGATGTCGTCAAAAAGTTCAACCTGTGAGCCGTCAGCGAAAACGCGCGCCCGGCGCAACACCCGCCCACGCGAATCGCGGATTGTGATGACCTGCGTGCCATCGCTGCGATCCAGAATTGTGCGGGTTGATCCGTCGTTGAACGTTTCTGTGCGGACGTTTGATCCCGCCTGCCGCAGCAGCGCATCGTCGTCTTTATAAACCGTAAATCCACGGGGTGTTTCGACAACAATGCGGTCGCCAGAGTTGGTCACGACCTGGTCGCCATTCTTCAAAACGGCACCCACGACAACGGCACCAAGGCCAAGTAGCAAAGCCTTCTCAAGGTTGGTCATGCCTTCGTCACGGCGTGCTTCGGCGCGCACTGTGCCGTCAGCCGCAGTGGCAAAATCTTCGTTGCTGGAACGTGTTGTCTCTTCCGAGACGAATTCTTCGACGACTTCAGCAGTCGCTGCGGTCGCGTCTGTGCTTTCAGTTGCGGCGGCGGCAGGGGCTTCATCTTCCTCGGTCGATACTGTGGGGTCTATGAGGGCAAGTTCTGAACCGGGCTGTGCGGCGTCACCCCCTGTTGCTTCACTTGTCGTATCGGATGAAACTGCTTCTTCGTTGGTAGTTTGGGTAGAGGTGCTTTGTTCAGCTGTTTCGCTGGCAGTTTCCTGATCAGCTGCTTCGGCATTGCTTGCTTCGGTTTCTGCCGCGCGTTCCGCTGCGATTGCAGCAGCCAGATCAGCTTGGGCCTGTGCTTCAGCTTCGGCAGCTGCAACGGCTTCTGTCGAGGTGGCTTCTTGTGTGGTTGTTGCTTCCTGCGTCGCGGGTTCAGTCGTTTGTGTGTTGACCTGCGCCTCTTGCTCTACAGGTGCAGCCTCTGCCGCGTCAGCAGCGGCTTGCGCATCAGCTTGCGCTTGCGCATCGGCCTGCGCCTGAGCTTCGACTTGTGCCTGAGTTTCAGCAAGCGCTTGTGCCTCAGCGAGTGCTGCAGCATCAGCGTCTGCTTGCGCCGCAGCCTGTGCAGCGGCCGCATCAGTTTGCGCTTGTAGGTCTGCTGACGCTTGCGCTTCGGCCTCGGCAGCAACGCGCGCGGCTTCAACTTCCGCAGCTATAGCGGCCTGCGCTTCTGCGGCAGCGGCTTCTTCTTCTTGTGCTTGTAGATTTGCGGCGTCTGCTGCCGCTTGCGCTGCCTTGGCTTCGGCTGCAACGCGCGCGGCTTCAACCTCTGCTTCCGCAGCAGCAGCCGCTTCTGCGGCGGCGGCCTCATCAAGCGCTTGTTGACGCGATGCCTCTTCGGCTGCAGCTGCAGCTTCTAGATCGCGTGCGGCAATGAAAGCTTCGGCTGCAACTGCATCAAGTGTCCCATCGGCCGCTTCGCCTTCTGGGCAAGGGGGAATGCTGGCATCAAGACAGAAAAGCGAAGCCTCTTGGGCGACCGCTGGCAGGACGAAAGCGCTTTGCGGGACCAAAAGCGAGAGTGACGCAACAAGTGCAGTCGTTTTGCGGAAACTAGGGTGGGACATCTGTGATTCCTAAAAGGGTGTGGGGCAAGATACACGAAGTTCTTTGCCCGATGCATTTCGATGACATTCAATGCATTGCTATACAATAGCAGCGCTGATTGTGGGCGTTGCTGACGTTGGGGCGCTGCAAAATAGGGGCAATGCGGCAGGGATTAGACAGTGAGTACCTGCTATTTTTCGTTCAAATATGACCGAAGCAAACCAAGGACATCGACTCGCGCCCCCAAGCGGGAGGCGAGCAAAAACACGCCGCCGAACTTGCGTTGCAACAAAAGAACATCGATCGGCAATGGCGGCGGAACAAAACCATCCTCGGCCAGCGCGATTCCTTCTGCCTGCAGTCGCTGCGACAGTTCCAACTTTCCAAAGTCGACCAGCGGCGCATCTTGAAGTGCCGTCATGACCAGCCGGATCATCGTAATCACCTGCGTGCGGTGATGTTGGGCCGTCGCGTGGTCAATAAAACCTATCTCATCCGCTATTTGCCCTAATCCAACAGCATCATCGTGCAAGCCGGTCTGCAACAGGCGTCGATACAGGCGTACTATGCGAGGACTAAGGTCGCGGGCAGCCCCAAAGTCAAGCAAGACGATTTTTCCGGTGTCAGACTGATAGCGATAATTCGCAAAATTCGGGTCAGTCTGCATGAATCCAAATTCGAACAATTCCCGAAGGGTCAGTGTGATCAACTGGGTAGCTATCCGGTCCCGTAACTCTTGGGGTTCTTTCACGGTTTCTTCGACCGAAATACCGGGTACAAATGACATGGTCAGGATTTGCGACGTGCTCCAGTCTTTTTGGAGGTCTGGCACCACAAACTGTGGCTGATCTGCCAAAAGCCCCGTAAAGCGCATCATCTGCCCAGCTTCCCTGATATAGTCGGTTTCTTCGTGCAGCTGTGCGCGCGCCTCTGCCAGATAGGGTGCCAAATCCAGCCCCTTTGGCAGCAGTCCTGACATGCGGATTAGCGCACCCACATTGGCGACGTCGCTGTCGATGCTTTGGGCAACGCCGGGATATTGAACTTTAATCGCCAAATCACGCCCATCCTTGTGCGTGACCCGGTGGACCTGTCCAATAGACGCCGCAGCAATCGGCCTGACATCAAATGTCTTGAATTGATTAATCCAGTTTGCTGGCCATTGCGCGT
>JBLHTS010000087.1:0-12398 GCA_047627695.1 Yoonia sp. | reverse complement strand
GCTCAAAATCAACAGCTGTATGGCCCGAAGAGGGGATGTGTTTATCCCAGCGCCAGTTGGGATCAATATCACCGGGCTGCAGAATACGCGGGTTGAGGGCGGACGTGTTGGGTTGGGTCATGGAAGTCTCCTCCGCGCTTTTGACGGGCGCGCATATTGAATTGTTTGGGGTTTCGGCGCGGTCGCGTCGACGGTTACTGGATGCACCAGCCGCCATCGATGTGGATCATCTGACCGGTCATGTAGTCGCTGTCGTCGCTGGCAAGGAAAGACGCGGTCCCGACAATATCGTTGGGGTAAGATACGCGTTTGATCACCAACTCGTTGTTCGCGATGTCTTCGTAGGCTTGACCTGCGTGGTCCTTGAAACCGATTTCGACCAGATCCTTGTCAAGCTGTTCCCACAGGGGGGTCACCACGACGCCAGGAGCATAGCCGTTCACAGTGATATTATGTTCGCCCAGCGACACGGCGCCGCAATGGGTCAGAGCAAGGCAGCCATACTTGGATGTGCAATAGACGGTCACATCAACAAGTGGTTTGCGCGACGCGATCGAGCCTACGTTGATCAGTTTGTAGGGGTGATCTTTCATCGGGCCCTGTGCAATCATCTGGCGTGCCGTTTCTTGCATGCCCAGCCACATCGCCTTGGTGTTGACGTTCATGATCATGTCCCAGTTGTCTTCATCGATATCCATGAAGAACCTGGGCTTGTTGAGGCCTGCGTTGAATACCCCAACATTGATGGACCCGAATGCGGCGACCGTCGCTGCAACTGCACTGGCGTTATCTTCGCGCTTGGTGACGTCCATCTTGACGGCAATTGCCTTGCCGTTTCCGGCAGCATTGATCGCGTCCGCAACGCTTTGTGCCTCGACCTGATCCAGATCGCCTAAACACACATTGGCACCTTGCTTGGCAAAGCTCTCTGCGTTGGCTGCACCCATGCCGCGGGCTGCGCCCGTGATCAGAATATTTTTACCATTGAGGCGATTGGGGTCCATGGTTTCCTCCTTAAGTGACCGGTTGTCGCATTATGTCCTCGGCTTGGGATTGAACCTTTGCCAAGGCCTCGCGCGGGGTGACAATTCCGCGGAGCATGTCGTGTAATTCGTTGCCGCAGATGCGAACGATGTCTGAGATCTGCGGTATTGGTGGACGTGGCCAGAATTGTAGTTCGTCGCGCCATGACATCTGATCGACAGTCTCGAAGATCGGTGACAGGCTGCGTACTTCCGGGTCAGCGCCGACGGAATAACGTGGCGCTGTCCGACTACCGTTTTGGACATACAGCTTCTGTGCTGCGGGTGAGGTGAACGAGATCAGCGCCTCTGCGGCATCAGCGACGCGGTCTTCGGCCAGATTGGCGGGAATACAGAACGCATATCCACCTACAGGCGCAATCGGCGTCCCATGCGGGCCATGCGGATGCGGGAGATACCCGGTGTTTCCATGCGCAGGGCAGCCTTCATCAAGCTCGAAGTAAGGTGCAAGCAGCGTATACCCGTAGGCCATCGCGACCTTGCCTTCGGCATAGGGCCGCACACGTTCATACCATGACATCGACAGAATATCAGGTGGCGAATACGTCAGCAGCTGCATCAGATAGTCTGCTGCAGCGTGGGTGCGATCCGTGTCCAAAGTCGGGCGAAAGTCGGATCTTTCCAAATGGTCGGCGTCAAAACCGCCCGCTATTACGGGAATATCGATGATGGGTTGACCAAAAGCAGCACAGGTCATCATGAATGTATGTCCCAGTGCAGTGCCACGAGCCGCATTCCACGCAATGCCGTATCGGCCATGCTGGGGCTCATGAAAATGACGCGCGGCATCAATGACTTCTGCGGCGGTTTTTGGGGACTCCAAGCCCGCCTCGGCGAACCAATCTTTGCGGTAGAACATCAGTTCTGGTGTTGTCTGGCTAGGAACGCCGTAAGGCACGCCATTCCAATGGGCAGCACGCCAACCAGCGGTATGGAAATCACTCGGATCAAGGCGGGAGACATCCATCACGTCGGAAAGCGGACGCACAACGCCCTTTTTGACGAACTCGCCTAACCATGGCAGGTCGACGGCGATCAGATCATAGCTGCTCTTGGCCCGCGATGCATTGCGCAAAGCTTCTTCCCTCAGGCGATCGATGGAAAAAGCGCGTTGCTGGATGTCCGCACCAACAATCTGTTCGAATTGACGCTTCAAAGCTTCCATAACCATGAACGTGGGGTCACCATGCACAAGTATCCGCAACCCACCCGCCAGCTTGAGTGGTTCGCGCAGGGCGCGCGGTGGGGCAATTGTTGCCTGACCTGGTTGATAAGAACCGCCAAAATAATAGTCTGCTTTTTCATCTTGTTGGGGGTGTGCGGTGCCAAGCATCGTGCGCGTGATTCTATCGATGCGGTCGGCCAACTGGCTGAAGCCATCCAACAGCTCTGGGCTAGGGTGCAGGGAAAAGCTTTTTCCTGATTTTGTGCGGGGGCGTTGTTCGACCAATCCCGCGTCTTGAATTTCGGCAAGCTTGCGCGTGCCGGTCGCGTAAGGCACACCTGATGCAGAAACCATCGACGACGGGGACACAATGCGTCCTTCATTGTGACTACGCAAAAGGTACAGAACCATATTAAGGTAGGGGTTTGGCTGATTTGGTTCGATGGATGCGTTAAGCTCTCTCGTTATTTCTTGTAGGAATTGGACGACCCGCTCTATTTCAGGGTTTGTCGCGCTTGCGGATATCCCGTCACTGCCGCGAGGGCGATGATGTCCAATTTGGATATCTTTGACGAGCTGCGCTTGCATAGTGTCCTGATCCGTAGGCTTGGCTGCGATGAGACGACGCTTGGGCATGTCTTTCTCCTTTAAATTGTCCAATTTGGTGTTTGGATGATATCTTGATTTAATCCAAAATGAACATCGTATCATCCATTTTGGATAAAAATGATGATCCCTTAGGTCTTGAAGTAATGCTCAATGAAGAAAGATTGCTACGGAGTTCGCTCCAAGCTGGGAGGACAGCCGCAATCGCGTTAGACAAACATTGGGAGGAACCAATAATGAATTATTCGATGAAAGCCGTGCTTGCCGGTTCAGTAGCTATGATCGGCACTGTCGCCGCCGCCGAGACGATGACGATTGGCATTACGCAAAATAACGTAGGCGTGGACAGCTACCAGACGACCTACGAACAGGCGTTTATTGCGGCCGCCGCGGCCAACCCCGACGTCGAAGTCGTGGTGCTGGACGCAGGCGGCGATGTTGCTCGCCAGATTGCCCAAATGGAAGACATGATCCAGCAGGAAGTCGACGCGATCATCATCTGGCCGACCAACGGCGAGGCCGTAATCCCAGCTGTGCGCAAGGCAGCGCAGGCAAATATTCCTGTCGTGGTCACCAATTCAAACATTTCCGAGGCCGGTTTCGAATTTGTCGCGACCTTCTCTGGTCCTGACAATATCACCCAAGGCTCGCGTTCAGCTGAAATCATGTGTGATCGCTTCAAGGCGCTCGGCACCGAGAATGAAGCGCGCGTTGTTCAGATCTCCGGCCAACCCGGCTATACGACAGCGATCGAGCGGCAAAAGGGCTTTGATGACCGTCTGCCCGAGGTCTGCCCCAATGTGACACTGGTTGAAACCCAGCCCGGTGATTGGAATCGTGAGAAATCACAACAGGTTATGGAAGCATTCCTTGTCAAGTATGATGACATTGACGGCGTCTATGCTGGCGATGACAACATGGGTGTTGGCGCATTGAACGCGGCAAATGCTGCGGGTCGTACCGAGGGCATTACCTTTGTTGGCGCTACCAACTTTGCTGTCGGTTATGAGGCCATGGAACGTGGTGAATACTGGGGGTCTATCTACCAGTCACCTGTTGATGACGCAGAAGCCGCGCTCAAGTCGGCGATTGATCTGCTCAATGGCGAAGATCTGCCATTCTTGAACTACTTCGACACTCCGAAGATCACGCAGGACAATATCAGCGAGTTCACAAAGCCTGTGTTCTAATCCCCTCCTGGATTGCGTGGGGCAGTCTTATTGGCTGCCCCGCGCGCTTTCTTTATGAAGTGACGCACTTTAATTTGAGGGAGAAGGCCATGGGGCGTGTCTCAGGTCGTTCGTGTATCGTGACGGGTGCAGCACAAGGTATCGGGCGGGCGGTCGCGGAGGCCCTGCTTGAAGAAGGTGCCGACGTTTGTTTCGCTGATATCAAAGCAGAGAAGGTTTCACAGATCGCCGCGGAAAATAGCGCAAGAGCGCGCATCTCCGGTGGGCGTGTCACATCCGCATCTGTTGACGTGACGGACCGCGAACAGGTCCGCGCAATGATTGCCCACACAGTTGAAGCCTTTGGCAAACTTGATGTGAAATTCAACAATGCAGGCGTGAACAGGCCGATGAATTTCCTCGATGTGACAGAGGAAAACTGGCATTTCATCATGGATATCAATGGGCTTGGTTGCATGATAGGGATGCAAGAAGCGGCGCGCCAAATGATCGCTCAGGGTGGTGGGGGCAAAATTATCAACACCGCCTCAATCGCGAGCCGACAAGGATTTGGCAACGTGGCCCCGTATTGTGCCAGCAAATGGGCTGTCGTGTCGCTGACGCAGTCTGCTGCTCGTGATCTGGCCAAACATAGTATTACAGTGACAGGGTTTGCACCCGGCGTCGTAGCCACGGAAATGTGGGAACAGGTCGATCAGGATTTAATGGCCATTGGTGCCGCGGACCGGCCCGGGCAAGCGATGGAGGAATTTTCATCGCAAATCCTGCGCGGACGCGTAGCAGCACCTACGGATATCACAGGAACGACGACGTTTCTGGCGTCCAAAGACAGCGATTACATGACAGGCCAGATCGTAATGATCGACGGCGGAATGACATTGGTTTGATGTTTTTTAAATGGCAGACCAACAAGGGAGACCAGCATGGCTGAATTGAAGAAAAAGGGATTAGCGGGGCTACTTGCCCGTCAGGGGATACTTGTTGCGTTCGTCGCTTTCATGATCGTTTTCGCCGTCGCAAATCCGCGCTTTATTGCGGTGGACAACATCGCTGGAGTGATCCGGTCATCCGCTATTTTGGGTGTCATGGCCCTTGGGGTAACTTTTGTCGTGATCGGGGGGAACCTTGATCTTTCTGTCGGTTCAATGATGTCGTTCTCGACGATCGTGATGCTGGATTTGCATGACAAGATTGGTCCTGCGCTGGCGATACCGGCTATGTTCGGGCTTACGC
The DNA here is from genome assembly GCA_047627695.1 of Yoonia sp. Taxonomy (GTDB): domain Bacteria; phylum Pseudomonadota; class Alphaproteobacteria; order Rhodobacterales; family Rhodobacteraceae; genus Yoonia. The sequence goes on along the minus strand of JBLHTS010000087.1, from coordinate 7,161 downwards.
TAGCCCTCGGGGCATTTATCGGATTTCTGGTCGGTTATCTGAAATTAAATTCGCTTATTGTGACGCTGGGGATGCTTTCGGCGATACACGGCCTGACGCTTACGTGGTCGGGTGGCAAGAATATGGACATCGCCGACAAGGACGGGACGTGGTTTGCCGTGTTCGGGCAAGGATCCGTTGCAGGTATTCCTACACCGATCATTATTTTTGGCTGCTTGGCGATTGTGCTGTCTATTATTCTATCCAAGACGCCGTTTGGCCGTAAGGTCTATGCCGTTGGCGGCAATGGAATGGCAGCAACCTTTTCCGGCATACCGCGCGCACGGGTCGTGTTTCTGACTTACCTGATGTCAGCATTTTGTGTGGCAACGGCAGGCTTGATGCAGGCCAGCCGCAGTCTTGGCAGTCAGAACACGGTTGGACAGGGACTTGAACTAGAGGTTCTCGCCGCTGTTATTCTGGGTGGCGCATCGCTTTTGGGTGGGTCGGGTACGATTTTCAAAACAGTGATTGGCGTTCTGATCCTTGGATTTATCCAGAATGGACTGCTGCTTGTCGGGCTTGAGTTCTATGTCCAGTACGTTGTGACCTGTGCGATTATCATTCTGGCCGTCTGGCTCGACATTGCGGCCAAGCGTGGTCGTCTACTGTCACCGATCGCTTGAGGAGAGAGACATGAACAAGAAAACCCTACTCAAGCAAGGTGCAATTTGGGCCTTTATTGTAGCTGAATTAATCTTCTTTACGGTTGCCGGTGAATTTCTATCCACATCGGACAAGTCCTTTATGGACTTTGACAATATGCTGCTGCTGCTTAAGCAATCGGCGCCGATCGGGATCATCGCACTTGGCATGACAATCATCATGATCAATGGAAATATCGACCTTTCGGTCGGTGCTACGTTTGCATTGGCAGCTGTTGTGATGCTCGACAGTATGACATGGCCGTTCATGATGGCGCTCGGGGACGCGGCTATCCCACTGGCATGGGCGTTCGCGCTTCTTACGGGGGTCGTGCTGGGTGCTATCAACGGCATGATCGTTTGGAAAACCGGCGTGGACGCCTTTATTGTCACGCTGGGGACGATGCTGGGCTACCGTGGGTTGGTGTTCATGTATAATGGCGAAAACCCGACTTCGAACCTCAATTGGACGCTGGTCGATTTTGCCGAAGCGCAGTTCTTAGGGCTGCACACGGCCACGTGGTTCTTGCTGGCAGTAGCACTATTGCTATGGCTGTTGATGACGAAGACGGTGCATGGCCGCAACGCCTATGCCATTGGCAACAATCGCGAAGCGGCGGTCAATGCCGGCATCAAAGTCGGTCCGCACTTTCTTTGGAACTTCATTCTGATCGGGTTTTTGGCAGCTTTGTCAGCGGTCGTTTTCTATTCCGAAAGTGGTTCGGTCAATCCCAATGACGGTATGCTATACGAACTGTGGGCGATTACCGCCGTGGTTCTGGGTGGCACCAAATTGTCGGGTGGATACGGGTCGATCATTTCGACACTGGGTGGCGTCATTGCGATCCAGTTGCTGCGAAAGGGACTGGGCCACATCGGCGCGGGAACCGAAACCGTCAATCTCGTCATCGGTCTGATCTTGATCGCGGTGCTGTTCTTTGATCGCCAGATCAACCGTAAGGGCAAAGAGGAGTTAAAGATATGAGCGATACAATCCCGGTTTTGCGGCTTGAAGGTATTGTGAAAACCTTTCCTGGTGTGCGTGCCCTTGATGGCGTGTCCTTCAGTGTGCTTCCCGGCGAAGTTCATGCCCTGATGGGCGAGAACGGCGCAGGAAAATCGACGTTGATGAAGGTATTGGGCGGCATCCACGACCCTGATGAGGGACAGATTTTCATACTTGAAGAACCGGTCGTTATGACCTCGCCACTGCAAGCAAAGGCGCAAGGCGTTGTCTTTATCCACCAAGAGTTGAGCCTCGCCGACGAGCTGACCGTTGCAGAGAATATCTTTCTGGGTGAATTGCCGCGCAAAAGCATGGGCCGTGTCGATATGGCCAAGCTTTATGCAGACACAGACCGGATTCTGGAAACGCTTAACGTCGGGTTCAATGCCAAAACGCGTGTTGGCGACCTGTCTATTGCGAACCAGCAAATGGTCGAGATCGCCCGTGCGCTGACGGTTGAGCCGCGTGCGGTTATCTTCGATGAACCGACGGCATCGCTTACGGATGCTGAAAAGGTCGTGCTGTTTGATGTGATCGCGGATCTGCAATCGCGCGGGGTCGGGATCGTCTATATCTCGCACCGGATGGAGGAAATCTTCAAAATTACGGACCGGATCAGTGTGCTTCGTGACGGCCAGTATCGCGGGACTTTGGAGACCGCAAAGACCAACGAGGACGAGGTGACGCAGTTGATGATCGGCCGCAGCCTTGATCTGACGCGCAACGAAAGCCACCACGCGCTGGGCGACGTCGCATTGGAAGTGCGCGGGCTCAGTTGCGGTAATCTTTTCCAAGACGTCAGCTTTGAGGTCCGCAGCGGGGAGGTCGTGGGGTTCTACGGACTTGTCGGCGCGGGCCGGACAGAGATCGCCGAGACGATTTTCGGACTGCGTGATCCGTCGGCTGGGCAGATCCTGATTGATGGGCAGGAAGTGCGCATTTCATCGCCAGTTGACGCGATCAGCCATGGCATTTCGCTGGTTCCCGAAGATCGCAAGGCGCAAGGATTGGTGCTTGGCATGAACTGTCGCGATAACATGACCTTGCCGCAGGTCAGTGATCTGACGGCTGGACCCTTCGTCAGCGACGGCGCAGAAATCGCGATATTCGATCAGTATCGCGACAAACTTGATATACGCACACCAGGGTGGAAGCAGATCGTCGGTAACCTGTCTGGTGGAAATCAACAGAAAATCGTTATCGGAAAATGGCTTTCCATGCACCCAAATGTATTGATCGTTGATGAGCCCACGCGCGGCATTGACGTTGGTTCAAAAGCCGAAATTCACAACTTAATCCGTGCATTGGCGGCGCAAGGTTACGCCGTCATCGTTATCAGTTCAGAAATGCCGGAAGTCCTGCATGTCGCGGACCGGATTGTCGCAATGTATGCAGGACGCGTCATGCGGCAGTTCACATCCGAGGAAGTGACAGAGGACAGCTTGATCCAAGCAATCTCGGGAATTGAAGTGCAAGAGGTGGCATAGTGAAGGTCGGCTTCGCCAGATTGGGGCGCATGGGCCAACACATGGTCCGGAACTTAAAACGCACCGGGCATGATGTGACGGTCTGGAACCGTTCTGCGGAAAAGGCACACAGGCTAGCAGCCGAGGTTGGTTGCGCCGTGGCGGACACGCCCGCAATGCTGGGCGCCACGACACAAGTCGTCGTGACAATGTTGGCGGACGATGTTGCGTCCCAAGCGGTTCACACTGGCGACGGTGGCTTGTTCGCAGGGCAGGGCGCACAGGTATTCATCGAAATGGGCACGATGAGCCCTGATCATATTGCCACACTGGTTGCCGCAGCGCCCCAAAGGTGTCACCGTGATTGATGCGCCGGTATCAGGTGCAACACAGGCCGCTGCCGACGCGCAGTTGCTGATTATGGCAGGCTGCCGCGAAGCCGACGCTAGGACGCTGTTGCCGATATTCGATGCGTTGGGTCGCAAAAATATGTTCCTTGGTGCAGTGGGTTCAGGGACTGTGATGAAGCTGGCCGTCAATTCAATGTTGCACGGCCTTAATCAGGCGCTGGCCGAAGCGATGTCGCTTGCCACAGCCGCAGGTATCACACCAGAGGCCGCATTTGACGTGATCGAAAACAGCGCGGCGGCAGCACCAATGCTGAAATACCGCCGCCCGCTTTATCTGGATGAGGCGGCAGGTGATGTGACGTTCACCGTGGCGCTGGCGCGTAAGGATATGGAAGTTACCGCAGCCCTTGCCGAACAGGTTGGCGTCGCCATGCCGCAAGGCCGCGTCACCTTGGACAATCTGCTTGCCGCTGAAACCCAAGGGTATGGCGCGCGCGACATGGCTGCGATGCTCGACTTTATGGGAAAGGACAAGACATGAAAGCTGCCCTCTTTGTTGGTGGCTGGGAAGGCCACAACCCCGCAGAGTTCGCCGATTGGTACAAATCATTGCTCGAGGAAAACGGCTTTGAAGTTGTGATTTTTGACACGCTGGAGCCATTGGCGCAGCCCGAAAACCTGCGCGATATTGATATTATTACGCCTATCTGGTCGTCGGCCCGGTCGGGGCATCAGGTTGAATTCGGGAATATGACGAAGCCACAAGAAGACGGACTGCTCAAGCTTGTCGGTGACGGCTGCGGTCTGGTGGGGTGGCATGGGCATATGGGCGATGCGTTTCGTGATCGCCCAACCTATCATTTTTTGATCGGGGGGCAGTTTGTGGCCCATCCACCAGGGTGGCCCGATAACCTCCAGCCCAAGGAAGATTACATCGATTACGATGTGACCATTTGTCAGCCCGATCATCCGTTGGTCGAGGGCATCAAGAGTTTTCGCATCACATCTGAACAGTATTATATGCTGACCGATCCATCCAATAATGTGCTAGCGACGACCACCTTTAGCGGCGATAATCTGTGGTGGATCGAAGGCACTGTTATTCCTGTGACGTGGACACGCAGATGGGACAAGGGCCGCGTGTTTTATTGCTCGATCGGTCATGAGTTAGACGATCTAAAGGTGCCGCAGGTGACAGAAATGATCCGGCGCGGCGCGATCTGGGCCGCGCGCGGCAAAGCTGACGCAAGATACCTATCTCTCGCTGCGCCAGTAAGATCGGACCATACTTTCCAAATAGGAAGTCAAATAGTCGCGACCGCCTCAAATGAACTGAGCGCGTTTCTCGACTTGGGGTTTGACCACCTCTAGGGCATCTTCGAAATCGAAACTTCCGTCGAACAATGCACGTCCGATCAGTGCCCCCGAGACGGCAGGCACATATTTGAGGCGCGACAGATCATCGAGTGTTCGTGACAAGCCCCTCGCAAAAACCAGAGATCTAGCTTCGCCCGCCAGTTGTGCGATTAATGCAATGCTGTCTTCGGCATCACCTATGTCAGCATCAATATCGGTTATGATGATCGCGGAAAGGGGATCGTTTTCAAAGGCCTTCAGGAATGCTGAGGGCGTAAAGGCGCTTTTCTGTTGCCATCCATCGCTGACCACCAGACCCTCGAAAACATCAACCGCAAGCACGATCTGATCGGGAAAAAGCTTTGCTGCCTCTTTGACCACGTCAGGTTGGTGCAGGGCCAGAGATCCGACAACGATGCGCCCGGCACCATGATCAATCCATTCAGCAATTCGTTCCAAGCTACGAAAACCACCACCCAACTGAACCGGAATACCTACGGTGCGAATGATCTCGCGAATAAGATCGGTGTTTCTCTCATCGCCGGACATGGCATCAAAGTCGGTAATCTGCAGCCAATCAGCGCCCGATTTAGCGAAACTCTTTGCCTTTGCGACAGGATCGACATGCCAGATGTGAGGCTCTTCGGTGCGGCCGCGAAACAGGCTCACGCATCGACCATCAAGCAGTTCAATCATCGGATAGAGGATCATGGCAAGGTTTCCCTTTCATCGGGTTATGATTTCTGGCTTTGCGCCAGTCGTGGCCGCATTTTGAATTCATAGGTCCGGGGCGACCAGATTGGGGTGCGCCTGAAAACGCTTGGTGTCGGCGACGCAAAACCGGCGTGCTATATCTGCTCTGGTACGATCAACACAGGACAAGACGCGGATTTGGTGACGCGGTGGGCGATCGAGGGTTCAAGCAACGCTTCGAGCCATGAACGGTTTGGAGATCCAACCACTATCACATCTGCATCGCAGTCGCCCGCATATTCCATGATGACTTCTTCGATTTGCCCGCTTCGTACTTCAATCCCGGTCCTTACGCCTGAACTATTTTCATCTCTCAACTCTACAAGCAGCTCATGGCGGTCTGAAGTGTCTTGCTTTTTGTCCGTAGGAGCCGGTGGAATGGCCATACCCATTGGTCCTGCAGCCACCATGCCAGACCCTTCAAAGGCTGATGGGACAACGCTGAGCAAGAACACCTTGCCGCCAGTGATTTCTGCCATGCTGAAAGCAACGTCCGCAATGGCGCGGTTGAGGTCTTGGTTGACGGTTGTAACGACCATGATCTTCTGGAAGCGCGCGTTTCGCGGGCTTGAATGACTAGCTATCTGTGGCTCTGCGACTTCTTCAAGTTTGATCAGCGCAGACTGAAGGTCGTTGGCGCTATATACCAGATTGGCACCTGCCATGCCCTCAGACGTTGTTTCCACCATTTGATCTGCGTCCAAAGCCATCGACTGCAGGACTTTCACCTTTTCATCACGGCTCAACTTGTCGTCTTTCAAAACGTGATCCGGTGTTTCGAAATAGCGGGCAGGGTTCTTTATTCTCGCTTGTGCGTAGGTGGTCATAGGTCCCCTTCTTCACCGCGATTGGATACCAATCGGGCTATTGTTGTTGATCGACATGTTTTTTGACCGCCACTTTTGGTTGGGTCAACTTGGAGATTGCGGGCGTCTGTTCCAGCGCGCACCACTTTCCCGGCTCACAACCAAGTTTTCTTGCTCGACTATGAAATCATACAGTAAAAAAGGGAAAATTACAACGAGACCGGAAATCGGCTTTGTCCAGCGTGTTGCCTATACCAAGATAGGATGTGAAATATCACAGGACAGCACCACCCGCATAGAACGCTGAAGTCATGCTACCTATTGAGAAGTTCGATGACCTCATCCGCACCAATAGGACTAGAAATTGCCAATGCCATTGGTGCGGCTCCACCAAGATCCGGGTGGGGTTTCTCTAGAAACCGCATCACCAGCGCACCGTTGCCATTGTGTATCCGGTCCGCAACGACATAAGCGCGCGCAAAATCATAAAGTATCTGACTTTTGACAGCACTCAGGGGCAGTTGTTCGGTTTTTGCACGGCGATAAGCACGTTCAGGAATGAGGTTCAGTATCGGTCGGGAATTCATTACTCCCAGAATATTTTCGACGGATGTCGCAGGAAGGCCCTTTGCAACTTGGGCCGTCAAAGTGTCGGAATCGTTGATGTCTTCGGGCAGTCCCAAAAGCTCTGAAACCCGCCCAGATTCTGTTGTACGTGTGAGTTTGCCAATCATCGTCAAT
>JBLHTS010000086.1:0-12494 GCA_047627695.1 Yoonia sp. | reverse complement strand
ACGGCCGCAATATCATCGCAAGAAAAAGCCAGCAGCACCTCGCTGGAGGTGGAAAGTGGAATAGGTCGATCTGTAAAGCTCCTCCATTTGCCGTGCGTCAGTAGCATGTCATTGATTGCCTCGCTCCAAACCATGCAGTTGGCGGTGTCGTCCGCGAATTGCGGATTGTTCTCAAAGCCAATGGCCTGATAAGACGCTTTTTCCTTCTCTAATTCCTTCAACGGCAAATTCACAAAGATCATTTTGGGCATTTGCGCTTTCCTTGTGGCTTCTAGGACAAGACTGCAATGCATCATGTAGCGCGCAAAACAGTCGAGGATCGCCTGCTAGCCTTTGCACTGCATCTCTAGTGAATTTTGCACTTCAGGTTCGAAGGTAACACTGACCAACACCCCATAAAATTCCTACATGAATGAAACCTGAGCTTATTAATCCCCAAAATCATATTCGATCAGGCAGTGCTCTTTGGACTTTGTGAAACTCCCGACGCAATCAACAGTCCACGCAGCCGTCATGCGAATGATATCCCTTGATTTCGTAAATGCGCGGATGGCCTATAAGCCGGATTTTGTCCTCTGTAGTTGCCCACAGATGGATGACCATTCATCTTAAACGCCTGTTGCCAGACGCCCTCTAGCTGCCAACCCGGACCACTCGGGCTCAAGCCTCCCTGCGCCCGATATCCCCGAAAGGATCATTGCCGCACGTGGTCCCTATTTGGCATTGCTCCCGGTGGGGCTTGCCGTGCCGCTTACGTTGCCGCTCGCGCGGTGGGCTCTTACCCCACCGTTTCACCTTTTCCCGGGCGGACCCGGGTAGTCTGTTCTCTGTGGCGCTATCCCTAGGGTTACCCCCGCCGGGTGTTACCCGGCACCGTGCTTTTTGGAGTCCGGACTTTCCTCGACATTACTGCCGCAGTCATCCAGCCATCCGCGCATGCGTGGGGTTAGGCCCAAGCCTCGTTCACGTCAACGGGAAACCGAGTTGCAAGATCCGTGATCATCGCAAGATCAATGGCATCAAGCGGCCCATCATGGCGCGGGCGAAAGCGTAGACGGAAGGTCGCAAGCAGCAATTCGGGGTCATCAGTCGCGGTATACCCGAACGCAGCCATCATCGCGGCAAAACGCGCAGCAGTGATGTCTTTGGTCAAGTCCTTCACTTCGGGCCAGACCGAAAAGCCTGCAATTGCCAGCCTACGCCAATCAAATCGCGGCCCTGGGTCGATCTTGCGACCCGGCGCCATGTCAGAATGACCGATGACCCGCTCGGGGCGAATCGCCCAGCTCAATGTGATCCCATTAAGTAGTTGCGTCAGCGCATCCATCTGCGGCGCGGCAAAGGGGGCAAACCCTGTGTTAGAAAGCTCGATCCCGATAGAGTGGCTGTTCACGTCAGTCACCCTGCCCCACCTGCCTGCACCTGCATGCCACGCGCGCTGGGCCTCTGGCACGAACGACAGCACCTCGCCATCCTCTGCGATCAGATAGTGGGCTGACACCTCGGTAGCGGGATTGCATAGCGTATCTGCCGCAGCCTTTGCACTGGCCATGGCCGTATAGTGAATCACGACGATATCAGGTTTGGCATCATCCCGACGCGGCCCGCAATTGGGCGAGGATCGTTGCGTCAGTTTCAGTTCCGGAACGCTTGAATAAATGGCGCCGGATCCCACCCACAGGCAAATCCATCCCCGTCAGGGTCGACACCGCGGCGGTCACGATCGGGTCCACCACGGACAAGAAAATCACGCTGTGCGTCATCCGGTGTGGCATAAGCAGCACAATTGCGGCGGAACCGTCCATCGGTAGTCAGTAACGAACGGCTATACCATTCCTGTCCGAGCTTATTTGGTGCGTTGACAGCAAATTCAACGATGTTCGGGCCAACATCACGTGGGCGGTCTAGCAAAGCCGTCGGTGCCACTTGTTGGCGCACAGCGGCTTGTGCTGCACGGCGATCTGCGTCGCTTTGAATGGTTTCGCGACCTGCAACGGCGTCAAAATTCTGCTCGTCGGACAAACCGCCGCTGTTTGCAAGTTGCGGCGCTGGGTTGCTGGGTGATGCATCCAATCCTTGCGTGCGTAAAGGATCTACGCCCGTGTTTACAGGCAAGCCCGCCGACGTTGTGCTCTGACCAATTCCTGCAGCCGCCAGTTCACTGGACGGAATTGCGGATGTTTGCCCGGCAATGTCCGGCTGATTTTGCAACGGCAGTGAATTGACCTGAGGCGGCGGCACAAAACCACCCAGTGGCGCAGACAACTGCGCTTCGCGCAGCGCGCGGTCTGTCGAATTGTCAAACCCGATACCGCGCTCGGTTGGTACAACCGCTGGCGCACATGCCGTCAATCCAATCAGCGTTGCCGCTATAAGAACGCCTGATTTCATCATTATCTACCTGCTAAACTGAATTGCTTGGCAAAAGCCTTACCACCACTTGGTCGGCTTGGCCACAAATCCAGCCGACTGTTCAAGAGTATAGGCCACATTCAGCAGATCGCCCTCTTCCCAAGGGCGCCCAATCAACTGGAGCCCCAAAGGCAAGCCCAGTTCGTTCACCCCAGTTGGCACTGCAATGCCGGGCAAACCTGCAAGGTTCACTGTCACTGTGAACACATCGTTGAGGTACATCTGGATCGGGTCGGCATTGGTCATCTCGCCCAGTCCAAAGGCCGCAGACGGGGTCGCTGGCGTTAAAATCGCGTCGATACCATCAGCAAAGACCTTGTCAAAGTCTTGTTTGATCAGCGCACGCACGCGGCGCGCGCGGTTATAATAGGCGTCATAAAAACCGGCAGACAGCACATATGTGCCAACCATGATCCGGCGTTGCACCTCGGGACCAAAGCCTTCTGCGCGGGTCTTTTCATACATCTCTGTGATGCCATCACCTGCGGCAAGAGTTGCGCGATGACCAAAGCGCACACCGTCATAGCGGGCAAGGTTGGAAGACGCCTCGGCGGGCGCGATAACGTAGTACGCAGGCAACGCGTATTTTGTATGCGGCAGCGTAATTCCCGCAATCTTTGCGCCTGCATCTTTCAGCATCGTAGTGCCGTCTTCCCAAAGCTTTTCGATCTCGGCCGGCATGCCGTCCATGCGGTATTCTTTGGGAATACCAATCGTTTTGCCGCGAATGTCACCTGTCAGAGCAGCTTCAAAATCAGGCACAGCCAAATCGGCGCTGGTGCTGTCCAGCGGATCATAACCCGACATCGCACCCAACATGATAGCTGCATCACGGACGTCTTTGGTCATCGGACCAGCTTGATCCAATGAAGATGCAAAAGCCACAATGCCCCAACGCGATACGCGACCGTAGGTCGGCTTTAGCCCCGTAATGCCAACAAAAGCAGCTGGTTGGCGAATTGAACCGCCAGTATCAGTGCCTGTTGCGGCCAAACACAGATCAGCAGCAACGGCGCTGGCGGATCCGCCAGAGGACCCGCCGGGTGTCAGGGCTGCATCATCACCGTTGCGCTTCCAAGGGTTCACGGCATTGCCGTAAACGGACGTTTCATTCGACGAACCCATCGCAAATTCATCCATGTTGAGCTTGCCCAACATAACGGCACCTGCATCAAACAATTTCGACGTAATCGTGCTTTCGTATTCCGGCTTAAAGCCTTCCAGAATACGAGATGCGGCCTGCGACGGCACGCCCTTGGTGCAAAACAAGTCTTTGATCCCCAACGGGATGCCGCACATATCGGGGGCGTCGCCTGCTTTGATGCGTACATCAGCAGCAGCAGCCTGATTTTTGGCGATGTCAGGTGTATGGTGCACGAAAGCGCCCAGCGCGTCTGCACCTGCGATTGCGGACATACAATCAGCCGTGATTTCGGCACTGGATGTGTCACCCTTGCGCAAGGCGTCGCGGGCTTGAGCGATGGTTAGTTTGGATAGCTCAGTCATTATTCAACCACCTTCGGCACGGCAAAAAAGCCTTCGCGGGCATCTGGCGCGTTCCTCAATATCGCGGCCTGCTGATCGCCGTCTGTCACAACATCTTCGCGACGCATTAATCGCTGCGGCGTTACAGACGTCATCGGTTCGATCCCTTCGACATCAACCTCGTTGAGTTGCTCAATGAAGCCAAGAATCGCGCTGAATTCAGAGGCCAGCGCAGGCAATGCGTCGTCTTCCACCTTGATGCGGGCCAATTTGGCGACGCGGCGGGCTGTTTCGATGTCGATCGACATGGACAAACTCTCCGGTAAAACTTTTGCAGCGTTTACCGCCGTTGCGGCGAGGTCGCAAGCATGTGGCGTGTGTAAACGTGGATCATCCAGCCCAACATCACCCCATTCAGCACATGCCAGATGAAATGCGTGCCAATCGGGATCACATCGCACAGGATTTCATCAAGCGAACGAATGGTGATGGATAGGCAAAGCAATGCTGCACCGATCAAGAAACCTTGGGCGATTCCTGGTTTCCGACGCAAAAAGATCGCATAAAGTGACAACAAGATTGGCACCGTCCAATAGAAGTTCGAAATCGCAATGAACGGAATCTGGTTCAGAACCGGCACCAAGGCGGCCGCATAGGGAATGAAAAGTGCGGTGGCAAAAGCAGCCATCCATCCGCCCATTGGCACCACGTCGCGATTGACCACAAAAAGATAAGTCAGAATAAACACGCCGATGGGTACAACATCCGCCAGCGACGCCCAGATCGTTGCATGAGTGTGAAACAGAAAACTGCCCAGTCCGATCACAAATAGTATCCCTGACAAGACCCGGGCCATCGGCACGCCCGCACTCCGCCGCCATAGAATGAGCGCTGCGATTATGAACGCCAGATTGGTCACTGCATTCAGCGGCTCGGACCAATAGGTGAAATCCGTGCGTTCGCAATAGCCGTCGATTTGTTCGAACCAATCCATGTTTGCACCTCGCATGTTCCGCCCTATCTTGACGTCAAACAAATGGAGGGCAATATGAAAATTACCTGGCTCGGACACGCAAGTTTTCGCATCGAAATTGAACAGGCTGTCCTGCTGATTGATCCGTGGCTTGAAGGCAATCCGTCCTTTCCCACAGACAAGCGCGCAGCGGCTATCGCGGGGGCCACACACATCCTGCTGACCCACGGCCATTTCGACCACACCTCAGAGGTCGATGCGATTGCCAAAGACACGGGCGCAATCGTCGTCGGAATCCCGGAGCTGTGCGGGATTTTCAGTGCGCATGACATCGTCGATTTTAACAAAGGCGGCACGGTCGATCTGGGCGGCGCGCACGTCTCGATGGTACATGCCACCCATTCCTCGTCTGTTGGATCAGCTTATGCAGGGACCGAAGCTGGTTATATGATCAAGGGCGAAGGGCATATGATCTATGTCTCGGGCGATACCGACGTTATGGCCGATATGGACTGGATGGGCGATTTCTATAACCCCGATATCGGCATCCTGTGCGCTGGCGGCCATTACACGATGGGCATGGAGGGCGCTGCCTATGCAGCCAAACGATACTTCAACTTCAAGATCATCATTCCCTGCCATTACAAGACGTTCCCGTTGTTGGCGCAGTCTGCACAGCCGCTGGTCGATGCCTTGCCGGATATTGATGTCCTGACGCCCAAGGTGATGGAACCTGTGACCTTCTAGCGCTTGTTCGCAAAAAAAGTCTTCAGCAAATCCTCTGAGGCCCGCGCATCCAAGCCGTCATAAACCTCTGGCACATGGTGGCATTGGGGGTGGCTGAAAATGCGCGGCCCTTGGGCGACACCGCCTGATTTTGGGTCTGCTGCCCCGTAGTAAAGCCGCCCAATGCGCGCGTTGCTGATCGCGGCAGCACACATCGGGCATGGCTCTAACGTCACATAAAGGTCGTAGCCCGACAGCCTTTCTTGGCCCAGATCGGTACAGGCTGCACGGATCGCCAGAACCTCGGCGTGGGCTGTCGGATCATGCAATTCGCGCGTGCGATTGCCGGCTTTGGCGACCACACCGTCGGGGCCGACGATAACGGCGCCCACAGGTACCTCACCCCGATCAGCGGCAGCGCGGGCTTCGTCCAGCGCGATATGCATAAAACTACGAAAATCCATGCCGCTTTGATGCCTGTTCGAGCCTATTTCAGCAAGGCTTTGCGGCAATTCAATTGCGCGCGGCACGGATCGCCCTTAAGGGATGAGGCATGACAGATACCCCACCCAGCGGCGACCGGATCGCCAAAGTCCTTTCCCGCGCAGGCATCGCCAGCCGCCGCGAGGCAGAGCGTATGATCGAAGCCGGCCGCGTGAGCGTGAACGGCAAACTGATTGACAGCCCTGCGCTGAACGTCACCCCAAGCGACCGCATTGTCGTGGACGGGAAAATTGTAGGCGAACCCGACGCGCCACGCCTTTGGCTTTATCACAAACCTGCGGGACTGGTGACAACGGAACGTGACGAAAAGGACCGCCCGACGGTTTTTGACTCATTGCCCGAAAACCTGCCGCGCGTGATGTCAGTCGGACGCCTTGATCTGAATTCCGAAGGGTTGCTGCTGCTCACCAATGACGGTGAGATGAAGCGCAAGCTGGAACTTCCCAGCACCGGGTGGCTACGACGCTACCGCGTGCGCATCAACGGATCAGTCAGTGAAGCCACACTTGACAAACTGCGCGCAGGCATTGAAGTCGAAGGCATTCGCTATCAGCCCATGGTCGTGACGTTTGACCGTCAGCAGGGTGCCAATGCTTGGCTAACCGTCAGCATTCGCGAAGGCAAAAACCGCGAAATCCGCCGCGCGATGCAAGAAGTCGGTGTTGCCGTGAACCGCTTGATCCGCGTCAGCTATGGCCCATTCCAGCTAGGCAATCTCAAGCAAGGCGAAGTGGAAGAACTCAAGCAACGCGTCGTCCGCGACCAGCTTGGACTTTCCAGCAAGCCGACCCCCACACGCGTCCGAAAGACTGTCAACCGCCCGACTAGGGGAAAAAAGCCCTAGAGCTGCACCTTGTCCCGCCCCAAACCCCTGTGCATGGTAGGGTGAAAGAATTCTATCGGGGGACATCACTTTGGCCGACCTGCTGACGCTAGAGAACGCAACAAACTTGATCATGCTATGCTTCTTGCAAGCGGTCTTGGGTTTCGACAATCTTCTTTATATCTCGATCGAGAGTAAACGCGCACCCGTCGCCCAGCAAAAAGCTGTGCGTACCTGGGGCATCATCATCGCTGTCGCCCTGCGAGTTGTTTTGCTTTTTACAATGATCCAACTGATCGAAACTCTGTCGGAACCGTTCTTTGTGATAAATTGGGTAGGTGTGATAGAAGGCGGCGTGAACTTTGCCACCATCGTTTTTGTCTTTGGTGGCGCCTTCATCATGTATACCGCCGTCAAAGAGATCGGTCATATGCTTTCGATGGACAACCTTGCCCATGATGTCGAAGGCAAAGGGGCCAAGTCCGCGGCAAAGGTCGTTGTGCTGATCGTTTTGATGAACCTGATCTTTTCGTTTGATTCCGTGCTGTCAGCGCTGGCAATTACCGATGTGTTCCCGATCCTTGCGACAGCCATCATCCTGTCAGGTTTGGCGATGCTGCTGTTGGCCGACGGTGTGACAAAGTTCCTGGAAAAGAACCGCATGTATGAGGTTCTAGGTCTATTCATCCTGCTGATTGTCGGTGTTGTTCTGCTGGGCGAAGCCGGTCCTGCGGCGGCTCATGCGATGCATGACGACAGCCTTCAGATCATGGTCTTTGGCCAAGACATCATCCCGATGTCGAAATCAACATTCTACTTCTCTGTGCTGGTGCTGGTTGCAGTCGAAATCATCCAGTCCGGCTATACCCGTAAATTGAATGCCGAGCGTGCGGCTTTGCAAAAACACTCGTAAAACAACATGCTCCTTCCTATTTGATGTAGAAATAAATCTGCGAGAGTAACAAAGACATGGTGCGATTGATCCTTTTGGTGGCGTTTGTGGCGGTGGCTGCGATTGTAATCACCGGACTTATCAGGACAATCCAAGACATCACTGCTGGTGGCGCAGGAAAGGACGACGACATGATGCCCGCGAAGTTTCGACGGATCACTTACGTTTTGCTAGTTGTTTTGCTGTTTGGCGTGACCTCTGGCTGGTTGGGGGCCGCGTAATGGCAAAACGTTTTGGCGGAAAGTTCAGCCCCGATGGACAGGACAGTGGCCCACGCGAAGCTGTCGTTGACGCACGCCAAATCAAGTCAGCTGGATCGCGCGCAAGGCCACTTTATATCCCTGCAATTATCTTGGTTGTGACATCCCTAAACGACGGCCCTGTCGCTTTGGTTACAGCTTTGGTTGGTGGCGCAGCTCTGACGCTTGCTGCTTGGTTGCTACAAGAAGGCTTGCAGGCAGAGGCTGCGTATAATGCCCGCAAAGTCGCGCGCCGCCCTGCGGTGCCACGCAAAATAATGGCCACTGCACTGACGGGTGTTGGCGTCTCAATCGCTGCTTACCTTGGCGATAGCGGCATGATTGGATCGGCTCTTTACGGAATTGCCGCCGCAGGTTTGCACACAGTCACTTTTGGCATTGATCCGATGTCTGACAAACGCATGGAAGGCGTCGATACCTTCCAGCAAGACCGCGTCGCCCGTGTGGTAAACGAGGCTGAGGCGTATTTGACCGTGATGAAGTCCCAGATCGAGGCCCTATCGGATCGCCGCCTGACCGAACGGGTCAGCGATTTTCAAACGATCGCAAGGCGCATGATCCGCACGGTTGAAGAGGACCCGCGTGATTTGACCGGTGCCCGCAAGTTCCTGAGCGTTTATTTGATGGGTGCGCGTGATGCGACGGTCAAATTCGTTGATCTTTACGGACGCAACAAAGATGCAGATGCACGCGCCAGTTATGAGGCACTGCTGACTGATCTTGAACAGAACTTTTCTGCCCGCACCGACAAAATGCTGCTCGATGACCGCAGCGATATGGATATCGAAATCAATGTGCTCCGAGACCGCTTACTACGCGAAGGCATCAGCCTTAAACCAAAAGGGAATGAATAATCATGTCTGATACAATCCGCCAAAAGGCCGAAGCGACCCTCGCTGATGTCGAAAAAATCACCGCCGTGGTACTGCCAGAACCCAAAGGGGTGTTGGTCACGCTTGAAGCTGCAGACGCGCCAACAACAGCCGCCATCAAAAAGCGCGTGGCCGAGATTGATATTACAGACACCAATTCCATCGTGTCTTTTGGTTCATCGGCACAGGCCGAATTGCAGGTTATCAGCCAATCGATGCTGGCAGGCGTACGCAACAAAGATGTGGGCCCCGCCGGCGACAGCTTGCGCAATATCGTGACGACTATCCGGGGTTTTTCGATCTCGGAACTTGATGTGCGCCGCGAACGCAGTTGGTGGGAAGTTCTGCTGGGTCGTGCTGCACCCATGGCGAAGTTTGCTGCCCGTTTCGAAGAAGTCCAAGGCCAGATCGACAATATTACAGGTGATTTGCTAAAGCACGAACACGTGCTGCTCAAAGACATCGAAAGCCTTGATGTCCTTTACGATAAAACCCTGCAGTTTTACGACGAGTTGGGCCTTTATATCACCGCAGGCGCGGCCAAGATTGCTGATTTGGACGCCACTACCATTCCAGCCAAAGAAGCAGAGGTGCTTGCCGCTGCCGAGGATCAGGCTGTGATGACTGCTCAAGAATTGCGGGATCTGCGCTCTGCCCGCGATGATCTCGAGCGTCGTGTGCATGACCTGAAACTCACCCGTCAGGTGACGATGCAGTCACTGCCATCGATCCGTTTGGTTCAAGAAAACGACAAGTCACTGGTGACCAAGATCAATTCGACGTTGGTGAACACTGTGCCACTTTGGGAAACCCAATTGGCCCAAGCCGTCACAATCCAGCGCTCTGCCGAAGCCGCAGAAGCAGTCCGCGGTGCCAATGATCTGACCAACGAGCTGCTGAAAGCCAACGCGGAAAATCTGCGCATGGCCAACAAAGCGATCCGCACCGAAATGGAACGCGGCGTCTTTGATATCAATGCGGTGAAAGAGGCGAACGCAAACCTGATCGCCACGATCAACGAAAGCCTAGAGATCGCGGACGAAGGCAAGCGCAAGCGTGCCGAAGCCGAAGTCGAGTTGCAAAAGATGGAGCAGGAGTTGAAAGAAACACTTGCCTCTGCCAAGGCGCGTAAAACCGGCACTATCGGCACGGCGGCAGGCGCTGAATAAACGATGGGCATAGGGGGCACCAAACAGCGCGTCATCATGGCTTTTCTTGCGGTTAGCCTGATGGGGTGCGATTTGCGCGTGCCCCCTGCCACGGCTGCAACGCCGCCACCTGCAACGCAGCCTTCACCGACAGTAGATCCTGTGCTGCAACCTAGTCAGGCAAGCAAAAACCTTGCGACTTACTATCTGCGTTTACAGAACGATCTTTTATCCCAAGGGCTGCTGCGCGGCGATGGCGGCGGACCGGACACACCCTATTCTGACGCGCAATTGGCGCGAAACTTTGTGCGCATCGCCCTTTTCAACGAATACCGCGACGACAGCGATTTCCAACGCCCACAAGCCACAATCTCAAATCTGCGCCGTTGGACCGGACCGATCCGCATGTCGGTTGAATTCGGCGACACGGTTCCACTGGCGCAGCGCAATGTGGACGAAGCCAGCATCAGCACCTACGCAGCACGGCTCTCAAGGGTGACAGGCGTGCCAATCACTTTGGCAGACAATAACCCCAACTTCCATGTGCTGTTCTTGGGCGAAGACGCCCGCCGCGGGTATGGTGATAAGTTACGCGCATTGATCCCCAATATCTCTGAGGCGACGGTGCGTGCCTTTGTGAACTTGCCGCGCGACCAGTTGTGCGTCGTGATCGGCACATTCACGCCCGGCGGCTCTGGTTATATCAAAGCGGTTGCTATGATCCGCGCCGAACACCCTAACCTGATGCGCAGTGCATGTATCCACGAAGAGCTGGCCCAAGGCATGGGCTTGGCCAATGACAGCCCCGGTGCGCGCCCCTCGATCTTTAATGATGATGAAGAATTCGCGCTGCTGACAACTCATGATGAGCTTTTGCTCAAAATGCTATACGATCCACGCTTGCAGACGGGAATGGCGCCTGCCATCGCAGCCCCCATCGCGCGACAAATCGCCCGCGAGTACCTCGCGGTTGGGGCAAGTTGACCAACGCGGATGCGACGTCATCCAAAACGCTTTAATTACGGAGGCCACTTATGGGCATTTTCGACTTTCTAACCGGTGAATTCATCGACGTCATCCATTGGACCGACAACACCCGCGACACCATGGTCTGGCGGTTCCAGCGTGAAGACCACGAGATCAAGTACGGTGCCAAGCTGACCGTCCGCGAAGGTCAAGCCGCCGTATTCGTGCATGAGGGCCAGTTGGCTGATGTCTTCACCCCCGGCCTCTACATGTTGGAAACAAACAACATGCCGATCATGACGACGTTTCAGCATTGGGATCACGGTTTCAAAAGCCCGTTCAAATCCGAGATTTACTACGTCAACACGACCCGCTTTTCGAACCTCAAATGGGGCACAAAGAACCCGATCATGGTCCGCGACCCAGAGTTCGGCCCGACCCGCCTGCGCGCTTTTGGCACCTATACCGTCAAGGTCGCTGATCCTGCCGTATTCCTGCGCGAAATCGTCGGCACCGATGGCGAATTCACTATGGACGAAATCAGCTATCAAATCCGCAACATCATCGTGCAGGAATTCAGCCGTGTGATTGCGCAATCTGGTATTCCCGTGCTGGATATGGCCGCGAATACCGCTGATCTGGGTAAACTGATCGCCAGCGCCATTTCCGTGACGATGACGCAATACGGTTTGACCATTCCCGAACTTTACATCGAAAACATCAGCCTGCCACCTGCAGTCGAAGAAGCGTTGGATAAACGCACGTCTATGGGCCTGGCTGGCGATCTGGGCAAGTTCACACAATATTCCGCAGCCGAAGCGATGACCTCTGCCGCCGCCAACCCCGCTGGTGGCGGGATGGCCGCCGGTCTTGGTGCTGGCATGGGCATGGCGATGGCAGGACAAATGGCACAAGGCGGCCCTTGGGGTGCTGCCGCTGCGGCCCCGCCCCCCCCCCCGCCCCCGGGCGAACATGTTTGGCATATTGCTACTGCGGGCGAAGTGTCAGGTCCGTTCTCGAAGGCCTCAATGGGCCGGATGGTGACAGACGGCAAACTGAACCGTGACAGCATGGTCTGGACTCAAGGCCAGGACGGCTGGAAAAAAGCCGAGGATGTGATGGAACTTGCACAGTTGTTCACGATCCTGCCACCCCCACCACCTGCCGCATAAGTGTCCCAAGGAGACATTCAGATGACCGAACGCACTGGATATTCACTGACACAGATCATACTACACTGGCTGACCCCTCTTGGCGTTATCACGGCCTTTCTGACCCATGACGCGATGGAAGACGCTTTGAAAGCTTTAATGAACACAGGCGGCGCACCCTATCCCACACCACACACGATCGCGGGGTTTACGGTCTTTCTG
>JBLHTS010000085.1:0-12554 GCA_047627695.1 Yoonia sp. | reverse complement strand
CACAAGAAGCTAACACCCTATTTTTGCTTGGTTTACTTCAACTTATAGGGGGTTTGGTGGTGCCCAGGAGAGGCAATCTATAAACCTGGATATCCATTTAATAATAGATACTTAGATCATGCCAATTTGTCAAGAATGGTCCTAAAAGCGGTCCCGATTTATGCATCAGATCAGGGTGACGATTTGTGGCTTGCCCCAAAACCTGACTTTCGTTGCGCCACTGCCCGAGGTCTGCTTTGCGGGACTAACCCGCCATTCGCTCCACAGTGGAGAAAGGGCTTAGGCCAAGCCATTCTTGCATGCGCAAAACGACTTCTCGCTTCCCAGTGAGTACAATTCGCCCCTCTATTTCGGCTTTCTTGACTGTATCCAAGCCCATCCATATCGCAGTCATTGTTCGCAGACTGCATTCTGCAAATAGATCAATTTCGTAGCCTGGGTCTTTGTAACAGGCTTCGACGCCAGATTGGGGGTCCGCTACCAGCCAATAATTCTGCCGGTCTTCAGGTAAATTGTTGAAAACAAACTGCAGGCAGGTTCGGCTTGATGGAAGGGGGTCTATGTTCAGTCCTCTGTGCATGTCCCAAATCAGTAGCTCAGGGTCCAAGTTGTTCAACGAGAGTTCACTTTCAACCCATCTTTGACCCCAGGCACCAATTCCCATGATGATAGGCCGAAGCTCTTCCCCGGCCCTAGTCAGGCAGTATTCTCTGACCCCGCTCGCGCCTTTCACGGATTTGATAACGCCCGCTTCTTCCAGTTCATCCAGACGTTTTGAGAGCAACGATGGGGACATGCGTGGCAGTCCACGCCGTAGATCATTAAACCGTGTGCTGCCACAGAGGAATTCACGTACAACAAGTGGGGTCCATCGTGAACATAAGACTTCTGTTGCCATCGAGACTGGGCAAAACTGACTGTATCCACCTCGCATAAATATCCCCTTTGCGCATGAAAAACTGCTGTTTGAAAGCCTAACCCTTCGCCCTGATGCTATCCAGTACAGTTTCTGGACTAGCGCAATGAAGGAAATATCGTAAACTTGAGTTCAAAGATAATATAGGGAGATGCGCTATGGGACTGGTTAACGATATCACGAAGCCATCGGAAAAACTCGTTGAGTCTGCGAGCAAGGTGGCCAAGGTCTTTGCCGAGAAAGCGGGTTCAAATGATGAGAATGATCGCTTCATTGAAGACAACTACGCCGATCTGAAATCCGCCGGTCTTATTGCGGCGGGTGTGCCCTCGCAGCTTGGCGGAGGCGGTGCAAATATCCGCGAGCTTTGTGAGATCTTAAGGATTATCGCTGGGGCATGTGGCTCCACTGGCCTCGCACTTTCAATGCACACGCATCAGGTCGCGATCCCTGCTTGGCGATGGCATCATCAGGAAGCTGCCCGGAGTATGGTTCAACCGCTGTTGCGCCGGATTGCAGACGAAAACATAGTACTTCTTAGCTCTGGTGGTTCAGATTGGATCGGTGGCTCAGGGGTCGCCAAAAAGGTGGATGGCGGCTACCGCATCACTGCACGAAAAGTCTTCTCATCAGGTGCGCCGGCTGGCGACCTTATGATGACGGGAGCAATTGCGGAGGAAGACGGAGAGCGCACCGTGCTTCATTTTGGTGTCCCGATGGGTGCTCCGGAAGTTACCGTGCTTGACACGTGGCGCACGCTGGGTATGCGTGGCACCGGATCGCATGATGTTCAGATTGACGGTCTGTTTATCGCAGATGACAAAATACCAATGCGCCGAAAGGCCGGGGAATGGCATCCTGCATTCCAGATGATCGCGACAATCGCGTTTCCACTCATCTATTCAGTATATTTGGGTATTGCTCAAAGTGCGCGCGATATCGCTGTGGATATTGCTCGGAATAAACCGGTGTCTCATCGCACGCAATCGATCGCCGGCAGGATGGAAACTGCTCTGACTGCTGCGGTTCTTGCTCATGAGCATATGATTGACGTGACCGACCGAAATGCTCCCTCTGCTGAGACAATCAATGATGTCATGATCGGCCGCAGACTGGTTGAAGAAAGCGCGATCAAAGTTGTCGAACTCGCAATGGAGCTTGCCGGCGGTGCCGGATTCTATCGCAAGAACGAGCTTGAGAGACGTTTCAGGGATATTCAGGCTGCCCGCTATCACCCGCTCCAAAAGGAGGCTCAATCCGAATACGCCGGCGCGATGGCGTTGGGGCAATCGATCGACATGATCTTCTAGATCACTGTCAAAATCGTGAAATCTCGTTTTCAAAGGAAAATCACAATGGCACTAGACCAAAACAACGACACAGACTTTGTGAAATTCTGGAACACGGTTCTCGAGCCTAAGTTCACGAAATACAGACACATTTTACAGGGCGGATTGTCACGCCACTCGGCGGCGGTCATCCCGAACTTACCCCTAAAGAAAGGAATGTCAGTTCTGGATGTTGGTTGCGGATGGGGAGATATGTCACTTCAGATCGCCGAAATGATCGGGCCAACCGGTCGCGTTGTGGGCATTGATTGCGTCGATGTATTTTTGAAAGAGGGCCGGAAAGATGCTGCTGCGAAAGGTCTGACAAACGTAGCGTTCTCGCGAGGTGATGCTGAGGTGGCGCTCCCCGAAAATGAGTTTGACCATGTTGTTGCGCGATTTGGCACGATGTTCTTTACAAACCCCGTGGCGGCTTTGCGGCGCATGCGTTTGGCTCTGAAGCCGGGCGGCCAGATGACGCATATTGTCTGGCGGCGGCGAGAAGACAACCCGGCATGGCAGGAAGCGAAGAACATCACACTCAGGCATCTTCCGGCTCCCGGTGAGGACGCGGATACCTGCGGACCTGGGCCATTCTCAATGGGCAATGAGGAGTTGGCGGGTCTCATGATGAAAAGCGCGGGATATGAGGATGTGACATTCACTCGCGTGGACGAAAAGATCCTAGTAGGCACTACCTTAGAAGAATGCATTGCCTTTGCCTTGGCAATCGGTCCGGGTGGCGAGGTTTTCCGCGAGGCCGGAGAAGAGCATGCCGAGCTAAAGCGCGCCGAGATCGAGCGTGATATGCGTGACTACTTTGCGAGCCAGGAAGCCGACCGGGATGGCATATGGGCACCGACGTCTTCGTGGGTCATTTCCGGGTGTAACCCCGCGTGAAAGAAGCGAAGTCCTTCGCTTGACGACGATCCAAATGGGCTCTTCCAGACCGCCGCTCAGAGCAGACCTTCCCTTCGATCGAGCTCAAAGATCCGCTTCTGCTCCCGTTCTTCCTCCCACAAAAAAATACCTAGCGTAGTCCCCCCGCCCGACCACCCGCGAAGGAAAGCCGGACGGGGGTATGTTTGGGGGTCACAACGCCAGCTCTGTAGGCAGCCTGATCTGATCAATGATCTCCCGCTTTTGGGTGTCACTGATGCCAGCCGAGTAGAGCCCATAGGTGAGCTTGTTCTCGGAGCGGGCTGACTGGTGTCCGACGAGGTTGGCAGTGAAGTGCTCAGGGACACCGGTGCGCTCGCACTGGGTGATGAACCACTTGCGGGTGGAGTGGAACACTGTGCCATGGAGCTCCCGATGGATCGTCCTGAGGTAGGCATACCGCTTGACCACTCGATCGACACTCAGGGATGGGAAGAGCCTGCCTGAGGTAGGGAGCCTGTGATCCAACAGTTGCTCGAGCGCGGGATGCAAGGGCACCTCCCGTTCTGCCGCCTTCGACTTGAGTAACCGCACAGCATTGGGCCGGATCTGCACAAACCGCCCGAGGTTGCCTTTGGTGCTGACGTCCTCTGCCAAGAGCCCACACGCCTCCCCAGATCGCATCCCGGTGAGCAGGCAAAAAAGAAGGGCGCTGTGAAGCACCCTGACTGACCTGTCCATCGCCCGACAACGCGCTGCACGGCGCACGCTGGAGGCTGTGGGGCTGTTAAAGCTGGTCGGGAAACATAAAGCTGGGACGGTGCATCAAACGTGGGCTTTGAGCCGGTTGCGCCTGAATGCAGGTGACGCACACAATGTCACTTTGCTGTCATGCTAGTTCGGACTTTGGTTGCAGTTTAGTATTCTTCAGTGGACAAGATGGAGCCCCACTGGAGATTACTGTCAAACCGAAAAACCCGGATGCTTACGCGGCAATCGGGCTCTCCCCAAAGTGGCAACATTTTGTGCTGCCCTTTGGCTCGGTTTTACTCTGCCGTTGACACATCCAGGAATGCCGCGACTTTGGCGGCAACTTGATCTGGCACCTCCCAGAACATGTTGTGACCGAAGCCGGGGAAGGCTTCATATCCGGCCTTGGGGAAGGCGGCTTTGACGGCCTCTTGGCTTGTGGCATCAAAGAAGCCGTCTTGATCGCCCCAAAGGATCAGGGTCGGGGCCTGCACCATCGGCGCCACCTTGGTCAGATCCATCGCGGACAAGCCGCGCAAAACCCCCATCCAGGTCTGTCGTGGCGTGGCAGCACTTTCGGCGCGTTCTCTGTCGATGAAATCGGCGGAGACCGGGTTGGGGTTCCAATACCAATCCAGCATGAACTGACTTTGCGGATCAATCGTATCGGGCAGACCGGGCACATTGGCCCACAGCCATTCGGTGGGTGCGGCTGGCATTGACAGCGCGGTGGAAACCAGCACCAGATGGTTGACCCGCTCAGGATACCATGCGGCCAGTGACATCGCGGCGATCGAGCCAAGGGAATGGCCCATGACATCGGCGCGCGGCAGGTCGATGGCCTGTATGAAGCTATCGACATCATGTGCCAGACTGTCGGGGCCATAGCAGCAAGCGGGCGCGGCAGACCCGCCATGCCCACGCAGGTCCACCATGATCAGGCGGCGGTCGGCCAAGAGCGGGGCCAAAAGCGACCAGCTGCGGGAATTGTCGGTATAGCCATGCAGCAGCAAAAGTGGCGGGCCGTCGGGGTTGCCTGCTTCGACGTAGGTCAGTGTCAGGCCGTCGGCGGTAGTTACCGATTGGCGCGCGGCGACCCAGTCGGCCTGAGCAGGAACTGCAGTTTCGGCCCATGCGTTTAGCGGGCACAGAGCGAGGATGAGGCAAAGGGCAAGCTTGCGGGCGTTCAAGGCGTTCTCCTTGTTTGAGTGCAGGGTAACATAGGTGTCACATCCCGGACGGTAGTATGGTTGTTTCTCGAACATTTCTGGCTTGAGCTTGTGCCAGTCCTTCATGGCCTACAAGGGCGTTTTACTGCCCAAGGCTGATTGGGAAAGCTGCTGGTTGTAGAGCCAGACGTAGCGGTGCAACGTGGTTTCTAATTCCTCACCAGCAGACATTCCCCGCGTGGGCTAAAGGCGGCCTGAGAACTACCACCCGGCTTTCACTGCCAGGAACGCCCATAACTTGACGATGCCACTGCGACAATTAGTCCTCCTCCAAAGAAGCAATGAACGCAGTTACATTGGCGAAATCTTGGTCTGACAAGTCGTTGACCCGTTGCGCCATCAGTGGCGTGTTCGGGCCAAATTCCTCGCCTGCGCGGTACCGTTCCAGCTTGTCAATGAGGTATTCTGGCGGGAGACCAACCAGCTTGGGATAGCTGGAAGCGCCCATTGCCGTTGCGCCATGACAGGCTCGACAATTGCGGCTGTAGAGCTTTTTGCCTGCTGCGGCATCCCCCAACAGAACAATATTCGCGGCGGCGTCCGTTACACTTGTGTCCTGTGCAGCAAGCGGACTTGCCGACAAGGCCAGCGCCGCTAGGAACGCTACTCCGGTTTGGTACTTCATAACGATGAGTGTCCTTTCATAGGTGCACGCCACTAGATCCTGTGCGTGAGTGCAAGAAATTTTTCGATGGTCATACGCGTTGATGATCAACGCTATGTCGTTCCTGAAAGTCTTGTGGTCAGGCAATAAGCACCAAAGGGATTGCCGCGCCGTCCTTTGCGACGGCACGGCAACGCTTGCTTAAAGTTACGGCGTCAGCTTTTGGATCAAGCCTTCGTCAACGGCTGTATAGAGGCTGCCGTCAGGACCAACGACGATCGAGCGGAAGCGGCCCGCTTCCATTCCATCAGGCAAGGTCATCTCGACCACGTCATAGACCTCTGTGCCGTCATCGGACAGTTCGAACACATCTATCCGCTGGCCGATAGGTGTCCCACCAAAGCCGATGCCCATGACGCCAACGACCATGTGGCCCGCCCACGGGCCCCAGTTGTCGCCGAGGAAAGCGTTGGACGAAGAGCCTTGCGACCAGCCGTTGTTGTCCCACATCGGCACCATTGCGTCCGGATATGTTTCCAGGTCAGTCATTGGCATGAAGGTAGCACGCTCGTAGCGGTTCATCCCGTCCAACTGGTTGGGGCTGTACCCGCAATAACCGTCCGGGCAGTCTCCGCGACCGGCCATGTTTCCGCGTGGGTCCCAGCCTCCGTTGCCGCCGTTGACGAGGAAGGTGATCTCGTCAGAGTGCCAGGGCCCGTGTTCAGCGGTGATTGGGTTGCCGCTGCCGGGGTGAAAGGCAATGCCCTGCACATTCCGGTGGCCATACGTGAAGGTGCGCGCGTCGAACCCCTCTGGCGGTGCATTGTCCACATGGGCGTTTCCATCGGTGTCCATGCGCATGATCTTTGAGCCCATGAGCGTTGGGCTTTGCGGAACGTCCTCGTTGTGGGTGTCTCCTGTGGTCAGCCACAACGCGCCCTGTGGGTCGAAGCGTACACGCCCACCATTATGCGCTCCGGGGCCACCGAAGGGATGGTCCGAGGCCAAGGGCTTGTACTCCACATCGTCCACGATATCGGCGCGATCCGAAACGCCTGTGAAGTCATCATTTACCACCATCCGCATCAACCGGTTGGTACCAGGCGCCGTCATGTTCGACGTCGAATAGACATAGATCCGGCGGTTCTCAGAAAACTCCGGATCAAAGGCCACGCCCATCATCCCGGCCTGACCCTCGCAGAACAGATCGTCGCCGCTGGAGGCGTAGCCGTCCACGTCGCCCATCCCATAGAGCGCGTTTACTGTCCCGTCAGGCATCCGCACCGACAGGCCCTTGCATTTTTCTGTAAACAGCATTGTGCCATCATCCAGGAATGCCATGTCCCAGGGGTTCTCCAGCCCGTCCAAGACCAACTCATAGGACACGCTAGACGTGTTTTGCGCGCTTGCCGAGACAGCGACAAGAAGGGCACCTGCGGCAACCGACATCGCCAAACTGTGTTTCAAATCCATAACTTATTCCTCACCTTTGGGTTTTTCCCCGCACGACGGGTCTTGAAATTTGCTGCGACACCGGCATCAACGGCGCCATCTTGGGACTACTAGCGTGTCCCTTCGTGGGGCTTGTTCTGTGTATTCCATCTCCAACAAATCTGGCACCGCGAATGAAGGCGGCAGGTATCGCCATCGACGACGCCTCGATAGCTAGCTGCGGCGCGTAACAAGATGGCAGGGCACAGGCAAACAGCATTCGAGATAGCCATCGAACATGGTGCACCGGCTGAGGCTCAGATTTAGCAGCAAGTTGAGACATGGTGAGGTATTTTATGTGGTATATATTGGGCCTGTTTAAATTTAATATTTCAATATTAGGTATTTGAGGAAAGCTATGTCACGAAGCGTCGTGATCGAAAGGCTGCGTTGGAATTCCTCAAGAAAACAATGAAGCGTTACGGCCAGCCCGAAGTTGTCGTGACGGACAAGTTACGATCTTATGGTGCAGCAATGAGGGTCATCAGAAACGCCAGTCGCCAAGATACGGGTCGTTGGCAGAACAATCGCGCCGAAAATTCCCACCTTCCATTTCGGCGACGAGAGCATGCAATGCTGCGGCTTCGACGAATGCAAAGCCTGCAGAAATTCGCGTCGGTTCACGCTTCAATCTACAATCACTTCAAGCAGCAACGTCACCTCTACTCACGCAACAGTTTCAAGCCTAACCGCGTCGCCGCTCTTTCCGAGTGGCGCCAACTTTGTTCAGCATAAGTTCCTGCATTCGCTGGCAAAATGAGACTGGTTCGAACTAGTCTGACAGCACATTCTAGGGTGTTATCACTTTAACTCACCCAGTCTGCAAGTTGGCGTGCCGATCTGACGGTTTGGGTCAGCGAGTGGATACAAAAAACACTTGAAGCACGGAACAGATCACCCTAAAGCCATTTCGTCAAAGTCACAGCTAGCACAATAACGGTGCAGCATGGGGCTGTAGTCAGGGCGGCGATCCACTTTGTTGGTCCCAAGGTATGGGCGTTAAGACCCAGTCAGGCTCTCTAGCAGAAGCCGCACATGTCGTTGCAGGGTATCTGGCTTGCGAACGGCGATCAGGAGGTCTCGCTTAGCCCATGTTTCCGCCAAGGGGACCATGTTAAGTTCCCCCTCCCGCACATAAGGCTCGACCGCGCCATAAGGCAGAATAGCAATGCCAAGCCGCGCTTGCACCATCCGGCACACGCCATCGAAACTTTGGACCGTGACCCGCATCTTCAGATCTCCACCCAAAGTAGTGGCGGCATTCTTAACGTAGGACTGGATGGAACTTGATCCTTGCAGCCCTATGAAATCCTCATCCAGCAGATCATTCAACGTCACGGTTAACTTTCCCACCAACCAATGTCCGGGCGGTGTGGCGACGACAAGCGTGTCGCGGCGGTAGGGCAGTACCTTCAGGCCTTTTGCGTCTGTAAGGCCCGAGAATACCCCCAGATCACACAGCCCGTTGCGCACAGCATCAAGAATATCGACGCTGGTCTGCTCAGTCAGTTCAACGCGCAGTTTGGGATGCGATTTGATAAACTCTGCTAGATCCTCGGGCAGAAACTGCGTGATGGCAGAACTGCTGGCTGCTAAGCGGATGGTCCCTAGCCTGCCATCAGCATATTGCATCATATCGGCATCCATGCGCTCGATCGAGCTCTCCAGCGAGCAGGTGTGGGACAAAAGCTCCTGCCCCGCCGCCGTCAGCTCTACGCCGCGGCGTATGCGATACAAAAGGGGCGTACCGATCTGCGTTTCCAAATCCGAGATACGCTTGCTGACCGCAGAGGCGACCATGTTGTGACGCGCCGCGGCACCGGCAATCGACCCGATCCGCGCAACCGAAAGGAAAAGCTGCAAAGTGATTAGGTCATGTCGCACCATGCACCCCGCTTAACGGTTCTGCCCACGCCTTGCATCATTTAGTTGCGGTGGATGTCCGTTTTTTGCCGCGCAAAGCAAGCCAGACCGACAGCGCCAGAAATGCAGCGGTCGCCACATAAAGCACGATAGAAATCCAGCTGGCCACCAGCACGCCATAATCCCCGCCGGATATCGACAGCGCACGGCGCAGGTTATTTTCCATATCCGTCCCCAGCAACAGGCCAAGAACCAGCGGTACCAATGTAATATCCAGCTTGCGCAGCACATACCCCAACATGCCGAATGCGATCATGACGTGCAAATCGAAAGTCGAATTGCTGATCGAATACACCCCGATAAAGCTGATAGCGACAACCAAAGGCATCAACGCCCACGTTGGCACCGCCATCAGCCGCGTGAACAGGCCGATCATCGGCAGGTTGAGGATCAACTACATGACATTGGCGTCGAGGCGGGTTGGAGCGCGCCGAGTTGGCGATGAACTAAATTAAGTTGGCGCAGTTTCACATTCTGGCACGGCCCACTCCGGTAATTGAATGTCCATCGGCATTCCCGCCAAAACTTCGTCCATCACCTCAGTCGTAAGTTCTGCGACCTCACAAGCATAGTCAGGGTTTGTTTTGCCGGGGTTCGCTTCCAACCATTCCCGCCTGTCGCGTTCTTCAAAGTAGCCCGCCGCTGCGATGCCTGCCAGTGGCACAGCGGCTACTATTCGCCGTAGCCTTGCTTTGGCTGCCAATCTGGCGATTTGCCTTCGGTTCTGGACCGCCTGCGTGGCCACAGCGTTGGACAGTGTCGCTACCCGCATGGTTTGGCTGATTGCCCAAATAGACGTAGAGATAGCAAGAGAGGTCAATGAGATTATCAACCACATGACAAATATGCTGTTTCGAAGAAGACCTAGCAAATTGATAACTCCTCCATGACAGGGATGGCGAGCGGGAGTTTTCTCATAAAGACGTCTTTCGAATGGATGGTTTTCGACTGTGCAACTCAACCTTCAATAACATCGGCAGTTAAAGAAGCTAGAAGCAAAGCCCATTGCCGCGCAGGTCAGGTCATGTGCTGGCGATGTTCGCAGTGTCGCTCTGCTGTCTCGCTTCAAGGGACTGGGTAAGAAAGGGGGACGGGTCTAAGATTACATATGACGCCTGAAATCAGACCTACAAATTGATAGTCCAGCCCGCTGTCGTTTGCCTGTTTAAGAAACTGAAGGTTGCCCTTCAAGGCAACTGCCTGCGCATCGCTTGAGTGTGGAAGACGGCTTGCGCCAACGGGGATGAAGGGACGCTTTTTCTGTAGCTACTTACCAGCATTCATTTGTTGCGATTTCTTATCCGCCTTGCAAACACCAGTACGACAGCCACGACGCCAATAAACAGTCCAATTTCAATCATAGAATATTCGGCCATTTTTCAGTCTCCTTTTGACGGTAAGTTTACCACTCTAGCACCTTAAAAAGATTTTGTTCGCTAAACCTAAAGTTTCTTCCAGTATTGTTGTGAGTTTTTTGCAGTTATCTTAACTAGCCCCGTCCACACAGGCCAAGACATTCGCAGCAATCAGCGGACAATTGACGGAACACAAAGGGCGAACACGGCAAACGGTAACTACCACCACCAGTTACATTCAATCCTAGATTTTTCTTGATTTTGTTACAGAAGCATTTCATTTTTTGGCTCAGGTGTATTTTTCGCATTCTACACCTATTGGTCACTCTGGCGTTGCTAGCTTGTTCTCATGAGTTGGCTGCATCTCCAGAGTGACCTCTCTTCCACCAATGACGGATGGCCGCCTAGGTTGATCCAAATCAGTACAGTGGAGTTTCAAGAATGTATTATGAACTCAGATGTATTCTGCCTCCTCAAATACATCCTTTGGTCGCTCTGGTGTTGCTAGCTCCTCCCTAAGTTTGCTACGTTTCCAGGGTGATCACCCCCTCCACCAATGACTGATAGTTCCACAACCAATCAGCACTGACGGGTGGCGGTATTCTGTAGGAATGCTAATACCATTGGACGACGGAGTGAAACCGATGCCCAATACACATGAACCTGACACCTTCGCTGCATTGGAGAAGCGGGAGTGGACGACGCCCGAGGTTGCGCGATCCTATGCGCAGGTCTTTGCAAAAGCGGCGGATATGGTCGTGCCTTATCTGGTTGAAGCGGTCGCGGCCCAATCTGGCATGAGAGCCCTCGATCTGTGTTGCGGGCACGGCAACGTTTCGGCTGGATTGGTCAAAGCAGGTGCCCAAGTCACGGGTCTCGATTTCTCGCCCGCTATGCTGGATATGGCACGTGCCGCTGCGCCAGAGGCTCATTTTATCGAGGGTGACGCTATGGCTCTGGAATTTGACGATGGGTCGTTTGATGCTGTCACGATAGGCTTTGGGATGCCGCATGTGCCAGATCCTCCCAAAGTGGTGGCAGAGGCCCGTCGCGTTCTACGACCGGGTGGCCGATTGTCGTTTTCAGTTTGGTGTGGACCGCAAGTCGATACTGCCCTTGGATATGTTTTTGGCGCCATTGCTCAACACGGGGCTACTGACGTTGCCTTGCCACATGGCCCCGGAGCAAATGACTATGCTGATCCCACGATAGCCTTTCCCGTGCTGGTGGAGGCTGGATTTACAGATTGCCATCAATCCACAGTCGCATCGAGGTGGCAAGTTAGTGACCCCGGTGCGCCTTATGATTTCTTTCTTGAGGGAACGGCCAGAGGCGGTGCTTTGTTGCGCCCACAACCCTCAGCGAATGCGGCAGCTATACGAGCAGCAGTTGTAGCAAAGGTACTCGAAAAGCACGGGTCAGGACCTGTGTGGGACGTGCCAATTCCAGCAGTCGTGACTGTAGCGACCGCAGTATAGACAACTTTTGCGATGCGGGTCCGTCATCCAAGCTGACGTTGTAGCGCCTGTTTTAGATGGCAGCAAAGTCCCGCACAGCGGACCTCCATGTAAACCGCAGCGAATGTCCGGTTCCCGCCAACTATGTTGTCCCGCTGAGGTGAAGCCCTGGTCTTGTGCTGCACATGAACACTTAAGCATCACCCTGTTTGCGATCTTCAGTGAATCGTCGGCTAGCGAATATTACGTCGTTCCACATATCAAAGTACACCATATCGTCAGGTGATATGAAGCTGTCTACTGCAATGACATCAGTAATCAGCCCGTTCTGTTCCATGCGCTTAACAATGTCACGGCCATATCTCCGAACGTGGTCGAACTGACCAAATCGGCGAGTGCGCTCCTCTGGATCAGTAATACTAGGGTCTTCATCTGTATCTGAACAATCTCTCGCATAAGGAACCTGTAGGACAAGGACGCCGTCTGGCCTCAATATACGTGCAAGTTCGGAAAATGCCTTGGCGTCATTCGGGACGTGCTCCATAACGTGAGAGCATAAAACTACGTCATATGAAGCCACACTTGCGGGAATATCTGTGATATCCCAGTGATGGTCTACTTT
>JBLHTS010000084.1:0-12707 GCA_047627695.1 Yoonia sp. | reverse complement strand
CAGCAGGCCCCGATCAGCAAGTTGCGGATGTGTTAACGCCTCGGACACCGACCAGACAGGTCCTGCGGGAACGCCCTGAGCAGTCAGTTTTTCGACCCAGTCAAGGGTGGGGGCGGTTGCAAAGGCCCTCTCCAGTTCGGCGGTCAGGACGGGTCGGTTGGCCAGTCGGTCCTTTCGGTCGGCAAAGCGTGGATCCTGTGCCAGGGCCGGGTTGCCGATGATCTCGCAAAGTGCCTCAAACTGTTCCTGTTTGTTGGCGGAGATATTCATCACGCCATCGGCGGTTTTGAATGTGCCCGACGGGCTGGCGGTGAAATTATCATTGCCATTTGGGGTGGGTGCCTGCCCTGCGATCAGGTGGTTCGATACAACCCAGCCCATCGTCGCAATCACGGCTTCGAGCATCGAGACGTCAATAAAGGTGCCTCGATCCTGCGCTTTATTGGCAAGGGCAGCTGCAACGACGAAGGCAGCTGTCATACCTCCAATGGTGTCGGCCATCGGGTAGCCCACCCGGTATGGAGCTGTGTCGGCATCGCCGGTGATCGACATCACGCCACTCATTCCCTGTACGATCTGGTCATAAGCGGGCAGTTTCGCCAGCGGGCCATCCTGACCGAATCCAGAGATAGCACAATAGACAAGGCGGGGGTTTTCCTGGCGGAGCGTATCATAGTCAAGATTGAGGCGTGCCATCACCCCAGGACGGAAATTCTCGACCAGGGCATCGGCCTTTTGCACCAACTCCTTCAGGATGCGTTTTCCAGATGTCGATTTCAGGTTCAGGGTGATGGATCGTTTGCCCGGATTTTGCGCCAGAAAGGATACCCCCATCAGATCGGCGTTGCGCGCGGGGTCAGCCCCAAGCTGGCGCGCAAGATCACCTGTGCCCGGGGTTTCGACCTTGATCACGTCAGCCCCCATATGGGCCAGTTGATGGCAGCAGAACGGGCCGGCCAGCACATTGGTCAAATCAAGAATACGAATGCCCTTCAGCGGTGCCTGCGTCATTATCCGCGTCCCCCGTGCACAACCTTAGCTGCAGTGAAAAATTCGCGGCAGTAGCTGCCTTTTTCCGGCGCACCATAAGATGATCCTTTTCGGCCCGTAAATGGCGCGTGAAAATCCATGCCAGCGCTAGGCAGATTGACCTGTATCATGCCTGCCTCAGCGTTTTGCGTGAAGTGGTCGATCTTGGCGGCATCCCGCGAAACGATGCCAGCTGACAAACCGAATTCGCTGTCGTTGGTTGCGTTTAGGGCTGCGTCATAGTCCGGCACCCGCAATACAGCGGCGATTGGCCCAAATATCTCGTCGCGCGCCACTGCGGCCTGTGGTGACACATCCGTAAACAGGGCTGGAGCAAAGTAATGTCCGGGGGTTTTCGATCTTACTTCGCCGCCGCCTGCGGCAAGTGTGGCGCCGTCCGCCGCAGCATTGGAGATGCATTTTTTGTTGATGGCCAGCTGCGCCTCACTGGCCACCGGGCCAATCTGCGTTTCCGGCGCGCGCGCATCACCGATCCTAAGGTCTTTCATTACCGCACAAAGTTGGTCTACAAATGCCTCGTGTATTCCCTCTGTGACGATCAGGCGGGATGAGGCCGTGCATCGTTGGCCGGTTGAGAAAAAGCTACCCTGAATGGCGCAGTGAACCGCCAGATCCAGATCCGCATCATCCAACACAATCAGTGGGTTTTTGCCCCCCATCTCAAGCTGCATTTTGGCCCCACGAGTGAACAGTGCGGCGCCGATCTTGCGCCCGACAGGTGTGGAGCCAGTGAAAGTAACACCGGAGACCTTGGGATTCGTAACGATCGCCTCCCCTACTTCAGCGCCTGTGCCCATCACTAGATTGAACACGCCCTCGGGCAGACCCGCGCGTGCAATAATGTCGGACAACATCCATGCCGATCCGGGCACCAGTTCGGCAGGTTTGAACACAACCGTATTGCCATAGGCCAGCGCGGGTGCAATTTTCCATGCCGGGATCGCCAGTGGGAAATTCCAAGGCGTGATCACGCCCACGACGCCAATTGGCTCGCGCAGAACTTTAAGCGACACACCTTCGCGCAGAGATTGGTAGATATCACCGGTTGTGCGATATGCCTCGGCCGCGAAAAATTTGAACAGATGTCCGGCGCGATGCCCTTCTGCCTTGGCCTCGGCCAAGGTTTTGCCTTCTTCGCGGGCCAGCATGTCGCCCAGCTCATCCACACGGGCGAGGATTTCCGACCCTATGCGATCAAGGGCTTCGAACCGTATCAGAGGTGATGCCGCGCGCCATTTGGGAAAGGCGGTTGCCGCGCACTCGATAGCTTCAGCGGTCTGATTGGCACTGGCCTGAGCATAATGACCAATCGTGTCGTTCAAGTCAGATGGGTTGATATTGGGGGCAGCATCACTGCCAGCGGCCCATGTTCCAGCGATATAGTTGGGAAAGGGGTTTACGGTCATAGCACTTCCTCCAGAACCGGTCGCCAGCCAATATCCTCATGCCGGTGGTCCACCGTGTTGTCGTAGAAATAGGTCGGGCCATGGTAGCCTCGGCACACACGTCCATCGGCACGGTTGGCGACAGGTTCGGCCGTCCAGCTGACCGCTCCGAACCAGTTCCACAAACCGTTATGGCTGGAGTTCAGATGATCTGGGCTAAGCGGGCTGGTATGATCTCTTGCCTCAGGCTTGGGTGCGTTCGACGTAGTACCGCCCACCAATGCATCCCATTCATTGGGCTGTGTCGCTCCCTGATAGGGGTCATCATGGGGCGTATCACCACCGGTTAGCAATCGGCAGCGAAACTGCCTGCCATCAATCGACACTTCTGTGCCAAAGACATACCCGGCCTGATCCAGATCCTGCCAGCTGACGCGGCTCATAAGCATCCGGTCGGCCACCAGGTACTGGATGCCTCCTCCCTGTTGAAACACATGCCAGTTCAGGCGTTTGAGCGGGTCTTTAGGACTGTCTGTGAAGGCCCAGTTATCCCAATTCGGGTCACGCTCAAATTCTGGGATGTTACCGGTTTGCAGGCCCTCGTAAGGACAAAGAACTGTAAGATCCGTGATCCAGGGCCGGGTTGCCGGGGCAAGGATCTGTCCTGCATGTGATAGCCCACCCAGCTGCCGGGTTCCGATATATTCCATCATCACTCAGCCACTGGTGTTGTGCGGAAACGCTGCAGAATCCGAAACAGCATTTCCGCCGCAATGATTTCCGTTCGTTCGGAGGGGTCGAGGGGCGGCGAGAGCTCGTCTATATCCAATCCGCCTAGAGGCGCCTCAGCAAATCCGTCCAATAGTTCGTAATACTGGCGAGGTGTTATGCCACTGTGCACCACAGAGCCCGTTCCGGGAAGATAGCCCGCGTCCATGGCATCAATATCAATCGACAGATAGAGTTCATCACAACCTTGCATAGCGTGTGCAAGCGCTTGGCGCACGACCTCCGCTGTGCCCAGACTATGCACATCACTGGCAGAAAACACCCGACCGCCCTGTTTTTCGATCAGGGCCAGATCGCCGCCATCGACCCAGCCAGCGATTCCGATCCAGACCATATTGGACACATCAACGTTGGGCAGTTCAGAAATCCGGCGGGCATTGGTCGCGTGGTTGTGGCTGCCCCATGCGCCCAATCGGTCAGAGAAATCCAGATGACCGTCGATCTGGATATACCCGAAGCGTGCGTCTGGCGCGCGCCTGGCAAGCCCTCGCGAATACCCCAGGCAGGCTGGAAAACTATTATAGTGATCGCCGCCCAGCGCCAGAGGGATGGCACCCGCAACCGACAGTTCCTCGGTCATCGCGGCGATGGCCTGGGTCGTTGCATCGACGTCATCCGCCGTAATCTCGGCATCCCCGCAATCGACCAGCCAGTTCTTTGCGGGAACGGTACGGTGCCCTGTGTCCGGATTAAAACTACCCCCCTGCGGGCGCCTGGATTGTAATAGAGTTGTCGCCTTGCGCAACGCTTCAGGGCCGAACCGGGCGCCGAGACGACTGGAATGGGTCCAATCGCTCGGCATGCCTACCACGCCGATCTGGCCTGGGGCCACATCAGTCACATCGGATGCGGGGCCATCAAACAGCCGGAATCCCGGCTGATACAAGGGTAAGTGAGATGTTGTAATTGCTGCAGTCATGTCAGTTCATTTTCCTTAGAGGCTACTGTATCGTTAAAGGCTAACTGTATCGGAATCCGTGATCCCAAATCCCAGTCGCGCATAGACAAATGCTAGCAAGGCCGTAACCATAAGCCGTTGACCAACTTTCACTATGCCCATACCTGGTCTAGTCGGGTTCAAACCGGTCAGCATGATGGCGCTGACACGGTGCTGCCCTAGAGTGCTGAGCCATTGCGTCACCGTATCAAGATCGCAGCCGCCCAAACGGGGCCGGTCACAAAGCGCGCTGAGCGATGTTTCAAACACAGACAGGTCAAATTGCACAAACAGTGGTTTTGTCGAATCTCGCCACTGGGAAAAAGCCACAAGATCCGCGGCTGTGTCTATTTTACAGATGGTGTCGGAGCCGTCCTGCAAGGGCGCGATATGAAAGTTGCGCGGGTCGCATGGTTTTCCACCAAGTTGCACGGTCTGACAGTCATGCAACGCGTTTTGCACGGTCACCGACAGGCGATCCGACCCACCCAACAGCAACGCACAGGCCCCTACGCTATTGATCTGGCGTGTCGCCGTCATCAAGGCTGCGTGGATAGCTTCATCAGACCCCAGCGCAATATCCCCAAGATCGCACAACCGCTCATGCAGCCCGTCTGTCGAAATGTCCTGCCGTGCATCGATATCTACCGGGTGGCTGAATTGAGGGTTTGCGTGCCAGCCAAAATAAACCGAGGTTTCGCGCAGCGCGCGGGCTGCAAGGGATTGACCTGCAAAAGGCGCGCTTGTGTCCTCAAACGGAAGGCCCAGCACTGCCAGTTCGCCGGATCTTACATCGCCGATTGCTTTGGGCTGTGAGCGCATGAACGATAGATGCCCTGCCATGCGCGGTAATGGTGCCGAACGTAAAGGCATCAGCCTACTCCTTTTTCAATTCTGTTATTAACCGCTTGCAAGATTGCCAGTGCCGCCTGGGTTTCTGTCTCGCCATGACTGTCCAAAGCCGGGGCGAGTCCAAAAACAGCAGCGGCAATGATATTACCCTCGACAGCATCAATTTGCTCGACCATCTGTGCGGGCGACAGCCCACCCAAGCGGCGTGGTTGCGACAACCAGATGCCAGCAAGGCTCTGTAAATCCACAGAAAGAACGATCGGAGTGGTTTTGGATAAGTCGTCCTGGGCACTTGCGGCTAGCGAAACCACGCGAACGCCTGTACCGATGACCTGCTGCGCCGCAATGCGAAGCGCCTTTAGACCGCTGGAGTCACCGCCAACCAGAACCATCCGCGCGCCCTTTTTCAGAACCAACCTACATTGCGCCTCGACGGCGGAAAAATGCTTTTCCGTCTCAAGTGGAAAGACATTCACATCGCCCAGATCGATGGCGTTCCCCGGCGTGCTCTCGGGTCCGGATGAGTACCTCAGTTGCCTCGCGAGATATCGCTGACCCGGTGTAGGTCTCTCGAAATTGTCGCAATAATACCCTGCCAGCGCGACCTGACCGGACACTAGGTCTTCCAGATCACCAACAGTTGCACCCAAAAAACTGGGGATTTGGTAAAATTGAGTCTGCGCCGCGTCATTCATTGCGCAAAGCCGCTACCAGAGTTTCAATCGCTATCAGTTCCGACATGCCTCGCGTGTCTAGCGCAGGGGCTATTCCTGTGATCACAATTGCCTGCCACGAGTAGGCCATCGACTCAATGACGGAAACCAGCGTTTCGGGTTTCATCCCTCCGGGGTTAAGCCCGACAACACCGGCTGCATGTCCCATATCAATGACCGACAAGTCAATCCAGAGAACGGCGCAATCAAACTCAAAGGGAATATCTGTTGCTCCCTCATCTAGCTGCCGAGCGGTACGCCAAATCATCTCGCGTTGGCTGATCTGGTCCCAGGTCTCAACAGGTTGCTCGCCGTTCAAACCCACCCAGATTGTGTTCGTCGGCCTTGCAGCGACATCGCGCAGGACATGCGGCATGGTAGCGACAACGGGCAAGTCGGGCAAAGCCGCCAGAACTGCCATTGCAACATCCGCATCCCCGCCCAACACAACTGGCACGACCTGGCGATCAGCCATCTGCGTCACAAGATGCTTCAGCGTGCCGGACCAATCGCCCGACAAGTCCATATTCCCGAGATCATAACCCTTCGCAGGCAGATCGACACCAAGCCGTTCAGCCATCTCGCGAAGCGCACCCGGCGCCAGAGAGGTTCCAAATCGCGACCCAGTTTTAACTTCACTTGGAACACCCAGGACCCCGATGTCATCCGCAGTGCATTGTGTAATTTCGCCAAGCGGTAAGCCGGCAAAGCCAGCCAGCATCGGTCGTCTATCTGCATTATTCATTGCCAAGTACCTTCATAAATTGCGGTTTCCTATTACTACCAAGTTGGCTACAATCAGCCAATGAATTACGTTGAAAGGACTGCCTATGTACGACAAGCCCCAAGCCCCAGACACAATAGGTGGTGTCGAAGCCGTTGAACGCGCATTGCGTGTGCTGGACAGCTTTGTACCCGGTGATACGGGTCTGTCTCTGAAAGAGGTTGCGGACCGCAGTGGTGTCAACAAAGCGACAATCCTGCGTCTGAGCGTCTCGCTTGAAAAGTTTGGCCATATCACCCGAGACGCCGAAGGCCTGTTCCACCTCGGGCCGTCTTTGTGGCGCCTGGGGTCCGTATTTCGTCAGAACCTGCGCATGGGGCCTATTGTGCGCCCGGTGCTGGCGAACCTGATGAATACAACGGGGGAAAGCGCGTCTTTTTACGTGCAGCGCGGCAACTCCGGCGTTTGTCTCTACCGTATCAATTCGCATAGGCTTGCGAGAGATCATATCGAAGAGGGCGAGATCATTCCGCTGAGCAAGGGCTCGTCGGGCCGGGTGCTGGATGCCTATTCCATCCGACAGGGCAAAAAGGCCACCGGCATCCGAAAGGCAGGGTTTTATCTTAGTCTCGGCGAACGTGATCCGGACGTTGCTGGATTGTCTGTTCCGGTTCTTGGTCTTGAGGGCGGGCTGCTGGGTGCAGTCAGCCTGTCGGGTCTGCGCGTTCGCTTCAGCGAATCCGCGGTGGAAGGCTATCGCGATGCGGTCCTTGATGCCGCCCGCCAGATCCGGGTCGAGATTGGCGAAATTTAAGGAACGCATCATTAGTCAACACTCTTGCTGCGTCCAATCAACTTAACGCCGATCAGCATCGCAATTGAAACGACAATCAAGCAAGTAGAAATCGCGGCAATGGTAGGATCAAGCTGATCGCGTAGTGAATTGAACATACGGCGGGTAATTGTGGCATTGTCGCCACCCGAAATCAGCATCGAAATCACCACCTCGTCCAGCGACGTGATGAAGGCCAGAAAGGCCCCTGTCTGTATCGAGAATTTGACTTGCGGAACTGTCACCGTCCACAACGCATATGCCCGCGATGCTCCAAGGCTACGCGCCGCCAATTCCTGATCGAAATCGTAGTTCTGCAAGCCCGACATGACGGTCACGATCACAAAGGGTAACGCCAGCGCGGTATGGGCGATCACAATTCCGGTAAGCGTGTAATTGAGCCCCAGCTTGGCATAAAGACTGAACACGCCGACACCGATCAGGATCACAGGTATGACAATGGGTATGATCACGAGGATCTGCGCAGTGCTCCTGATCCGTGGGGTGCAACAATGCAGGCCATAGGCACAAAGTGAGCCTAAAGGTGTCGCAATCGCCGTGGTCATCACCGCTGCTATCAGAGATGTCTGCGTGGCGCTCATCCATTCTGGGGAGGTGAGATAGGTAGTGTACCAGCGAAACGAAAACGACGTTGGTGGGAACTCCAGAAAGGAGGCCCCCGAAAACGACATTGGGATCACGATAAGCGTGGGCAGGATCAGAAAAAACAGCACCGCGATGCCAACCACAGTTAGCCATAGGCCGTCAATTTTGCGTTGTCCTATTTGTTCCATCTCAGATTCCTCAGCGTATGAACAGTTTGTCGAGACCAAAGAGCCGGTTCATCAGCCAGATTATCACCAGTGCCATTAGCAACAGAACAACGCCCAAAGCCGATGCAGCGCCCCAATTGGAATAAATGGTAATAGTGCTTTCGATCCGTTGCGCCAGCATCTGTACCCGGCCACCACCCAGCAAAGCAGGTGTGACGAAAAAGCCCAGAGACAGGATAAAAACCAGCACGATTCCGGCAAAAAGACCCGGCAGCGACATTGGAAAAAACACCCTCCAGAATGCTCCGCGCGGGCTGGAGCCAAGACTGACTGCCGCACGCACCAGGTCTGTGTCGACGCTGCGCATAGTGGCATAAAGCGGTAAAACCAGAAACGGTAGCATGATATGAACCATGCCAATGATCGATCCCGTCAGATTGTGCGCCAGTTGCAGCGGCTCGTCGATAATGCCCATCGACATCATTGATGAATTGATGATGCCATTACGCTGTAACAGCACCAACCAGGCGTATGTGCGCACCAGGACCGAAGTCCAGAACGGGACCAGCACGAAAACCATCAGAATAGCAGCCGTTTTGTCCGACACCTTGGTCAGCCAGTAACACAGCGGATATCCAAGAAGGACACAAATCACCGTTACAGCGACGCTGATCTGAAAGGTGACAACAAAGGTCCGCGTATACAAAGCGCTTTCAAAGATACGCGCGTAGTTTTCCATGCTCAACTCGCCCGCCGCATTGTAAAACGAGAGCGAAGACAGCCAGAGAACCGGGAGGAAGACGACAACGAAAATAACCAGAACTGCGGGTATTGAAAGCCCCAGAAACGTGCGGCGTTCGCGGCGTTCCTCGGATTTGAGCGTGCTTACGTTCTGAAGTGTTTCAGCACCCGCATTGGCCTCGGCGATACTCACGCCACATGCTCTGGCACGATGATCGTGTCTTCGGGATGCAGGGCAAGGCCAATTCGCTCTCCCCTGGAGGGCAGGCCAGTCTGGCCAGCGCGATTGGCAGGGACGCGTACACTAATCTCGCCAGCACTGTCGTGCTGAACGATAACCAGTACGCTGTCGCCTTGATAGATAATGTCGTGGACATGGCCAGATAAATCATTGGCAGTTTCGGGCACAGCACCAGAGGTGACCTCCAGCAACTCGGGCCGGATCACCAGGCGATGGCCACCGCTACCCTGAGCAATAGGTGAATCAGATTTCAGCACGCGCCCATTGAGTTGCACCGTATCGTTGGCCACCTCCACTGGCAAGGAAACTGATTCGCCGACAAAATCAGCCACAAAGAAACTGTGAGGCTGGCGATAAAGCCGCTCAGGTGTGTCGATCTGCTCGATCCGTCCGTGATTGACCACTGCAATCCGGTCCGACATTGTCAGGGCTTCGCGTTGATCATGGGTCACGTACACAACGGTTGCATCCAATTTTTGATGAAGCGCCTTTAATTCGATCTGCATATGTTCGCGCAGTTTTTTATCGAGCGCGGAAAGAGGCTCATCCATCAGGATGATCTTCGGCTCGAATACCATCGCGCGGGCCAGAGCCACACGCTGTCTTTGGCCGCCGGACAATTGGGTGATGCGCCGATCCCCATAGCCGCCAAGCTGTACGGTATCTAACGCACGCTCGGCGCGGGTCTTTTGATCGCTTTTGGAAACTCCGCGGACTTTCAGTGGATAGGCCACGTTTTCAGCCACCGTCATGAATGGAAACAACGCATAGCTTTGAAAGACCATGCCAAGGCCGCGTTTGTGCGGTGGTGTCGCAATCATTTCTTGATCACCAAACCGGATCGACCCGCCACTGGGACGCACAAAACCAGCGAGTGCCATTAGAAGCGTCGTTTTGCCCGAGCCCGATGGTCCAAGCAGCGTCAGGAATTCGCCTGCTGCAATATTCAGCGACACATCATCGAGCGCTTTGAACGATCCGTAGGACTTGCACAGACCGGATATATCGATGGGAAGGGATTGGGCAGTAGATGACATACGAACTCCTAACCTGAAAAAAATGGGCGCAGTGCAAATAATTTGATAAAAATAGGCACCGCGCGGTAGTGGATTACTGCTGGATCAGCGTGTCAAACTCCTCGGTCAACTCACCCAACTGGCCGATGTAAAAATTCGGATCGACCAAAAGCTGTTTGTCATAGTTGCTGGGGTGCGTGTTAATATTGATGGCTGCCTCTTTGGGGATAATACCTGTGTCAAACGCGCCAGCGTTCACCGGGCCCAGAGGCATCGTCATCGCCAAACGCGCCTGCGATTTGGCACTCAACAACTCGTTGATCAGACGCATGGCGTTGGCTTTATTCGGCGCGCCCTTGGGCACCAGCAAACAGTCGACATCCATAGTGCCGCCGTCAAAGGCATAGGCTACGTCGATGCCCGAACCCATCACGCTTTCCACTCGATTATGGCCCATGTGGATCATATCCACCTCACCATCACGCAGCAGTTGTGCGGACTGCGATCCGCCACGATACCAAACAGTTACCTTGGGTGCGATTTCTGCCAGTTTTGCCCAAGCGCGCGCCATGCCCTCGTCCGTGGCCAACGTGTCGTAGACTTCTGCCATAGGCACACCATCGGCCATCAGCGCGGCCTCAAGGTTGTAGTTCACCTTCCCATGCATGCCACGCTTTCCAGGAAACTTCTCCGTATCCCAGAACTCCGCCCAGTTGGACGGACCATTGTCACCAAATACATCCTTGCGATAGGAGATCACTTTGGTGAAGTTGATAAAGCCTACATAGTGGCTGTTGATTAGCCCTTCTGGAATGCCAGTGGTGTCGACGGTTGAATAGTCGATCGGCTCAAGTTTACCTTCGCGCTTGAGTGTCTCACAGGACGGCAGATCCTGCTCGGTCACATCCCAGGCGACTGCACCCGCACTGATCTGTGCGCGCACATCCTGGATGCCGTTTGTCGTATCTTCCTTGACCGTCACCTTCAAAGCCGTGGCTGCGGGCTTCAGCATAGAAGAACGCAAGGCGTCCTGAAATGACCCACCCCAAGATGCAAACACTACCTCGCCGTCAGCGGCAATGGCAGCTGGCCCACTGGCAAGTGCTACGGCAAAAACGCCGCTGAGCATTGTTTCTCTTAAAATATTCTTTGATGAATTGGTCGATGGCATTAGGAATCCTCTCTTGTTTGTTTTTAATTATATTTCATTCAATGAAATGCCGTTTCATTATTCCCAAAGAAATAAGGCCTGTCAACGACTTTTTTCTGTCAGCCCAGAGCTGAGATTTTGTTTGTTGAAGACTTTGGTCTCGAGCCGCAACCTGCAAAAGCCATTCTAGTCACACATTTGTGTCACGCTGGCGTTATGAAAAACGAGAAATGAAAGTTTGCATCGGGCACTCTCCTACCATTCACATTACCCTTTTAAACGACCGCTTTCATAAAGGAGCATGGCAAATCCAGGAAATATCCCACCCTTCCTGAATGTAATATCAGCAACATTTTGAACGGCCCTCGGCTTCCTGACACTAAGCTGTTTTCTTCCTCCCCATCTTTCACCAAAAGCAGGCGACCCTAGGAGAGCCAACGTAAAAAAAACTTCCATATCAGGGAAATTTGGCGGGAATACAAACACGGTTCGTCCGTGTCGTGAATGTCCCCTTGGATGGAGTGTATGTTGAATATGGCCTGGAACAATATCAGTCGCGTGCAAACCGACAGCGATATGAATGTTATTTTTGCGATGAAGGACTTGATGATGGGGCGGCTTTTTTGCCGACATGGATGTCGGTAAGGAGCGAGAGCAGGATGCAGTAAGCTTTGGTTACTTTTCTAGCTGCTGGGAAAGAAACTACTCGCGCACTTACTCTATATTAAATACGAACTGCCAAGAGAATCAGCGTGCGAAATTACTTCAATCAAGCCAGATTTACACCCTATTCCACTAAGTTACGAAGGCAAACTTGATTAAACACCTATAGTGTAGGTGGTAGAGCGACTCAGAGGCTACGCCATGCTCAAAGAAACTTCAGGGTATGTGTGTTGGGTTACGCGAAAAAGCTGCTAACCCAACCTACCAAAATTTTGGCTTAACTTACCGACATCTAAATAGAAACCATCACCCGAATAGCATCCAGCCTCAACCGAGCATTCCCCAAAGAACGTTCAAACTGACTCAACTGATTGCGGTAAAACTGAACCTCTTCGTCACGAACATTTGCGTTCACTTTTTGCAATGCTATCAACCGATCAATTTCTCGCTCTAACACGTCTTCACTGCGTTGTTTGGCCGCAGCGACTAACTCTGGCACCTTTAAACCGGCTGCTTTTTCTGCCAGTTCAAGTAAGCCATTCAATTCTGGTTGACGCGCCTGAACGACCTTTACGGCGGTATCGATATCAACCCGCTGCGATATTTC
Organism: Yoonia sp.; assembly: GCA_047627695.1. Classification (GTDB taxonomy): domain Bacteria; phylum Pseudomonadota; class Alphaproteobacteria; order Rhodobacterales; family Rhodobacteraceae; genus Yoonia. The sequence goes on along the minus strand of JBLHTS010000084.1, from coordinate 234 downwards.
CTGAATCTTCTCGTGGCTGAGTACGGCACTATGATCTCGGCGCTGTTCATCAACTACCATGTGCACACTGCTATTCGGAAAATAGCGCTGACTATTGAGCTTACAGTCGTCGGAGAATTCCATTAGAAAGTGGCAGTCAAGCAGTATCGTGCCTGGCTTTACGCTGCTGTATTTAATCGCGACCACCGAGGTATTACCAAACTCGCTACTCAAGATCATGTCCATAGCATTGCG
>JBLHTS010000083.1:0-12719 GCA_047627695.1 Yoonia sp. | reverse complement strand
AAGAGCGCAATTTTATCGCCCTTTTCCCGCAGCTTGGCCGCATCAATACCCGCAGGTGCGCGGCCAGAGCCGTTCAAAGCAACGACGCGGTCTTCGCCCGCGGGGGTCATCAGCACAAAACAGTCACCGCCGATCCCCGTCATTTGCGGTTCACACAAACCCAGCAAGACTGCACCGGCGATAGCACCGTCCATGGCATTGCCGCCTGCTTCCATCATCTGCACGGCAACTTTGGCGGCTAAAGGGTGTGACGTCGCGCACATCCCATTGGTTGCATAAACGGCCGAACGTCCAGATTTGTGAAAATTGCGCATGGTTTTTTCCTTCCAATATTACTGGGCAACCTAGGCCGTTCAAGCGCGGGTGCAATGCCAATTTACCTGCAGGGCTTTTCCTTAGCTAACGCCCCGCGTAGCGTGTCGTATGAACCGGTAAGGACAAATTCGATGACCAAAGACGCAACAATGTTCGGCGTTGTCCTGATCCGCCACGGCGGGCCAGAGTGCCTTGTCTGGCGCGACGATCTGACTCGACCCAAACCGCAAGCGGGCGAGGTTTTGATCGAAGTGGCCGCCGCAGGGGTGAATAACACCGATATCAACACACGTGTTGGCTGGTATTCGAAAGGCGACAGCGATGCGGATGACGCCAGCTGGACAGGTGATGCGCTGGGCTTTCCGCGCATCCAAGGCATTGATGTTTGCGGGACGATCACGGCGGTGGGGGCCGGAGTTGACCCCGCGCGCATCGGCGAACGTGTTCTGGTAGAGCCGTGCTTGTTCGAAGTAGGCGGCAAAATGCTGGAGCGGGCTTGGTTTCTTGGCTCTGAGTGCGACGGTGGCTTTGCGCAGTTTTGCAAAGTCGCATCGCGCCATGCCTATGCCATCAACAGCGACCTAAGCGATAATGATCTAGCGTCTTTCCCATGCTCTTATTCCACCGCAGAAAACATGCTGACGCGCACTGGTGTGACAACGGGTGAGGCGGTCTTGATCACGGGTGCTTCTGGCGGGGTCGGCTCTGCTGCGGTGCAACTGGCCAAAGCGCGCGGCGCGATTGTCATCGCGGTCACTAGCCCAAGCAAAGCACAATCCCTGCGCGACATCGGGGCAACCACCATTGTCGATCGCGACGCCGACTATGCAGCGACCTTGGGGCAAAATAGCGTTGACGTGGTGCTTGATCTTGTCGCCGGCGAAAAGTTTCCTGCGTTGCTTAATGTGATGCGCCCAAAGGGTCGCTATGCTGTTTCAGGTGCTGTCGGCGGACCGATTGTTGATTTGGACGTTCGCACGCTCTACCTCAAGGACCTAAGCTTTTTTGGCTGCACCACGTTGGAGCCTGAGGTTTTCGGCAATCTGATCAAACGAATCCAGAATGGCGATATTCAACCGCTTGTTGCCGCCCAGTTTCCACTGAGGGACATCGCGCAGGCACAGCTGGCCTTTGCGCAAAAGGCCTATACCGGAAAGATCGTGTTAATGGTCGGACGCCAAGATTAAGGATAACGGGTTGATGACTGTGAACTACGACGCGCTGCACAAAACAATTGCGGCCTTGACCAAAGGCGAAGACGACCAGATCGCGTTGATGGCAACCATCGCTTGCGAGGTCCACCACGCCGACGACCGTTTTGACTGGACCGGATTTTACCGCGTTACTGGTCCAGAAATGCTAAAAATCGGGCCGTATCAAGGGGGTCATGGCTGCCTTGTGATCCCGTTTTCACGCGGCGTTTGCGGGGCCGCTGCGCGCACTGGCAAAGTTCAGCTTGTGTCTGACGTCAACGCGTTCCCTGACCATATCGCATGCGCCAGCAGCACCCAGTCCGAATTGGTTTTGCCCGTCTACAATGCGCAAGGGGCACTGATCGCGGTTTTTGATATCGACAGCGACCAGCCAGATATCTTCACCCAAACCGATGCCACGCACTTGCAAGCAATTTTGAAAAGTGTCTTTGAAAAACAACCATAAGATGTCAGCATGCGCTCAATTGGAGCAATCAGAATAGTCTATACGTTGTAAGGGTTGTATAAAATGAACTTTCCAGAAAGTCTTTCACGAGCAAGCAATGCCGAATGATATGATGATCGTGCCCTCCCTCGGCGCTGACATTCGGGCATTGCGCAAATCGCGCAAGATGACTTTGGTCGCACTGGCAGATGCCCTGGGACGTTCAGTTGGGTGGCTCAGTCAAGTCGAACGCGATAAATCACATCCTACGATCGCCGATCTGAGACGCATGGCAGAGATTTTGGATGTCTCGATTTCCAGCTTTTTGCAGGTTGGCGCAAATTTTGGCGAAGAAGGGCTGATTGTGCGTGCAGATGCGCGTCGTCCAATCGGCAGCCGCACAGACGGCATGATCGAGGGGCTTTTGTCACCCGACCTTACCGACAGTTTCGAGGTCGTTCACTCGGCCTTTGCGCCGCATTCGCGCTTGAAAGAACCGCTGACACGTCAAACACAAGAAATCTGCTATATTATCCACGGACGTTTTGACATCAGTGTCGATGGACGCCATTTTTCACTTGGCGCCGGTGATAGCTTTCGTTTACGCGGGCAAGATTTTCAGTGGGCAAACCCATATGATGAACCTTGCGAGATCGTTTGGGTGATCTCGCCCCCGATCTATTGAAGGCAGCAAGAACATGGTGCATGGAAGATGTGAATGCGGTGCCGTTGCATTTGAAGTGACCCGTGTGCGCGATACAGTCACATTCTGCCATTGCCGCCAATGCCGCCAATGCCGCCGCACCAGCGGACATTATTGGGCGGAAACCCGGGCAGATGCATTGGGCATGACATTTAGCCAAAATCACGGGCTGGCGTGGTATCAGTCTTCTCCGACCAACAGACGTGGATTTCGCAAGCTGTGCGGGTCAAGCCTGTTTTATCAACCCAATGGCGCAAATCACATAGGTATTGCCGCAGGTTGCCTTGACCTGCGCACCGGGATGCGGACTGGTAAGCATATCTATACTGCCGATAGTGGCGACTATTACACCATTCCGGATGATGCACCGCACATCCCCGACCAGAAAGAGCAAGAACCATGGCTGATTTCCCGACAACCGCGCGTGTTGTGATTATTGGTGGCGGTGTTGTGGGTGTCTCGACCCTGTATCACCTCGCTAAAAAGGGCTGGACTGATTGCGTTCTGCTGGAAAAGAACGAATTGACCGCCGGATCGACGTGGCATGCAGCCGGAAACTGTCCTTCGTTCAGCACCTCATGGGCTGTAATGAACATGCAGCGTTATTCGCTTAGCCTTTATAAGGGGCTGGCCGAAGAGGTTGATTATCCGATGAACTACCACGTCACCGGATCAATCCGTCTAGCGCATTCCAAAGAACGGATGCAGGAATTTTCCCGCGCGATGAGTATGGCGAATTATCAGGGTCTGAACCTGAAAATGATGACACCTGACGAAGCACAGAAAATGTATCCCTTCCTTGAAACGCACGATCTGGAAGGCACGCTATACGATCCTGACGATGGTGATATTGACCCTGCGCAGTTGACCCAAGCACTTGCCAAAGGCGCGCGCCAGATGGGCGCAAAGATTGAACGTTTTTGCGGTGCAACAGGTGTGACCCAACATCCAAACGGCACTTGGACCGTGCACACTGAAAAAGGCGATATCGACTGCGAAAAAGTTGTGAATGCGGCAGGTTATTGCGCCCAGCGCATCGGCGAATGGTTCAAGCCCTATGGTGGGCGCACTGTGCCAATGGTCACGATGTCTCACCAGTATTTCCTTACCGAAGAAATCCCAGAACTGAAGGCATGGACCGAAAAGAACGGTAGCAAAGTTCCGCTGCTGCGTGACGTTGATTCGTCCTATTACCTGCGTCAGGACAAAAACGGGCTCAACCTTGGCCCTTACGAACGCAACTGTAAGGCCCATTGGGTCACCCCTGATGATCCACAACCCGATGATTTCAGCTTCCAGCTTTACCCCGACGATCTGGAACGGTTGGAGTGGTATATTGAGGATGCCATGGCCCGCGTACCAATCCTTGGAACTGCGGGAGTAGGTCGCGTGATTAACGGGCCGATCCCTTATGCGCCTGACGGTCTGCCTTTGGTTGGCCCGATGCCAGGCGTGAAAAACGCGTTCGAGGCTTGTGTGTTTACCTTTGGCATCACCCAAGGTGGTGGCGCGGGCAAAGTGGCGGCCGAATGGATCGTCGATGGTCAAACCGAATGGGATATGTGGGCAATCGATCCACGCCGGTATACCGATTACACCGATCAGGACCATTGCCTGTCAAAGGCACTGGAAACCTACGGCCACGAATACGGCATGCACTTTCCGCACAAAACGTGGCCCGCTGGCCGCGACAAAAAGCTGTCACCTGTTGACGCGAAAGTCCGCGCTTTGGGTGGACAAATGGGTGCCTATAACGGCTGGGAACGTGCCAACTGGTTCGCCAAAGACGGCGATGATACGTCGCTAGAGGCGACCGAGACTTGGGATCGTGCCGGTCCTTGGCAGCCTCGCGTCAAAGAAGAATGCGAAGCCGTGCGCGATGGCGTTGGCGTTCTGGACCTGCCGGGGTTTTCACGCTTCAACTTGTCGGGTGAAGGTGCCGCCGAATACTTGCGTGGCCGGATCACTGGTGCGTTGCCAAAAGTTGGCCGTATGAACCTTGCCTATTTTGCGGACGACCGTGGTCGGATTTTGACCGAGATGTCTGTGACGCGCCACACAGAGGAACACTTCACGCTGATCACCGCTGCTTCCGCGCAGTGGCATGATTTTGAGGTGTTGAAAGATGCCTTGCCTGACGGGCTCACCTTGACCGACCACACCAAAGAGTATTCCACTTTGATTGTGACTGGCCCAAAATCGCGCGAATTGTTTGAGGCACTTGGCACAGAAGCTGACTTGTCGAGCGGCTGGCTTAGCCATCAGTCTGCGAAAGTTTCAGGTGTTGATTGCGCGTTGGCCCGCGTCAGTTTTGCAGGCGAACTAGGTTGGGAAATCCATGCTGCCAACGCCAATATGCCCGCACTTTACGACGCGGTCCTTGGTGCAGGGGCTGTGCCGTTTGGTATGTTTGCCCTGAATGCGCTGCGCCTTGAAAAAGGCTACCGCGCTTGGAAGGGCGATCTGAGCACGGATTATTCCTTGCTTGAAGGCGGGCTAGAGCGGTTCATCAAATTCGACAAGCCGCAGGATTTTCCGGGCAAGGCCGCATTGCTTTCGCAAAAGCAAGCAGGCGTGGCCAAACGCTTTGTCACGCTGACGCTGGACGAACATGGCCCTGCGGATGCCCCATACATGTCCACGATCTGGGCAGGTGACACGGTTGCCGGCGAAACCACATCCGGCGGATGGGGCTACCGCGTTGATAAATCCATAGCACTTGGCATGCTGCGCGCTGATCTTTCTGTGCCCGGCACCAAGGTTGCGATTGATATCTATGGCACGCGCTATCCAGCGACCGTGCAAGAGGATCAGCCGCTTTGGGATCCGGCAAACGAAAGAATAAGTGCCTGATGCTAACAGCACCGATGAAAGAATTGATCGCCGCGCTCCCTTTGGAGTTCGTGGCGTCAGTGACACCCGATGGTGCGCCAGCGGTATCACCAAAGGGGGCTTTTTTGGTACTAGACGATCAACGGATAGCGTTTAGCGATATCCGCTCACCCGGGACGCGCCGAAATCTTACGGCGAACCCAGCTGTTGAAGTGAACTTCATCAACCCCTTTAAACGCAAAGCTGTGCGCGTGGCAGGGACATCCATTCTGCACCCAAAAGGGTCTGACTGGTTCAGCACACAACATCCGATTTGGCTTGATGTATTTGGCGGGTTGGCTAAACGCATCCAATCCTTTGTCGAGATTAACATCCATTCGGCCAGCGAAATCTGGACACCGCCATACGACGATGGCGCAACCGAGGCCGAGTTGATCACGACCTACAAAGCCAAGTTTGGAGCGATCTACCGATGACTGACATCATCCTTCTTGACGGCAGTATGGGCCAAGAACTGGTTCACCGTGCGGGCGATAGCCCAACACCGCTGTGGTCGACCCAAGTGATGATTGATCACCGCGGCATGGTGGCCTCTGTGCATGCTGATTACCGCAAAGCGGGTGCTACCGTACATACGACCAACACCTACACAATTCACCACGACCGCTTGGCGGGCACGGGCCTTGAAGGACAGTTCTTGGCGCTGCATATGGCCGCTTTGAAAGAAGCTGCAGGTATGGGCGTTCTAGCAGGTTCGATCGGCCCATTGATCGCGTCTTTTCGGCCCGATATTCACCCACCCTATGCGATTGCTCTGCCGCTTTATGCTGAAGTTGCGAATATCATTGCCCCGCATGTCGATCTGATCCTATGCGAAACCGTGGCATCCATCGACCACGCCAAAGCGGTCCTAGAAGCGGCAACCGCAACGGGCAAGCCCGTTTGGCTTTCGCTAACCGTCGATGACGTTGACGGCACGCGCTTGCGATCTGGTGAGATTTTGACAGATGTGCTGCCGATTGCACAAGACGCCGCAGCAATCTTGATAAATTGCGCATTACCAGAGGCGATAACCGCATCGATGGATGTGCTTGCAAAGGGCAACTTGCCGTTTGGCGCCTACGCGAACGGCTTTACCAAAATCACCAAAGCCTTCTTGCAGAACAAACCGACGGTCGATGCTTTGACCGCACGTCAAGACCTCGACCCTGATGCCTATGCCACATTTGCCATGAAATGGATCGACCAAGGTGCCACCATCGTTGGTGGTTGCTGTGAAGTAGGCCCCGCCCATATCGCCAAAATTGCCGAAACGATCACTGCAGCAGGGCACCGCATTGTGGCACCATGAAAGACATCTGGAACTTTGACATCTACGTGGCTGACGGCTTTGTTTTGACAGAGTTCGCGGGCATTGTTGAAGTTCTACGCCTTGCCAATCGCATCAATACGACCCCCGTTTTCGCGTGGACGGTGCGGTCGGCCAAAGGTGGCACGATCAGCGCAAGCAGTGCCGTTAGCGTGGACACCACCCTCCTGCCCATGCGCCCAGCCGCGGACTATCTATTCGTCCTTGGCAATGCTGATCCGGCTCTTCCGGCACTATCGCTTGGCAGCACGATCGGGAACTACACCAGCAGGCAAGGACGTGTTGTGCTGCTGTCCGAGGCTGCCGCGCGCTATATTTCAGAGCACGAAAACGCCCTTGATGGGCATACAACCCATTGGGAAAACCGCACCGTCTTAATGGAGCGTTTGGGTCTGTTCGGCACCAAGTCCACATTGGCGGTCGACCGGGGTGCGATCATCACCTGCGCAGGTATGGGGGCGACATTTGACATTGTCCTTGCGATTGCCAGCCAGCATGCATCCGCTAGCACGATGACGACGGTGGCGGCGATTTTGCTGCATGAACGTATCCGGCATTTTAACACGCTTCAGCCGTTCTCTGGGCAAGCGGTAACATCGACGGGCGAACCTGCACTGGATGCTGCGGTCGCGCTAATGCAAGAGCATATGGAATTCCCACTGCCGATCAGCGAGATTGCGATGCAAGCGCAGGTGTCAAAACGGTCGCTTGAGCGCAAGTTCAACCGAGTCATGAACACCACGCCGAACGGCTATTATCGTGGCTTGCGATTGAACAAGGCCAACAACTTGCTGTTGAACACAGACATGCGCATCCATGAAATTGGACTTGCTTGCGGATTTCCCAGCGGCTTTACAACAATCTACCGCGAAGCCTTTGGGATGACGCCCAACGCCTCCCGCAAGAAAGGGCGCCCAAAATAATTGCTTTGCGCCAATCGTGACGTTTATAGAATATTTCGGTTTCAAGTACGCGGGCACAGTAATCCGTAGACTAGACCAAAGGACTTTCCCGTTATGGCCACACTTCCTAACCACGCACGCGTTGTCATTATTGGCGGCGGCGTCATCGGTTGCTCTGTTTCGTATCACTTGGCCAAATTGGGCTGGAAGGACGTTGTATTGCTGGAACGCAAGCAATTGACTTCAGGCACGACATGGCATGCGGCGGGTCTTATCGCGCAACTGCGGGCGACAGCCAACATGACCAAGCTCGCGAAATATAGCCAAGAGCTTTATGGTAATCTGGAAGAAGAAACCGGTGTCGCAACCGGTTTTAAGCGGGTCGGCTCGATCACTGTGGCGCTTACGGATGAACGCAAGGAAGAGATTTTTCGCCAAGCGGGCATGGCGCGTGCTTTTGGTGTCGCTGTGGAAGAAATATCGCCTGATGAAGTAAAGGCCCGCTACGAACACCTGAATATTGATGGCGTGAAGGCGGGTGTTTACCTGCCACTGGACGGTCAAGGTGATCCCGCAAATATCGCGCTGGCACTGGCCAAGGGCGCGCGGATGAATGGCGCAGTTGTGGCTGAACGCACAAAGGTCACCAAGATCAACAAAACTGGTCGCCGTGTCCGATCCGTCGATTGGGAAGCAAGCGGCGAAACGGGCACGATGACCTGCGATATGATCGTGAACTGCGCCGGCATGTGGGGCCACGAGGTTGGCCGCATGGCTGGGGTCAACGTCCCACTGCATGCCTGCGAACATTTTTATATCGTGACAGAGGCGATCAAAGGCCTGACCCAAATGCCGGTCCTGCGTGTGCCGGACGAATGCGCCTACTACAAAGAAGATGCAGGCAAAATGCTGCTGGGCGCGTTTGAACCCAACGCCAAACCTTGGGCGATGAAGGGTATTCCAGACGATTTCGAATTTGACCAACTGCCCGAAGATTTCGACCATTTTGAACCGATCTTGGAGGCCGCTGTTGACCGCATGCCGATGTTAGCCGAGGCGGGCATTCATACGTTCTTCAACGGCCCCGAAAGCTTTACCCCAGATGACGCCTACCACCTTGGCCTTGCGCCAGAGATGGACAATGTTTGGGTCGCCGCTGGCTTTAACTCGATCGGGATTCAATCCGCGGGCGGCGCTGGAATGGCCTTGTCACAGTGGATGGATGCGGGTCAAAAACCGTTCGATTTGGGTGATGTCGATATCAGCCGGATGCAACCGTTTCAGGGCAACAAAACGTATCTGTTTGAACGGTCTAAAGAAACGCTCGGGCTACTTTATGCGGATCACTACCCGTTCCGTCAAAAGGCGACCGCCCGCGGTATCCGCCGCACACCGTTCCACCAGCATATGTTGGACAAGGGCGGCGTGATGGGTGAATTAGCGGGGTGGGAACGTGCCAACTGGTTCGCCGATGACGGTCAGAAACCTGAATACGAATACTCTTGGAAGCGTCAAAACTTCTTTGGCAACGTCGCGCGTGAAGTTGATGCGGTACGCACCAATGTCGGCATGTATGACATGTCGTCGTTCGGCAAGATCCGTGTCGAAGGTCGCGATGCAATGGCCTTTATGAACTACATCGGCGGCGGCGATTACGACGTGCCTACTGGCAAGATTGTCTATACTCAGTTCTTGAATAATCGCGGTGGGATTGAAGCAGATGTGACTGTCACGCGCCTGTCAGAAACCTGCTATCTGGTCGTGACCCCTGCTGCCACACGGCAGGCCGATCAGGTCTGGATGCAGCGCAGTCGGGGCGATTTCAACGTTGTTATCACAGATGTGACCGCTGGCGAAGGCGTGCTTGCCGTGATGGGTCCGAATAGTCGGAAACTTCTTGAAATGGTGTCGCCTGCTGATTTCAGCAATGACACCAACTCCTTCGGCACTGCCCAAGAGATCGAGATCGGCATGGGGCTTGCCCGTGTGCACCGCGTGACCTACGTGGGCGAGCTTGGCTGGGAAGTTTATATGTCAGCCGATATGGCGGGGCATGTCTTTGAAACGCTGCATGCAGCGGGACAGGACATGGGGCTGAAACTTTGCGGGATGCATATGATGGATGCCGCACGGATGGAAAAAGGATTTCGCCATTTCGGGCATGACATCACTTGCGAAGATCATGTGCTAGAGGCCGGTTTGGGTTTTGCCGTCAAAACGGACAAGCCTAACTTTATCGGTCGCGACGCCGTGCTTCGCAAACGCGACGAAGGGCTGTCGCAGCGTCTGGTGCAATTCAAACTGACCGATCCAGAACCACTGCTTTATCACAACGAACCGATTGTACGTGATGGTGCGACCGTCGGGTATCTGTCGTCGGGTGGCTATGGGCATCACTTGGGCGCGGCCATCGGCATGGGCTATGTACCATGCAAAGGCGAAAGCGTGGCCGACCTTTTGGCCAGTCGATTTGAGATTGATGTGATGGGTACAAGGATCAAGACAGAAGCACAGCTCAAGCCATTCTACGATCCCAAAAGTGAACGTGTGAAGGTCTAAACGGACTACAGGTCAGGTCAGGTGGGTCTAAACCCACCTGACCTGAAATAAGCCGTTAGCGATCGGCCCGCGTTGTTGGCCCAAGTGCATTTAGACCTTTCAAAATATCAATCGCATAGGCCAATTGATAATCATCTTCACGCAAGTCGGCCGCGGCTTGTGCCCGTGCGCGATCTGCCTCGATCTGCAAGATTTCATCTTCGGATAGACTGTCATTCTCTAGCGATCCGCGCAATCCGGCCTCACTGCGAGGGTTGCTTGCCTCTTCCTCCTCGGCGTTTTCGTCGACGGCCCGACGGGGCTGTTCAACGATGATATCAGGCGAGATACCTAGCGCTTGGATCGACCGGCCTGACGGTGTGTAATACCGCGCTGTGGTCAAACGCATCGCGCCTTCTCCGCGCAGCGGCACAACCGTTTGCACTGACCCTTTGCCGAACGAATTGGTCCCGACCACAATCGCACGGCGGTGATCCTGCAACGCACCTGCTACGATTTCCGACGCCGATGCGGACCCACCGTTGATCAGCACCACAATCGGTTTGCCTTCTGCCAAATCCCCGGATGTCGCGTTGAACCTGTCTCCATCCGCGGCAAAGCGTCCACGGGTGGAGGTAATCTCGCCCTCTTCCAAGAACGCATCCGACACATAGACTGCCTGGCTTAGCAAACCGCCCGGATTGTTGCGCAAATCAAGCACGATCCCATCGACTTCATCAAAACCACCTGCGGCCTCGACCTGTTCGGCAATTCCGTCGCGCAAGTTCGGGAAAGTTTGTTCGTTAAATGTGGTGATCCGCAAAACAACAGCCTTGCCTTCGGTTCGGCTGCGGACCGCGGTCAGCTTGATGGTGTCGCGAATGATCGACACATCAAAGGGTTCCGGCTCGTCCTCGCGCACGATGGTCACAATAATCTCTGCACCGACAGGTCCACGCATCAGTTGCACAGCTTCATCCAACGTCAACCCAAGCACGCTTTCGCCGTCAACGGCAGTGATGAAATCACCCGACAAAATGCCGGCCGCGTCTGCCGGAGTACCATCCATAGGCGAGACAACTTTAACCCAGCCTTCTTCCTGCGTCACCTCAATACCAAGACCACCGAATTCGCCTGACGTGCTGACCCGCATCCGTTCTGCCGCTTTTGGCGACAAGTAGCTGGAGTGTGGATCAAGTGATGTCAGCATCCCGTTGATTGCAGCCTCGATCAAATCGCTGTCGTCGACTTCTTCGACATAGCTTGACCGGATCCGCTCAAAGATATCGCCGAACAGATCAAGCTGCTCGTAGACGCTGGTGTTGTCTTCCGCTTCTTGTGCCAGCAATGGACCCGCAATCTGGCTGGTCGCCAACAACCCAAGCACGGCGCCGCATGTCGCCGCAAAAAACATCTTTTTCATATCGTTTCCTTGTCTACTCCAGCGCGAACCACGCGTCGGGGTTAAGCGGACCTTGCCCGTCTCTGACCTCAAGATAAAGGGTCTGAGCGCGTGCGCCGGTCCCAATTCCATCGTTTTCGGTCAAAATACCGTCATCATAGGTTTGATCATCCCCAAGCAAGCCAATTGGCGCACCTTTGGCCACGACTTCACCGATTTCGCCGAACACATCCTCAAGCCCTGCCATGACAAACAGGACATCGACTGCCGGTTCAAGAATCACAACCGTGCCGTAGTCAAGCAGCGCACCCCGAAACAGGACCGTGGCTGCGACTGGTGCAGTAACAAGTGCACGTGGCGCCGCAGCAATGCGCACCCCCGCGCGGCCACTGCCATCATCGGGCAAAACATAGCCAATCACCGGCAAAGGCAGATTGCCCTGGCTTGTCAGGGTTTCGGTTTGATCAGGGCGCGCAAGGGCGACTTGCGATGCAAATTCGCCCAGCGTCTCTGCGCTGGCGATCAGCAATGCAGTTTGCACCGGATCGTCGGCAAATCGCGTTGGCAACATGTCCCGATTGGACATCGCCTGCCCAAGTGTGGCGCGCGCTGTCTGCGCTTCTTTCAGACCATCCGCTAAAACCTGCGTGGCGTCATCTTGGACTTGCCGCAATGAGCGCGTTTGGGCCAGCAGTGCGCGCAATTCTGCGGTCTCCGCTTCAAGCGCAGGAGTGATATCTGCAACCAGCATCCCCGCACGTACGGTATTTAATGGACCTGATCGATAGGCGCGCAAGACAGGCTGCGGTGTGCGGCTGATCGTGGTAAGCACACCCAAGAGCCGCCCCATACCTTCGCGCTTTTCTGCCAGGCTTTCGGCCAATTCCGCTTCGCGCAGTGCAAGCTCTCTTTGACCTGCACGCATCGCCGATAGCCCTGCTTCATAGGCTTGCACGGCCTGCGTCAGCGCCGCGATCCGGTCAGCAGAACCCTCAGCCGCATCCAACTGAACACGGGCCT
>JBLHTS010000082.1:0-12733 GCA_047627695.1 Yoonia sp. | reverse complement strand
TACGTCTTCTATGGTCCACTTTACGGTGCTTTTTTTGTCGCCCAGCGGCGCAATAGTGAATGTGTATTCCAACCGTGAAAACGGTTCTGCAACAAGGATGGTGCCCCACATCAGTTTGTCACCACTTTCTGCGCCGAACATTTCGTAGGGACCTTTAACTAAGGGCGTTTTGGGTGCGTGAAACCAAAGCGCCAGTTTTGCTGGGTCCGTCAGATAGGCCCAGACCTGCGCTGGCGTGGCCTTGAGATAAATTGATTTGCGCAAGATTGTGTCGGTCATTGTATGTCCTTTTCAATTTCAGATTTAAGCGCGTCGAGTTGGCTGTCCCAGAAGGAATCAAAGAATCCGAACCAGTCGAAGACCTGCTTTAGCCCGTCGGGGTTCAAAGAATTCAGCCGTGTGCGACCATCAGTTCGGACCGAAATAAGGTTGCCTTCGTTCAGAATAGTCAGGTGCTTTTTTACTGCTGCTCTGGTCATTTGAAAGTTGTAGGCGACTTCAGCGATCGTCATGTCGTTGTGCGCCAAAAGCTGAAGAATACTGCGGCGCGTCGGGTCAGCCAGCGCGCGAAAACCAAGGTGCTCAGGGGCGGTCATGGGCCTACCAGCGATGCGGCGAAAGGGCGATCGGATCGCAACCGGGGGCAATGAACGGGTTTGCGTAAATGGAGGCTGAGGCTCTTTCGTACATAATGATTCCGTTGTGATACTGTTTGGTATCTTTTTTATATGAAACTAAAAAGTATCATGTCAAGCGGGTTTATTTGCGCGGGTCGGTGATGCTGTGATTTGGGCGATCCTCAAGAATGGTCAGGGCACCATAAATTCACGGTAAAACGGGCACCAACCGCCCCAATAAATCCTTTAAATACAGATCACCGACCGCCCGATTTTGATCCCAAACGGAAAAATCAAGGCGTTTCGCCGCGAAACCCCAATCAAGGTCCCAATAGGCCTGCAACAGCCTTGCCAGACTGCGTCACCAACCCGCTTGACCAACTTGCAAAACCCCACCATATCCCAGCTATGACAGACCTGACACACATCCGTAATTTCTCGATCGTGGCGCATATTGACCACGGTAAATCCACGCTTGCTGATCGCTTGATCCAGTCAACCAATACGGTGTCCGATCGCGACATGAAGGCGCAGATGCTGGACAGTATGGACATTGAACGCGAACGTGGCATCACCATCAAGGCGAACACCGTGCGCATTGATTACCATGCGGACAACGGGCGCAGCTATGTGCTGAACCTGATCGACACCCCCGGACACGTTGACTTTGCCTACGAAGTGTCGCGGTCCATGCGTGCGGTCGAAGGGTCGTTGCTGGTCGTCGACAGCACCCAAGGGGTCGAAGCGCAGACGCTGGCAAACGTGTATCAAGCCATTGATGCGGGCCACGAAATCGTGCCGATCCTAAACAAGATTGACCTGCCCGCTGCCGAATGTGACCAAGTCGCAGCCCAAATCGAAGATGTCATCGGCATTGATGCTTCTGGCGCGATCCGCGTTAGTGCAAAAACCGGTATCGGGATCAAAGAAACGCTAGAGGCGATTGTGCACTTGCTGCCGTCCCCGAAAGGCGACCGCGACGCGCCGCTCAGGGCGATGCTGGTTGATAGCTGGTACGACAGCTATCTGGGGGTGGTTGTGCTGGTGCGGATCATCGATGGCGTGATGAAAAAAGGCGACCGCGTTAAGTTCATGTCCAACGGCGCGGTCCACGGCATCGACAAAATCGGAGTCTTCCGGCCCCAGATGCAAGACGTGGGCGAACTTGGCCCAGGCGAGATTGGCTTTATCACCGGATCGATCAAACAGGTGCGCGACACCCGCGTCGGTGACACGATCACGTCAGAACGCAAAGGCGTCGAAGTCGCATTGCCCGGCTTTAAGCCCGCGCAACCCGTTGTGTTTTGCGGGCTGTTCCCCGTGGACAGTTCTTTGTTCGAAGATCTGCGCGATGCGATTGATAAACTGGCGCTAAACGACGCGTCATTCAGTCACGAGATGGAAACATCCGCCGCCCTTGGCTTTGGTTTTCGCTGCGGTTTCTTGGGGCTGCTGCACCTTGAGGTTATCCGTGACCGGATCGAACGTGAATATGACATCGACCTGATCACCACAGCGCCGTCTGTTGTTTACCACGTCTACATGCGTGACGGCGAGATGATGGAGCTGCATAACCCCGCTGACATGCCCGACATGACGCATGTGGATCACCTAGAAGAGCCACGGATCAAGGCGACAATCCTTGTGCCGGACGAATACCTTGGTGACGTGCTGAAGCTATGCCAAGATCGCCGCGGTATGCAGCTAGACCTGACCTATGCGGGTTCGCGAGCCATGGTGGTGTATGACCTTCCTTTGAACGAGGTTGTTTTTGACTTCTACGACCGCCTGAAATCGGTGACCAAGGGCTATGCTTCCTTTGATTACCAGATGAGTGGTTACCAAACCGATAACCTTGTGAAAATGTCCGTTCTGGTGAACGACGAACCTGTTGATGCGCTATCCATGATGGTGCACCGCGACCGTGCGGAAACGCGGGGGCGGGCGATGGTCGAAAAGCTTAAAGACCTGATCCCGCGTCACATGTTCAAAATCCCGATCCAAGCGGCCATCGGCGGCAAAGTCATCGCCCGCGAGACGCTATCGGCGCTGCGCAAAGACGTGACGGCCAAGTGTTATGGCGGCGACGCGACACGCAAACGTAAGCTTTTGGATAAGCAAAAGGCCGGTAAGAAAAAGATGCGTCAGTTCGGCAGTGTGAACATCCCGCAAGAAGCGTTTATTTCCGCTCTTAAAATGGACAGCTAAGCTGGCCATTTTTGGAGCGCGTGCGGGAAAGCTTTTGGCGTAGCCAATTGCGGCCGCACTACGGTTGTTTTGCATGTTGGTGTTGAACTGGATGCTTGGGTGAAATAGTTACCAGAACGCAGCTGTGGTAGTGTCGCTCATCATTATTGAACAAGCGCAGCGTATTACTGCAATGCAAGGTCGAACCCTACTGCTTTCATTACTTACTCTTGGTTTAGTTAAAGAAGAGTCATGATTTGCCCAAAAATTATAAGCAGATGCCAGCAGCGGCAAAATCAAAAATTGTGAATATTTCTGGTGATGCAGTTGAGGGAAGAAGCACTAAGACACTCAAGATAGACGAATTGATCAATTTTGACCAATTGGATATCAGCCCCGATCAAGTGACTGTAGGATCAAGTTGGCTGCTTGTACCTTCGTCATTAATTGGGAAAACTTCGGTGAAGAACGCTGAAGGCGGACGGTGACCAGAAAAGACTTGCCAAAATATACCAAGTCATTCTGCCATGATGCACTGAACTTCGGTGATCCTAGTAGGGGGTGGTCAACCACCTGCCGAGATAGGGAAGTATATCATAAAGAAATGTTTTTTCCTCGAAATCATGAAATAGCTGTGGTATCGGAAGAGGAACTTCGTGATGGCCGATTTGGCGTCAAGTTCACTCTTTCGGACCAGTTCAACAAGAATGACGCTAATTTCGATAGTGATCTACTGTTTGGGTTCAACCTCGTTCAAAAGAATTTCGGAAATGCAGAGGTCTCAGAACCAGATGCCCCCCGACAATACTTTACCGAAGTGCTGGATTGGGAGCTATTTCTACCTGGAAATGTTGAAACGGTAATAGGTTCATTGACTGCAGCGGGTAGATTAAAAAGCCCAAATGAAGTTAAGGTAGCACGCGCTCGATTACAGCGCTTTGAAAAATATAGACCAATAAATTATATCCGAGGTTTGTCAGGTAACGATACATATATCGGAGCGAAATACGCCGATGATTTAGTTGTTTTCGAGAGTACTAAGTACGGGAACGTTATGTATCTATTATATATTGATTGGGAAGAACTTTCGGCTCGACCTCGTTCAGAACTTCTTCAACTGGCCGGTAATGAAGTTGATCGAATTGTGCATCGTGGAGCTTGGGAGAATGAATTTATGGGGCTATTGCGGAGAAAGCTAAAGGCACGAGGCCGTAGCATTAGAGGACGGTAATTGCCAAATCTCCGATTTGGCAGCGCCCGAACCGCCCCCACGGGGCGGGCGCTTCGCTTCCTGCCCCTCGGTTCGGGCGCGTTGCTTCAAATAGAACGCTTTACCTTCCATCCCCCACCAAACCCGCCTACACTTCTCCCCTATGCCATGCCCCCTTTGCGCCACCTCTGACGTCCCGCTTTCCCCGTTCCCTGTTTCGGGTGGGGCGGAGGGTGCCTCGGTCGATATTTGCGCGACTTGCGCGGACACGCTCGATGCCCCTGCGGGGGATCATTTCCGCGCGCTTGCCTCTGCGATGTGGTCAGAGGACGTGGCCGTCCAAGTGCTAGCTGCCCGCACACTTTCCAAGCTGCAAACCCCTTGGGCGGCAGACCTGTTGGATCAGCTTTATCTGGATGATGACACGCAGGCCTGGGCCGATAATGTCGCTGAGGCCACGGCCCATAAGGATGCGCATGGTGCGCCGCTGCACACGGGCGATACGGTTGTGTTGATCAAGGATTTGCCTGTCAAAGGTGCCGGTTTTACGGCAAAGCGCGGTACGGCTGTGCGGGGGATCGCGCTGGTCGCAGACAATCCCTCCCATATCGAGGGCCGTGTTGAAGGTCAGCAGATCGTGATCCTGACCGCGTTTGTCAAACGTAAGTAGAGCGGATTACGCGTCCAAAAACACTTTTTTTAACCTGTATCAAAGCGTTGGCCGGACTGCGTTGCTATGCTAGCGGTATAATTAACGCTGAATGACACATCATGTTTCGCCTTGCATCCATGCTTTATTCAATCATCGGGACCAGCTTTGCGGGTGTTTTGATCATCACAGTGCTGACTGTCGGATATGACACAATAGTGCCGATCCTGATTGCCGCAGTTATTGGCGCTGTCGCGGCTGTTCCGGTCAGTTATTTGGTCGCTCAGGCGATTACGCAAAATATGATTTGATTGCGCCTAAAGCGCGTTATCGACCGCTTGGCCGGCGTTGGAAATATCGCGGCCCAGACCTTTGGTTGCTTCGCAAGCTGACAGGCCGAGGACGGCAAGGATTAGGGCGATACGGATCATGGGAACCTCTTTGGGTGAAATGCGTTTGTGCGAATTTAGCTTGCCGTCGCGCAGTAGGCAAGGCTGTAGATATTCAAGCTAGAAACGCGCTGACGGCGGCAGTGAATTCGCGCGGCTTTTCGACGTGCAGCCAATGCCCTGCGCCTGGGATTCTAGCGAACTTGGCGGCCGGAAAGAGGGATTTTATCGCCGGTCGCGCGTCCCGTTGCACATAGTCCGACGTGCCTCCTGACAGGAACAATGTTGGCCCTGTGAATTGCCCTGCGACAGTTGGAAAGCCGATGATTTTGTCCATTTCTGCCGCCAACACTTCAAGGTTCAGGCGCCACCGGCGTTCTTTCAGATCAAGGCTTTGCAGCAGGAAATCGGCGACCCCTAGTTCGAGTGTGCCCAGTTGCTCTTTGGCGGCGCTGCGTGATGTGATGCTGGCCAGATCGACTTTGCGCATCGCTGCGATTGGCCCGCTTTGGGTGTGGTTGTAGCTGACGGGGGCGATGTCTGCGACGATCATGCGGTTGACCAGCGACGGGTTCTGCAAGGCCAGCACCATCGCCGCTTTGCCGCCCATTGAGTGACCAAGGATGTCTGTGGGTACAGTCAGGACCTGCGCCAGATCATCGGCCATATCGCCGTAGCTGTGGCTGTCGTGCCAAGCGCTGTTGCCGTGGTTGCGCATATCGACTGTGATCACCCGCCGCGCCTCGGACAGCTTTTTTGCAATCACCCCCCAATTGCGCGCTGACCCAAACAGCCCGTGTGCAATCAGAAGCGGAGTGCCCGTAGGGCCGTCGTATTCAATCGTGTTCAACATGCATCTGTTGCTATCCTTGTGTGGCAAGAAGGACCAGAGGGATTGAGCAATATACCAAGACCAACTAACCGCCCGCTATGGCATTAACGATGCATCAGATAGTGGACGAGGTCCGCGCGGGGCTTGCAGACAAGTTGCGCGTGCGTGGCCGGTCTCTGGCTGTACAGGTGCGCAAGGCGGGGCGGCGTTTGCCGCGCGCCGTGCGCCGTGATGTGGTCTATCTGGTGCAGACGATTGGCTTGGCGGATAACCCCAAGCTTGCTCGGATGATTGATATGCGTCGCGCGCAGGCGGCGCACCGCAATATTTTGATGTATCTCGAGACTGTGGATATCGCCGCAGAGCGTCGCGGGATTGCTTTACAGATTATCGCGTCAATTGCGCTGGCTATCTTGGTGACTGGGGTTTTGCTGTTGTTTGTTTTGGTGCAGCGCGGGTTTGTTTGACCGCTGAATACGGCGCTTGCGTGATCTCGCAGATGCCTCCGGCGAGAGTTTTGAAGGCACGATGATGAGGGGGCCGACCCGCAGTATTCTGCGGGCCGGATTTTGGTCTAGAGCGTGGGGTAGATCGGGAAGAGGTCGCACATGGCTTCGACTTTCTTGCGCACTTTTCCCTCGACTGCGCCGTTGGCGTCTTCGCCGTTCGCCGCAAGTCCTTCGGTCACTTCGACGATCCAGTCGGCGATCTGGCGGAACTCTGCTTCGCCAAAGCCGCGTGTTGTGCCTGCGGGTGACCCAAGACGGATGCCGGATGTGACCATCGGCTTTTCAGGATCAAACGGGATGCCGTTCTTGTTGCAGGTGATGTGCGCGCGCCCCAGTGCTTTTTCGGTTTCGTTTCCTTTGACACCTTTGGGGCGCAAATCGACCAGCATCAGGTGTGTGTCGGTGCCGCCTGTGACGATGTCGAGGCCGCCCTTCATCAACTGATCAGCCAGCGCTTGCGCGTTTTTGATGACCTGTTCCTGATAGGATTTGAACTCTGGGCGCAGCGCTTCGCCGAAGGCGACGGCTTTGCCTGCGATGACATGCATCAGCGGACCACCTTGAATGCCTGGGAAGATGGCAGAGTTACATTTCTTTGCAATCGTTTCATCATTGGTGACGATCATGCCGCCGCGCGGGCCGCGCAGGGTCTTGTGCGTTGTTGTGGTGGCCACATGCGCATGCGGGAAGGGGGAAGGGTAAAGACCAGCCGCAACAAGCCCCGCAAAATGCGCCATATCCACGAGCAAGTAGGCTCCGACGCTTTCGGCAATTTCGCGCATTTTTGCGAAATCAATGATGCGCGGAATTGCGGACCCGCCAGCAATGATCATCTTGGGCTTATGTTCAATTGCAAGGCGCTGGACCTCGTCGTAGTCCAGCATGTTGTCTTGCTGGCGCACACCATATTGGATCGCGTTGAACCACTTGCCAGACTGGTTTGGTTTGGCGCCATGGGTCAGGTGACCACCCGCGTCCAGCGACATACCAAGGATCGTATCGCCGGGCTGCAGCAACGCCTGGAACACGCCTTGGTTCGCTTGGGAACCCGAGTTCGGCTGCACATTTGCGAAGCTGCAATCAAAAAGCTGGCAGGCCCGTGCGATCGCGAGGTTTTCGGCCACGTCGACATGTTCGCATCCACCATAGTACCTGCGGCCGGGATAGCCTTCGGCGTACTTGTTGGTCATGACGCTGCCTTGGGCTTCCATGACGGCGGCAGAGACGATGTTTTCTGATGCGATCAGCTCGATCTCTTTGCGCTGACGCTTCAGTTCGGCTTGCATCGCTGCGTGCAATGCAGGATCGCGGGTTTCAAGTTTTTCGGTGAAAAAGCCATCGTCGCGGACTGTGACATTCATAGGTGCATTCCCTTTGGGTCAAGAGGCATTGATTAATCTGAGGCCCTCTTACCGCAGGATCACCGTCTGCTAAAGTGTCAAAGTGACCATGATAGCTATGCGTGCGCCATGTCGCGTTTCCGATCTGCGACTTGCGTTTCATAGCTGATCGCCGCACAACTTAACGAAACTTAAGGAAATTCACGTTATGGCTCGTCCCAAGATCGCATTTGTCGCCAGCCCTGTGCCGATTGCGCAAACTGCGTTGCGCACCTTGTCGCAGGCGCATGGGGAAGTGCCACAGGCAGAGGCGGATGTGATTGTCGCGCTAGGCGGTGATGGTTTCATGCTTGAAACGCTGCATGCGACCCAAGGGTTGGACGTGCCTGTCTATGGAATGAATCGTGGCACGGTTGGCTTTTTGATGAATGAATACCACGAGGTCGATCTGCAAGCGCGGCTGGACGAAGCCGAGGAAGAGGTGATTAACCCCCTCGCCATGACCGCATTGACTGTGGATGGAGCCATGCACGAGGCGCTGGCCATTAATGAGGTCAGCCTGCTGCGTGCCGGGCCTCAGGCGGCCAAGCTGCGCATTACGGTGGATGGAAAGCTGCGGATGAATGAACTGGTCTGCGATGGTGCGCTGTTGGCAACGCCTGCGGGGTCCACGGCCTATAATTATTCCGCGCACGGTCCTATCTTGCCGATCGGATCTGATGTGCTGGCATTAACCGCGATGTCTGCTTTTCGCCCGCGCCGTTGGCGGGGGGCGTTGCTGCAAAAGAGCGCTGTCGTGCGTTTTGATGTGATTGATCCGCAAAAACGGCCAGTGATGGCGGATGCGGACGGGTCGTCTGTGCGTGATGTGGTCAGTGTCGAGATCAGGTCAGAACCCGCTGTGCGCCACCGGATCTTGTTTGATCCGGGGCATGGATTGGAAGAGCGTCTTATTCGGGAGCAGTTTGCATAGGGTAGGGACAAGCAAGGGCGCTCGCGGCTTAGTCGGCGGTGCCGATCCAGTCGATGTCCAGTTCGGCCTCATAGTCCGCGCCGTAGGCCACGATGCCAAGGCTGCGGATGTCGTCCGGGCTGAAACGCGCTTCTAGTCCGCCTTGGGGTTGGAATGCGGACCAAGGCAGCGTGACCTCTTGCCAGTTTTCAGAACTTTCAAACGCGGCTTGATAATATTGCCACGGGCGGCGCGACGCCTTGGGGCGCAGATGGATATAGTAGGTCGCGCCATTGCCGCGCATCCGCAGTTGAATGCCTGACGCGTCGCTGGGCAGGAGTGTGGCAAGGTCTTGTCTGATTTGGATGAAACCACCGTTGTTGGCAGTGCTAACGGTCCCGCGCAGTTGCACGAAGGTGACACCATCTTCTAATCCTAGTCCGGCGTTGCCGTCAGATACACCGCCCATTACGCGGTCACTGGTGTAGCGCCAGCGGTCCTCGGATCCGGTAGAGAAATCATCGATTAACATAGGTTCCGCTTTCGCAGGGACTGACAGAAGCAGCAAGATCAGCATCATTTTCATAATGCTGATCTAGGGCGCGGTTCGCGTAGGGCTAGTCTTTTGCATAGCCTAATGAGATCAGTGCGGCTTTGATTTCATCCAAAATTGCGGGATCGTCGATTGTGGCAGGCATTTTGAATGCCTCGCCGTCAGCGATCTTGACCATCGTAGCACGCAGAATTTTGCCAGAGCGTGTTTTGGGCAAACGGTCCACGACAGCGACCAATTTGAACGTGGCAACGGGGCCGATGGTGTCGCGTACGGATTTTATAACCTCTTTGGCGATGTCTTCGTGCGGGCGGTCGCAGCCTTTGTTCAAGCAGACGAACCCCATGGGCAATTGGCCTTTGAGTTCGTCCGTGACCCCGATCACGGCGCATTCGCCGACGTCTGGGTGGCTTGCAAGGACCTCTTCCATCGCACCTGTGGAAAGTCGGTGCCCTGCCACGTTTATTACGTCATCGGTGCGCGCCATGATGTAAAGGTAGCCGTCCTCGTCAATCATGCCCGCGTCGCCGGTTTCATAGTAGCCCGGGAAGGTGTGCAGGTAGGATTTGATAAAGCGGTCTTCGGCGTTCCAAAGCGTGGGCAAGGTACCCGGCGGCAAGGGAAGTTTGACCGCAATCGCGCCCAATTCGCCCGGCTTCATTTGGTGGCCTGCTTCGTCAAGAATTTGCACATCATAGCCGGGCATCGCCACTGTGGGTGATCCGATTTTAACCGGAAGGGCCTCGATCCCCGCAGGGTTGCCTGCGATTGTGTAGCCGGTTTCGGTCTGCCACCAATGGTCATAGACGGGCACGTTCATGACGCGCTGCGCCCATTCGATGGTGTCAGGGTCGGCCCGTTCGCCCGCCAAATAAAGCGCGCGCAGGCCGGAAATATCGTAGCCTTTGATCATTTCGCCCTTGGGGTCTTCGCGTTTGATTGCGCGGAATGCCGTGGGGGCGGTGAAGAATGATTTGACGTTGTATTCTTCGATCACCCGCCAGAATGTGCCTGCATCTGGCGTGCCGATGGGTTTACCTTCGAAGACAACGGTCGTGTTGCCGTGGATCAGGGGCGCGTAGCAAATGTAAGAGTGTCCGACGACCCAGCCTACGTCAGATGCGGCCCAGAACACTTCGCCCGGATCAACGTTGTAGATTGCTTTCATGGTCCAGTTGAGGGCTACCAAATGGCCTGCCGTTGGTCGCACGACGCCTTTTGGTGCGCCTGTGGTGCCAGAAGTGTAGAGGATATATGCAGGATGGTCGCCACGCACAGGGACGCATTCGGCAGGCGTGACGCCTTTTTGAAAGTCGTGCCAATCGAAATCACGGTCCGGGTTCAGTTCGGCGATTTCCTGTTCACGCTGGAGGATAACGGTGAAATCGGGTTTGTGCTTGGCCATTTCAATCGAGCCATTCAGCAGAGGCTTGTAGTGTACCACCCGCCCCGGTTCGATGCCGCAAGAGGCGGCGATGATCGCTTTGGGTGTCGCGTCGTCAATCCGCACGGCCAATTCATTCGCGGCAAACCCGCCGAATACGACCGAGTGAATTGCACCAAGACGGGCACAGGCCAACATCGCCTCGAGCGCTTCGGGGATCATTGGCATGTAGATGATGACGCGGTCGCCCTTTTCGACGCCTTTTGCACGCAGAGCTCCCGCGAGCGAGGCAACGCGGGTCTGCAATTCGGCGTAAGTGATTTGGCTTTTGGTATTGGTGACTGGGCTGTCGTAGATGATCGCCACTTGGTCACCGCGTCCGTTTTCGACATGGCGGTCGACAGCGTTGTAGCAGGTGTTGACTTCGGCGTCGGTGAACCAGCGGTATAACGGGGCCTTGCTATCATCGAGTGCTTTTGTCGGCGGGGTGACCCAGTCGATTGCCTTTGCCTGATCCATCCAGAAAGCTTCCGGATCGTTTTTCCAAGCGTCATAAACTGCAGCGTAGCCCATGGTAGTCCTCCCAAAACCTATACCCAAAGGGGTAAGCAGGGAGCGGTGCGCAAACAAGGTTAAAACCTGCACAGCCGCGCGGGTTTGTTAAGAAACTAACAAAATCGATTTTGGCAATGACGGGAAACGGCTACTATGCCCTATAAATGTGAGGCGTTCGTCGAACGCTGGGCCTTTGGCCTTGACGCAAATGGGCCGCAACCGCAGCGGGATCATCGCTATACTGATCCAGATTATCTATGTGAAAACCCCAAGTGGTGCATGGTGCCCGGTGGTTGGGCTGATCGGTTTGCTCTTGCCGTGCACAGACCTGCGGGGCCGATATTTGGCTTCACACGTCGTAATCTGGTGCAGTATTGGCACTTTCGCGCCACGACGACAGGGTGGAAAACGGCCCGTTTTGAAACCGGTTCCTTCCGGAACACCGGATGCTGCACTTGTTCACGCACCGCAACGCCATCTACCCCAATCCAATGATGATAGGTCTTGAGCCGCACATGGCCCAAGCGACTGACCTTGCGGGCCAGACCGGACCGCCGCTGCGGTGATCCGGCCCTAGTCGCCATTTTCGAAACCTGCGATTACCCGTAGTGCGCGACAGGCGTTCCCGCCACTGCCGACATGTTCAGCAAGCCGCGTGCCGTGATTGACGGCGTCACGATGTGACAGCGGTTACCCATGCCCATCAGGATCGGCCCAACCTCTAGCCCGCCCCCCTTCATTTTCAGGATATTGCGCACACCAGAGGCCGCGTCGGTGTTCGAAAACACCAGCGTGTTGGCTGCACCGGGCAGATGGGCGGCTGGAAAGACGCGGTTGCGCAGTTCAACATCAAGGGCTGAATCGACGTGCATTTCGCCCTCATAGGCAAAGTCGTGCGGCGCACTATCAAGGATTTCCATCGCAGCACGCATGCGTCGGCCGCTGTCGGTATCAAGGTTGCCGAATTGGCTGTGCGAACAAAGCGCGATTTTTGGATCGACCCCAAAGCGACGCACGTGGCGTGCCGCACCAATCACTGTTTCGGCGATTTGTGCGGGGGTGGGTTCGGGGTGCACTTGGGTGTCGGCGATAAACAGCGGGCCGTCTTCAAGGATCATCAATGAAAGTCCCGCGATGGGGTGGAAGCCGCCCGTGCCAAGGATCTGTTGCACATAGTTGAGGTGCCACAGGAATTGGCCGAAAGTGCCACAGATCATGCTGTCGGCTTCACCGCGATGCACCATAACGGCGGCAATGGCTGTGGTATTGGTGCGCATAATCGCCTTGGCCAGATCAGGGGTGACGCCTTTGCGGGCCATCAGATCATGGTAAGTTTCCCAATAGTCGCGGTAGCGCGGGTCGTTTTGGGGATTCACGATCTTGAAGTCGACACCGGGCCGGATTTTCAGACCTGCACGTTCGCAGCGACGTTCAATCACCTCGGGGCGGCCGATCAGGATTGGCGTGTCGGTGGTTTCTTCCATGATCGCCTGAGAGGCACGCAGCACACGCTCGTCCTCGCCTTCGGCAAACACGATTGTACGCGCCGAAGTGCG
>JBLHTS010000081.1:0-12856 GCA_047627695.1 Yoonia sp. | reverse complement strand
CTATGGGACGAAAAATCGCGCCGCCTTGTGTCATTTGCAACGGCGCGCAAACTGGCCGCTTAATTCGGGGCGACACGTAGGATTTCACCTGCATCCAGCAGGACAAGAACTGCGCCGTCATCCAACACTTCGACATCGCGGATACGGCCCGCATCGATCAGCATCTGCTCTTCCCCTACGACCAGCCCCTCGCGCAGCTTAAGCCGCACAAGCGCGCCGGGGTTCAGCGATGCAATCAGTAAATCACCCTGCCAATCAGTATAGGGGCCATTGTAAAACATCATCCCACCCGGGGCGATGACAGGGTCCCAATAATAGACAGGTTCCTCAAAATCAGGGCGACTTGCTACTCCGTCACCAATATCTGACCCACGATAGTTGATGCCATAGCTGACCAAGGGCCAGCCGTAGTTCAATCCGGCTTGCGGGCGGTTCAGTTCATCCCCGCCGCGCGGACCATGCTCGATCGTCCAAAGCCCACCCGGGCCGATTGCGGCACCCTGCATGTTGCGATGCCCAAGCGACCATACCAAATCGTTGCCCGTGCGCCCGACAAAGGGATTGTCCGCAGGAACCGATCCATCAGCATTGACGTGAATAACCTTGCCGTGGGTCGTGGTGACGTCTTGGACTAACGTCCCGCTATCGCCGGCACCACGATCACCGGTTGTGATCCACACGGTCCCATCTGGCATAGGAATAATGCGGCTACCAAAGTGGCGACCATTGCGGGCAGGGTTGTCCTGCACAAAGATGTCCGCAACGTCAGTCAACTGCCCATCTGTTGTTAACGTGGCACGCGCTGCGGCAGTCACAAGACCGCCGCGCACAGACTTTGCATAGGTCCAAAAGATCGTCCGGTCGGTTGCAAAATTCGGCGAAACTGCCACGTCCAGCAAACCACCCTGACCTTGCGCCGCGACATCCGGAAGGCCAGACAAAGCACGGCTGAGACTGCCATCAGCATTCACTAAACGCAGAGATCCCGACCGTTCCGTTGCCAAGAACTGACCTTGTTCAAGGGGTGCAATCCCCCAAGGACTATCAAGACCCTCAGCAAAAACCGTCACCGTCACGGATGTTGGCGGCAAGGCAGGTGCGCGGACCTGCTGTGTAAAAGCAGGTGTAAAATCAGCGTTAGCAGTACCCTGCGCGACCTGCGCATGCGCGGCCACTGGCAGCAGCATCAAAGCTAGAATGCGGATCATGACG
Source organism: Yoonia sp. (assembly GCA_047627695.1). Lineage (GTDB taxonomy): Bacteria > Pseudomonadota > Alphaproteobacteria > Rhodobacterales > Rhodobacteraceae > Yoonia. Next base: position 11,644 of record JBLHTS010000081.1, on the reverse strand, counting down.
GTTTCTCCCTTAGCTTTAAGATAGCCCAGCGTGCCGCGTCGGCCACTGCTAGATCAGGATCGTCAACCAAAGGTGAAACCGCCGCGATCAGCGCGGGATGACCTGAATTCCCGATGGCATAAGCAACATTGCGCACAAAACGGTCGCGGCCAATGCGCTTAATGGGTGACCCTGAAAACTTTGCACGAAACGCGACATCATCCAAAGCGGCCAGTTCAGCCAATGGCGGTGCAATCAAATCATCACGTGCAGCCAACCGCGCATCACGGCCCGAGACTGCAAACTTGTTCCAAGGGCAGACGGCCAAACAATCATCGCAGCCATAAATCCGGTTACCCATACGCGCGCGCAATGCGAGATCAACGGGCCCCTTATGCTCGATCGTCAAATACGAAATGCAGCGTCGCGCGTCCAACCGGTAAGGTGCGGGAAATGCCTCGGTCGGACAAATGTCCAGACAGGCGGTACAAGATCCACAATGGCTGACATCCGCTTCGTCGGGCTGTAGTTCCACAGTTGTGAAAATCGCGCCCAAGAAAAACCAGTTGCCCAAATCTCGGGACAACAAGTTGGTATGCTTGCCTTGCCAGCCCAAACCAGCGGCCTGCGCCAACGGCTTTTCCATTACGGGAGCAGTATCTACAAACACCTTTATCTGCGCATCCGGCACCTGTTCAATCAACCAGCGCCCAATCTTCTTCAACCGTTTCTTAACGATATTATGGTAATCTTTGTTCTGTGCGTAAACACTGATCGCAGCGCGGTCCGGCTCTTCCAACACGGCCAATGGATCATGCTCGGGCGTGTAAGGTTCCGCCAACATAATCACCGACTTCGCTTCTGGCCAAAGTGCGGCAGGATTGGCGCGCCATTGCATCCGCTCAGCCATCCACCCCATTTGGCCATGCATGCCTTCATCTACAAAGGCGGCCAAGCGGTCAGGCAATTCAGGCACCTCGTCGGGCCTGCAAATCCCAACCTTGGCAAATCCTGCCTCGGTCGCGAATGATACCAACCGCGCCTTCATGCTTTTTCTGCTCCTAAATACCTCGGGGAGGTCCCTACAGGACGAGGGCTGGCCTCTCTAAAAATCCAGATCAGCATAATGCGCCGCCGGTTGAAAACCGGGCACCTCATCGGCTAAAATTGATCGGAATGCTGGACGGGATTTGATCTTGGCGTACCAGTCCTTAAGAACCTCATGCCGGTTCCAGTCCACATCGCTAGTATAGTCCAGACACGACAGTTGGGCGGCGGCGGCAAAGTCGGCAAGCGTCATCTCATTTCCAGCGATCCAACGGCGATGCTCTAACAAGCTAGCCAAATAATCGAGGTGGTACTTGATCGCCTTTGCACCTGCTTTGACATTAGTGCTGTCAGGATAACCGGTGCCCATAACTTTTCGGTAAACCCGTTCTCCGGTTAGCTTTGCGGTCACTTCGTGGAAAAACTTGTCGTCAAACCAACCGACCAAACGCCGCGCTTCGTACCGCCCTTCGACAGTTTGCGGCAACAGCGGCGGTGTGGGATAGGTTTCTTCGAGGTACTCGCAAATCGCGGTGCTGTCGGACATCATACGGCTGCCCATCTTCAAGATAGGCACCTTGCCCGCGGGATTGCGGCGCATGAACTCTGCGTCCTTTTCCCAATACCGCTCTTCGACCAAGCCGACCTCGATCTTCTTTTCTGCCAAAGAAAGACGGACTTTGCGGGAAAACGGGGACAATGGATAATGATAGAGGGTGTTCATCGGGAGCTCATTCATGGATTACCTCTTCAATGCAGCATGCGGCCACCCTGATCAATGGGCGTCAGCGTTCAAAACAATCTGCGCGGCCATCTGCGGCGATTGTCGCAGCACCGCTGATGATTGATGCAGTCCGGTTGCGGGTGAAAGAACTCGGGTTCGATGCCGAACGGTTCTTGGGCGCAGGCAAAATCGCTGCCAGTCGCGCGGACTGAAGCGCTGATAAATTCGCAGCATTTACACTAAAATAGTGACGCGCTGCGGCCTGCACACCAAAAACGCCCTCGTCAAATTCAGCGACGTTCAGATAGATTTCAACAATCCGGCGCTTGGACCAAACGGCCTCGGTCAGGGGTGTCCAAACCGCTTCGATCGCTTTGCGCGACCAGCTACGCCCGTGCCAGAGAAACGCATTCTTGACGACCTGCTGCGAGATCGTCGATGCACCCCCGCGCCCGCGATCAACTGCGTCACGGATCGCGTTCACGTCCAATCCCCAATGTAGGCAGAAATTCGCGTCTTCAGCCGCAACTACCGAACGGGCCATAACCGGCGCAATATCCTCAATCGCGACCCACTCATGTTTGATACTCACAAGCCGCTTCCCTTCGGCGCGCATGTAGGGCGTGGTCGGCGGGTTGATGACCGCGTAAAGCAAAGTCCACAAGAGCATGGACCCAAAGACGGCCAGAAACCCCCACAAGAACATCCGCCGGAAAAACCGCCGCAGCCGCGCTATAAGCCCAAGCTTTTCGGTTTTCGTCGCAGGTTTCTTTTTGGGTGCCGGCTTTTTTGCCGTGCCTTTATTTGCTGTGCTCGTCTGGGCCATCACAGACCATAAGCCATAGCTGGGGTGAACAGGTCAAGAAGATGAACCGCCCCCGCACGCGTTTAGGCGCGAGGGCGTGTCATTTACTCCGCAGGAATCGCGGTTTCTTCAACCATCAACGGTTGGGGCAAATGGATCAGCATTTCTTTGGGGCAAATCTGCAAAAAGTTCCCTTTTTCCATGTCCCAGTGCTGCAAAATGTCCGCAGCCTTGCGGCTACCCGTCTCTGCAGCATGGCGTTCAATCAGACCTTTCAACTGGCCTTCCCAATGGGCGACTGTCACAGGGCAGATCACAAGCGTTTCCATGTTGATCAGATCAACCGCTTCGCCTTTGGGGTCATGGATATAGGACATCCCACCCGTCATGCCGGCGCCAAAGTTTGCGCCAATCGTGCCAAGGATTACAGCCACACCACCGGTCATGTATTCACAACCGTTGGTCCCGCAGCCCTCAATCACCACATGCGCGCCAGAGTTCCGCACAGCGAAACGCTCGCCCGCGCGGCCAGCCGCAAAAAGATAGCCCGCTGTCGCACCGTAAAGCACAGTGTTGCCGATGATCGTATTTTCGGACGCCACAAGCGGGCTGACCATCGGTGGCCGCACGACAATCGTGCCACCAGATAGACCCTTGCCAACATAGTCATTGGCATCGCCTGACACTTCAAGCTTTAGCCCCAGGGTGGCAAAAGCACCCAAAGACTGACCCGCAGAGCCGCGCAATTTCACCGTCAAGTGATCAGGTTGCAGCGCGTTGCGCATACCAAACTGCTGGACGATATGACTGGAGGTTCGTGTGCCAATGGTCCGCAGCGTATTCTGCACCGCATAGTCCAACTGCATCTTTTCGCCGTCGTTCAAGAAACGCGCAGCATCCTGCACGATTTGCGCATCCAGCGTGTCATCGACAGGATTGCGCGGACGATTGCGATCGTAGGTGATCTTGTTTGCGCCATCGACCGTGATCAAAAGCGGGTTCAAGTCCAGATCATCCAGATGCGCCGACCCACGTGACACTTGGGTCAACAGATCAGCACGGCCGATCACGTCACCCAAGGACCGCGCACCAATCGAGGCAAGAATTTCGCGCACTTCGGTCGCATAGAACGTGATCAGGTTCACAACCTTTTCAGCGTTACCCGTGAATTTTTCACGCAGCGCTTCGTCTTGCGTACAAACGCCCACGGGGCAGGTGTTCGACTGGCATTGGCGGACCATGATACAGCCCATCGCGATCAAGGCAGCGGTGCCAATACCGTATTCCTCGGCCCCCATCATCGCGGCCATGACGATGTCACGACCGGTGCGCAGACCACCATCGGTGCGCAGCGTGATCCGCTCGCGCAGATTATTCATCGCAAGCACCTGATGCGCCTCTGTCAGACCCATTTCCCATGGCAGGCCTGCGTACTTGATCGATGTCGCAGGCGAAGCACCCGTGCCGCCGTTGTGCCCTGAAATCAGGATCACATCGGCCTTGGCCTTGGCCACTCCAGCCGCAATCGTGCCAACACCTGACGACGACACCAGCTTCACAGTCACCTTCGCACGCGGGTTAATCTGCTTGAGGTCATAGATCAGCTGCGCGAGATCCTCGATCGAGTAAATATCGTGGTGCGGCGGCGGTGAAATCAGCGTCACGCCTTTGGTCGAATGGCGCAAACGCGCAATTAGGTCGGTGACCTTCATACCGGGCAGTTGACCACCTTCGCCGGGCTTGGCACCTTGAGCGACTTTGATTTCAAGCTCTTCGCAGGCATTCAAGTATTCGGCGGTGACACCAAAACGACCCGACGCCACCTGCTTGATCTTCGCAGAGGGGTTGTCACCGTTGGGTTCAGGGTGGAAGTGCGCTGGATCTTCGCCACCTTCTCCGCTGTCGGACTTTGCACCGATACGGTTCATTGCGACGTTCAGCGTTTTATGCGCCTCTGGCGACAGCGCTCCCAAAGACATGCCGGGTGTCACAAACCGCTTGCGGATCGCAGTAATGCTTTCGACTTCTTCAATCGGAATTGCTGAGCCAAGTGGCTTGATAGCTAGCAAATCTCGCAAGTGAATGGGTGGGTTCGATTGCATTGATTTCGAATACTGCTGCCACAAAGCATAGCTCGCGTTGTTACAGGCGGCTTGCAGCATATGCATGGTCTGCGCTTCCCAAGCGTGCTTTTCACCCGAACGGCGGGCTTTGTAGAAACCACCGATGGGCAACACATCGGTGCTGCCTTTCCAGCCGCGCGCATGGACCTCTTCCAGTTTGGTCTGGATACCATTGGTCCCGATGCCAGAGATGCGTGAATGCATGCCAGGGAAATATTCGGCAACCATGGCGCGGGACAGGCCCACAGCCTCAAAGTTCAGACCGCCGCGGTAAGATGACAGAACCGAAATTCCCATCTTCGACATGATCTTCAACAAACCCGCATCAATCGCCGCGCGGTAGCGGTTCATCGCCTCGGTCAAAGTGCCATCGATCAGCCCACGGCGCAGGCGGTCCGCGATGGAATCTTGGGCCAGATAGGCGTTCACGGTCGTTGCACCACAGCCGATCAGCACGGCAAAGTAATGCGGATCGATACACTCAGCGGAACGCACGTTGATCGAACAGAAAGTACGCAAACCCTTTTTGGTCAGACCGGAATGCACAGCAGATGTCGCAAGGATCATCGGCATCGGCAAGCGATCCCCTGACTGGTGCTGGTCGGTCAAAACGATATGACCTGCGCCAGAGCGCACGGCGTCTTCTGCCTCGGAACGGATGCGTTCCAAACCTGCATTTAGCGCGCCGCGGCCGACCTCGAACGTACAATCAATGAACGCGACGCTGTCACCAAACTGGCGCACCATTTCGTCAAATTCTGCGTTGCCGACAAAAGGGCTAGCCAACTGCAGGATTTCAGTCTGCGATGAATCTTCGTCCAGCACGTTCTTGAGGTTGCCAAAACGCGTCTTCAGCGACATCACGCGACTTTCACGCAAGCTGTCGATCGGTGGGTTAGTGACCTGCGAAAAATTCTGGCGGAAGAAATGCGATAGCGGCCTATACTGCTTGGACAGAACAGCCGACGGCGTATCATCACCCATCGACGCAATCATTTCCTTGCCGTCTTCGGCCATTGGGGCCAGCACCTGTTCGAGCTCTTCAATGCTGTAACCGGCGGCAACCTGACGTTTGCGCAGTTCCGCGCCTTCAAACAACGCTTTTTCCGGCACGTCGCGCATCAAATTGTTCAGGTCAACGACACGTTCAACCCATTCGCTAAACGGTTGCGCCGCTGCGAGTTTATCTTTCAACTCTTTGTCGTGATACAAACGACCGTCTTGCATATCGACGGCGATCATCTGACCGGGGCCAAGCGCTCCCTTTTCGACAACGGTTGCTTCGTCGATCGGCACCATGCCAACCTCAGACCCAGCCACCAAAAGTCCGTCACCTGTAACAACATAGCGCAAAGGGCGCAGGCCATTGCGGTCCAAACCACCACAAACCCAGCGCCCGTCAGTCATCGCCAATGCAGCAGGACCATCCCAAGGTTCCATCACTGCGTTGCAATAGCCGTACATATCCTGCCACGCTTGGGGCATTTCGACGGCTTGCTGGGACCACGCCTCTGGGACCATCATGGTTTTGGCCATTGGGGCATTGCGGCCCGCACGGACCAGTACTTCGAATACGGAATCAAGCGCGGAGCTGTCCGAGGCACCCGATGGGATGATCGGCTTGATGTCTTCGGCCCTGTCGCCAAATGCATTCGACGCCATGCGGATTTCATGACTGCGCATCCAGTTCACGTTGCCCTTAAGCGTGTTGATTTCGCCGTTATGGGCCAACATGCGGAACGGCTGTGCCAGTGACCACTGCGGGAATGTGTTCGTGGAATAGCGCTGATGATAGATCGCAAATGCGGATTCAAAACGGGCGTCCATCAAGTCGGGATAGAACTCTGCAACCTGCTCGGCCAACATCATGCCTTTGTAGATGATCGAACGGCACGACAACGAACAGATATAGACGCCAGCAATGCCCGCAGCGGTCGCTGCTTTCTCGATCCGGCGGCGAATGATGTACAACTCGCGCTCGAACTGCTCATGATCTATGTCTTTTTCACAGCGGATCAAGATTTGTTCAATCTCGGGGCGGGTCGCGTTGGCCTTTTCGCCCAGTACTTCGGTGTTCACCGGCACATGGCGCCAGCCGTAGATATAGTGATCCATTCGCAGTACTTCAGATTCGACAATCGTGCGGCAGCGTTCTTGGGCGGCGAAATCCGTGCGCGGCAGGAACACCTGACCTACGGCGATCATCTTGTCGGTTTTCGGCTCGTGGCCAGTGCGGCGGATTTGATCCTCGAAGAATGGGACGGGGATTTGCACGTGAATTCCTGCGCCATCGCCGGTCTTACCATCCGCATCAACAGCGCCACGGTGCCATACGGCTTTTAGCGCATTGATGCCCTTTTCAACAACACCGCGCGACGGGGTGCCATCAATCGCGACCACAAGACCCACACCACAAGAGGCATGTTCATCGTTGTCACGGTAAAGACCGTTTTCGGCCATCCACTTACGTTTGGCTTCTTCAGCCGCAACCCAAGTCTGGTCATAAGTTGTCATCGGTCGTTCCTTTCAAGGGCGGAGCCACCACACGGGGTGGGCTTGAATTCTAGTCGGCGTTTTGGTTACGGCTGAAAGCTGGATTCAATCACATTGCATTCGTATTTTGGGCTATTCGAGAAAAAGCCGGGCTCGCCGGGGTAGATGAATTCAACCGGGGACATATCCATAATGTCGTCAGGGCTGGCGTCATCCCAACCGACGCCGAAAAAGAACAAGCGGTGCTTTTCGCTGACAAACTGACGACCGCTGCCTGCCTCGATCTCGTTGCCGTCGGCATCAAGGGTGTGGCCCTGAAATTCGGTGTTCAGCAGGGTTTCGCCGTCGATCACAGTGGTTTCGCCGGTTAGCATGTCAAAGCCCACGTTCCGTTCCACCCCTTCTTCGGTTTCAAGGCTGAAATCCCACGTATCAAGCTGTGCCTCGAACAGTTCGGTCAATGATGCTGGATCTTCTGCGGGAGCGACCAGAGTTTCGTTGCCAGTGATTTTGTAGGCTTCAAGCCATTGAAATTCTGCGTCCACCTTTTGAAGGCTGAACATGCCCGCTTGGGTCAAAAGCGCGATCCACTGGTCCCCCGGTTCATCGGCATCACACTGCCAGACATTTATCAGAACACAGCTTTTGTGTTGCACTGTCAATGTGGCCTCGCAGCCTTCAGGCGCTGCAAAGCTTTGTTGAGCAGCGACCGGCGTTGTGATCGCAAGTGCGGCCAAGATTGTCAAAGACTTGCTCATATCGGAACCTTTCAGGTCAGAACTTTATTCTGCGGCGACGTCTGCTGCTTGACCCAAATAGTCCAGCATTGCAGTCGCGCAGTCACGCCCGTCACGGATTGCCCAGACAACAAGCGACGCACCGCGCACGATGTCACCTGCAGCAAACACAGCATCAAGGCTGGTTGCACCAGTACCGAAGTCCGCCTTGATCGTGCCCCAACGGGTCACATCCAAACCTTCAACGCCCCATAGCTTTGGTAGATCTTCTGGCTCAAACCCTAGCGCCTTGATAACGATATCTGCGCCTTCAACATAGTCTGCACCTTCTATCAGCTCTGGTGCTTGGCGGCCTGTTGCATCAGGTGCGCCTAGACGCATCTTTTGGACCTTTACGCCTGTCACTGGATCACCCTCGAACCCATTGGGCGCGGACAGCCAAACAAACTCGATACCTTCTTCTTCGGCGTTTTGCACTTCGCGCTGGGATCCGGGCATGTTGGCCTTGTCCCGGCGGTAAAGACATTTGACGCTTTCGGCGCCCTGTCGGATCGCTGTGCGCACGCAGTCCATCGCCGTGTCGCCACCACCGATCACGACCACGCGTTTGCCCATCGCGTTCAATTCGCCGCTGTCAAATTCCGGGACATCATCGCCAAAGCTTTTGCGGTTACTGGCTGTCAGATAATCAATCGCATCGACGATGCCTTCAGCAGTCGCATCGGGCAGATCGCGGGTCTTGTAGACACCCGTCGCAATCAAAATGGCATCGTGCTTGCCGCGGATCGCATCAAAAGACAGATCTTCGCCAACGTTGCAGTTCAACACGAACTGCACGCCGCCGTCTTCTAGCTGCGCCATGCGCTGCATCACGATATTTTTTTCGAGCTTAAATCCCGGAATGCCATAAGTCATCAAACCACCACCGCGATCATAGCGGTCGTATACCGTGACCTGAACACCCTGGCGGCGCAGCATATCTGCGGCAGCTAAACCGCCCGGCCCCGCGCCGATGATGCCGACGCTTTCGCTGCGTTCCACGTGCGGGCGGATCGGTTTGACCCAGCCCTGTTCGAACGCGGTGTCGGTGATGTATTTCTCGACCGCCCCGATCGTGACAGTCCCATGGCCGGACTTCTCAATCACGCAGTTACCTTCACACAAGCGGTCCTGCGGGCAGATGCGGCCACAGATTTCTGGGAAGGTATTGGTCGCTTGGCTTAGCTCATATGCTTCTTCCAACCGACCTTCGGCGGTCAGTTGCAGCCAATCGGGGATGTTGTTGTGCAACGGACAGTGGGTCTGGCAATAGGGGACACCACACTGGCTGCAACGACTGGCCTGCTCGGCGGCTTTGTCACGCGCGTACTCTGCATAGATTTCGCCAAAGTCCTGCTTACGCAGATTTGGTGGTCGCTTTTCGGGCATATCCCGATCAAACTTCGTGAACTTCAACATCTTTTGGCCAGCCATGCGCCATCCTCCCAAAATCAGAGCGAACCGCTTTTTAAAACACCTCTTTTGAAATGAAAAGGCAGTACTACTGACCTATATGTAAGTAATTTTACGCTCCAACAAGCCCAACGCCCTCAAACCTATGCAAATTAGGTCCGATATGCGACCTATATCAACTCTTCCCCCTATTTCCTAGACGGATAGGTTGACGTAAGCGAATCAAAGACCGGACACATGACAACATTCAATCTGCTACTTATTGCCCTGATCCAAGGCGTGACCGAATTTCTGCCAGTCTCGTCGTCGGGCCACCTGATCCTTTTGCCTTCGCTGACAGGGTTGGCAGATCAAGGACAGGTCATCGACGTGGCCGCCCATCTTGGGACGTTGGCGGCAGTTGTTCTGTACTTTTGGTCAGACGTCAGGCTGGCGCTGTGCGGAACACTCCGGCTGTTGCGCGGAAAAATCGATACCAAAGGCGCATTTCTGGCGCTGTGCCTTTTGATAGCGGCAATACCCGTGATTATCGTGGGGTTCATCCTGGAAGTGACAGGTCTATCAGATGCCATGCGCGGGATCGCTGTGATCGGCTGGACGATGATCATCTTTGGAGTAGTGCTTTACTGGGCTGACCAAAAAGGCCCGAACGAACGCACTGCAGAAAGCTGGACGTTGAAAGACGCGATTACGATGGGCCTGTGGCAAACGCTGGCCTTGATCCCCGGCACGTCGCGGTCAGGCATCACGATCACGGCGGGGCGTTTATTGGGCTATACGCGAACAGATGCCGCGCGGCTGTCGATGCTGATGTCGATACCGACCATTATTGCTTCGGCCGCATTGCTGGGCCTTGATGTGATTGGCGCAGAAGATACAGGCGCATTGCGCGACATTGGTATTGTCATTGCAATGTCATTTGTCGCCGCACTTTGCGCCTTGGCGCTGATGATGCGGCTGCTGAGATCCGTCAACTACACGCCTTATGTGATCTACCGGATCGCTCTAGGGGTGGTTCTGCTGTGGATCGCCTACACTTAGTTTTTCAGATTCTTGGCGGATTCTTTGATCGCGTCAAACTGGCCTGACGGACGGAACCGCCACAGATAGTCAGGCAGAACAGCCTCCATCGCGGTGGGGCGGATGCCGAATGCTGCAAAGCCCAGTGCATCACCTGACACGACATTATCAATCGACAGATTGGCAACCTGGTCCTTGGTCACAGGCCCTTTGACAAGACCCAGCGACAACGCGCGACCAATCCCGAAAGCAGTGGCCATGATCCGTGCCGCCCAGAACGGGATATTCACGATTAGGCGACGACGGCGAACAATCTCAAGCATCGTCTGCATCAGTTCCCGGAAGCTATGCACGTCTGGGCCGCCGAGCTCGTAAACACCCGCAGGCACCTTGCCCACAACAGCTAGGGTCGCAGCGGCAGCGACATCATCAACATAAACCGGTTGGAATTTCGTATCAGCGCCGATCACAGGCAGGATCGGACCAAAGCGGCTCATTCCTGCGAAACGGTTAAAGAATTCATCCTCGGCACCAAAGATGATCGAGGGGCGCAAGATTATCGCGTCAGGTATATGTTCCAACACGCCGGCTTCGCCTTGGGCCTTGGTACGGGAATAGGCGCTTTCTACTTCAGAATTCGCGCCGATTGCGGAAATATGTACCATTCGGGTAACGCCATGTTCGGCAGCGATCCGCGCGATACGGGCCGCGCCTTCGGCCTGAACGGCAGAAAAGGTATTCTTGCCCGTCTCGTCCAACACGCCGACACAGTTCACGACGGCATCAGCACCGTTAGTGACGGCCGCGACACTGGCATCATCGCGAATATTGCAAAACACAGGCTCTACCTGACCGACGGCACCATAGGGGCGCACAAAGGTTGCTTCGTTAACATTGCGGACAGCGACGCGGACGCGCCAGCCTTCTTTGGCCATGCGGCGGGCAATATAGCGTCCGACAAAACCGGATCCGCCAAAAATGGTGACGAGCTTAGACATCTGAAGGCCTCTTGAATGTGCAGGGTTGGTTTACCTGTCAGCATTGCCCCAGACAAGGCGCAATCCAAGGATTCAAACCAGACAGGGGAATTTGTACTCGAATCGCGTTGACAGGACCCGCGACCGCGCGTAAATCGCCTTTCACGTGACCTGCCCAGGTGGCGGAATGGTAGACGCGCCAGCTTCAGGTGCTGGTGTCTGTATGGACGTGGAGGTTCGAGTCCTCTCCTGGGCACCACTAAACCCCCTATAACTTGAAGAAAACC
>JBLHTS010000080.1:0-13034 GCA_047627695.1 Yoonia sp. | reverse complement strand
CACGAGCGCGGCATTGATGTTAGCCACGGGGGTGACGATGACTGGCAATGCCAGGCGTCAAACAACAAGGCGGCGGCTTAACAATCGAGCTGAGAGTTCACACCTTCCGTTTCGGCGAAGATGGCGGGCGATGCTGCCCTTCAGGCAATCGCGAAGTGTGCAGAAGTTGGTTTCCATCCATGCTTCCGTCCAAAACCACTTCAACCATGAACGCCACCTCAATTCACCAACTACTTTCAAACTCAAACGAACAGCCTAACTCGCTCATTGGCGGCAGCTTTGTTCCGCCTAGGTTCACGCATTCCACCGCAAACTGAGACTAGTTCGAATTAGTCTGAAAGCATCTGTCCCAGCCTGCAGGTTTGAACCGCGGGGCAACAGCCCATGGTGTTGTCGCTGATGTCTTGGGTGGGAAAGGCATTGGTTTGCATGATGACCTCCGATTCTTGTTTGCCGACATGCTGTCGGAAACTTGAATTGCAGGATTGATATCGCTCAATCGTTGACTTTGTTGCCATGTCAAAATGGGCCCAACGGAGGGGCTTGGATGAAGCAAAGTTTGATCAAGAAGACTGGGATTACGGCCAATATGGCCGACTATAACGCCACACGGGACGGTTTTGACTGGGTCACCGCCCAAGCAAAGTTGGACGGGTTGCCCGACGGTCATCTGAACATCGCGCACGAGGCCATCGACCGGCATGTGGCCGCAGGTCATGGCGACCAGATCGCGCTGCGCTGGATCGCCAAGAATGGCGACCGCACGGATTACACCTATGCCCAGCTGATGCATCTGACCAACCGCTTTGCCACTGTGTTGCGCGCGCGCGGATTACAGCAAGGTGATAAGGTTTATGCCCTGCTGGGCCGCGTGCCGGACCTTTATATCGCGGCGCTTGGTACACTTAAGGCGGGTTGCGTGTTCTGCCCGTTGTTTTCGGCCTTTGGGCCAGAGCCGATCCAGTCCCGTATGCAGATCGGCGGGGCCAATGCACTGATCACCTCGACCCGTCTATATAAGCGCAAAGTGACCAGCATCCGTGATACGCTGGACACCCTCAAAGAGGTATTCACCATTGATGGTGCTGTGCTTGATACGGTCGATCTTGCGCCGTTGATGGATGCCGCTTCGGACAGTTTTGAAACGGCTTTGACGGACCCTGAAGGCCCCGCCTTGCTGCATTTCACATCCGGCACCACAGGCAAGCCCAAGGGCGTGGTGCATGTGCATCAGGCGGTTGTGGCGCATGATACGACTGGCCGGCTTGCCCTCGATCTGCGGGCGGGCGATGTGTATTGGTGCACGGCTGATCCGGGGTGGGTGACGGGCACGTCCTACGGGATTATCGCGCCGCTAACGAACCGCGCGACGATGATCGTGGACGAGGCCGAATTCGACGTGGGCCGTTGGTATGACATTCTGAGCGCAGAAGGCGTGAACGTCTGGTACACCGCCCCCACCGCCATTCGTATGCTGATGAAGGCCGGTGCCGAGGCGATTGGCGTGCATAAATTCCCCGACTTGCGGTTTATGGCAAGCGTCGGTGAACCACTGAACCCAGAGGCCGTGATCTGGGGCAATAACACATTTGGCATGCCGTTTCACGACAACTGGTGGCAGACTGAAACCGGCGGCATCATGATAGCTAATTACGCCGCGATGGACGTCAAACCGGGGTCGATGGGCAAACCTTTGCCCGGGATCACAGCGGGCATTGTCGAAGTTGACGGCGATCAGGTCACTGAACTGACCACACCGATGGCGATGGGCGAACTGGCGCTACGTCCGGGTTGGCCGTCGATGATGCGCGGCTATCTGCATGAACAGGCCCGCTATGACAAATGCTTTAAGGGCGGCTGGTACCTCAGCGGTGATCTGGCGATGCGCGACGCTGACGGCTATTTCTGGTTCGTGGGCCGCGCCAACGATCTGATCAAAAGCGCGGGCCACCTGATCGGCCCGTTCGAAGTTGAAAGCGCGCTGATGGAACATGACGCGGTGGCAGAGGTCGCCGTGATCGGCTTGCCTGATGACACCGCAGGGCAAATCGTCAAAGCCTATGTCGCGCTGAAACCCGGTCATAAACCGACCGAGGACTTGCGCCTTGATCTGATGGGCCATGCCCGCAAACGGCTGGGCCCTGCTGTGGCCCCCAAAGACATCGCCTTTCGCCAGAACCTGCCCAAGACACGCAGTGGCAAAATCATGCGCCGCCTGTTGAAGGCGCGTGAAATGGGACTGCCAGAGGGCGATATAACGACCTTGGAAAGTGATGAAAAATGACTGTCACCCGCACCAAACCCCGCCTTGATGCGGCCCATGTCCGCGAATTGCTGCACACAATGCTGCGTATTCGCATGTTCGAAGAAAAATGCGCCGAGGCGTATACCCAAGAGAAAATCCGCGGTTTCCTGCATCTTTATGATGGGGAAGAGGCGATTGCCGCAGGCATCATTCCCCTGCTGGAAGATCAAGACAGGTTGGTCGCCACCTACCGCGAACACGGGCACGCATTGGCGCGCGGCGTGCCGATGGGTGCGGTGTTGGCGGAAATGTACGGCAAGGCCAATGGCTGCGCGGGTGGGCGTGGCGGGTCGATGCATTTGTTTGACGCGGACCACAATTTCTATGGTGGCAATGCGATTGTTGGCGGTGGTTTACCGCTGGCCGTCGGCCTTGCGCTGGCCGACCGGATGCAAGGTACCGACGCCGCGACAGCGTGTTTCTTTGGCGAAGGTGCTGTGGCCGAGGGCGAATTCCACGAAAGCCTGAACTTGGCGAAGCTCTGGGGCCTGCCCGTTTTGTTTGTCTGTGAAAACAACGGCTATGCGATGGGCACACGGCTTGATTTGACAGAAGCCGAGATTGATATCGCGGCCAAAGCCCGCAGCTATGCAATCACGTCAGAGGTGGTGGACGGCATGGATGTCGTCGCGGTCGAAGCCGCCGCGCGCCGCGCCCTGCAAACCATCGCAGAGACCGGAAAGCCCTATTTTCTGGAATGCCGCACTTACCGTTTCCGCGCCCATTCGATGTTCGATGCCCAGCTTTACCGCCCAAAAGAAGAGGTCACGGAATGGCGTGAAAAAGGCCCCATCGTGCGGTTCCAGACTTGGGCGATGAAAAGCGGGTTGCTGCATGAAGGTGATGTCGCCCAGATCAAGTCAGAGATTGCAGCCGAGATTGCAGATGCTGTCGCCTTTGCCGAAAGCGGCACAGACGAGCCTGTCGCGACGTTGACAGATCACGTCATGTCCGCAGATCGCCCTGATCCGCCAGACGTTCCTGCGCCTGACAAAATGATTGAAACGACCTACCGCGATGCCGTCAAAGCCGCGATTTACGATGCGATGACCCGTGACGACCGCGTGTTTCTGATGGGTGAAGACGTGGGCCATTATGGTGGCTGCTATGCTGTCAGCAAGGGCCTGCTGGATCAGTTCGGCCCTGACCGCATCCGCGACACGCCGCTGTCGGAATCCGGATTCACTGGCGCGGGCATTGGCGCATCGATCGCCGGTATGCGCCCGATTGTCGAGGTGATGACCGTCAACTTTTCCCTGCTCGCCCTTGATCAGATCATGAACACCGCAGCGACCTTGCGGCATATGTCCAACAACCAGTGGGCCGTGCCTGTCGTGATCCGCATGGCGACGGGCGCTGGTAAACAACTGGCCGCCCAGCATTCGCATTCGCTCGAAGGGTGGTACGCGCATATCCCCGGTTTGCGCATACTCGCCCCTGCCACGCTAGAGGATGCGCGCGGGATGCTTTGGACCGCCCTGCAAGACCCCGACCCGGTGCTGATCTTTGAAAATGTGATGCTGTATAACCGCAAAGGGGAACTGGCTGAAAACGCAGGCGGTGTGGACATCGACCGTGCTGTCATCCGTCGCGCTGGCACGGATATCAGCCTGATTACCTACGGCGGATCGCTGTTCAAAACGCTTGATGCGGCAGAGGCGCTGGCCAAGGATGGGATCAACGCCGAGGTCATAGACCTGCGCAGTTTGCGCCCGCTCGATATGGATACGATCCTTGGCAGCGTGTGCCGTACCCACCGTGCGTTGATCGTAGACGAAGGTTGGCGCAGTGGCAGTCTGGCGGCTGAAATCGGGATGCGACTGGCCGAGGATGCGTTCTATGAGCTTGATGCGCCCCTTGCGCGGGTGTGCAGCGCAGAAGTGCCGATCCCCTACGCCGCCCATCTGGAACAGGCCGCGATCCCGCAGGTCGAGACGATTGTCGTGGCGGTTAAAAAGGTGATGGAGCAAAAGCCATGACCGAATTCGTCATGCCCTCTTTGGGCGCAGATATGGAGGACGGGACCTTGGTTGAACAACTGGTGGCCGCCGGTGATCCGGTGCATCGCGGCGATATTATCGCGGCGGTTGAAACCCAAAAAGGTGCGATCGAAATCGAGGTGTTCGAGGACGGTTTCTTGGATAAATGGCTGGTGCCCCTTGGCACCAAAGTCCCTGTAGGCACCCCCATCGCATTGATCCGCGCTAGCGACACGCCAGATGTGCCGCAACCTGCCGACCCAACGCCTGCCTCCGCCCCGCCAGAGGCCCCGCAGCCAGTTGATCCGCCCACCCCGCCGCAAGCGCCAGAAACACCTAGCGTCCCGCCGCCAGAACTGCCACCGCAGACCGACCGGCAACAGGTCAGCCCTGCCGCGCGCAGGCGTGCCGCGCAAACGGGGTTTGATTTGGGCAGTTTGGGCGCGGGCAAAGTCATCTCGCTTACGGATATTCCAGATAGCGCACCCAAGCCCGCCCCGATGTCGGATATGCGGCAGGCAATTGCGGCGGCGATGACGCGTTCGAAGCGAGAGATCCCGCATTACTACCTGTCCGATACGGTCGATTTGACGAAGGCCGAGGACTTTGTCGCGACCCATAACGCCGACCTGCCCCCCGACGCGCGGCTGGCGCTTGGCGTGCTTTACATCCGTGCCGTGGCGTTGGCCGCGCAGAAATATCCCGATTTCAACGGGTATTTCGAGGATGGCACCTTTACCCCCAGTGACGCCGTACATCTGGGCATGGCGATCAATCTGCGCAGTGGTGGATTGGTTGCCCCTGCCCTGCACGACGCAACCGAGGGTGATCTGGATGCGCTGATGACACGTCTCAAAGATCTAGTTTGCCGTGTCCGCCAAGGGCGGTTTCGCGCGCGCGAACTGTCCGATCCGACCATTACTCTGACCAGTTTGGGCGACCGGGGTGTCGCGGGGATCACGGGCGTGATTTTCCCGCCGCAAGTGGCGATCGTGGGCATCGGCACACCCAGTTTGCAGCCTGCGGTCGTCGATGGCCAAGTTGAGCCGCGAAGCATCGCAAAGATCACGCTGGCCGCAGATCACCGTGTCAGCGACGGGCATAATGGCGCAAAATTCCTGCGCGCCATCATCAAAAATATGCAACATCCGGAGGCGTTATG
The DNA here is from genome assembly GCA_047627695.1 of Yoonia sp. Classification (GTDB taxonomy): domain Bacteria; phylum Pseudomonadota; class Alphaproteobacteria; order Rhodobacterales; family Rhodobacteraceae; genus Yoonia. Next base: position 7,588 of record JBLHTS010000080.1, on the reverse strand, counting down.
ACAGACGATCCAATCCACGCTTTGCTGGCAAAGCATCTGGGCCGCATTGCCCCCGAAATTCCGCTTGATGACATCGACCCCATGGCCGATTTGCGCGAGGAATTCGACATTGATTCCATGGATTTCATGACGCTGATCACGGCCCTAGGCAAAGACCTGTCCTTGCCGATGCCAGAGGCGGATTATGACCAGATGCGCAGTTTTGATGATCTGCTGGCCTACTTGCGTGGCAAAACGGCCTAGCGCCTGACAGTCATCTGCTATGTGAACTAGACGCGCTCATCACAGGCGGGTCAGCTTGAAAAAGAACGGATGTGCGTCCCCGCGATGATCCATCAGACCCAGTACGGTATCTTCGTCAATCTTGCGGAACACATCGTTGATCGGCTTGGCGTCATAGATCATCGTCGCACTGGTCTTACCGCGATAATCCATCATCCGTAGCCGCGCTTTGGCCGCACGCGTCGTGATCACGGGTTGCAGCACGCCAAACAAAAGTGGCGTGATCGGGCGCAACCACCCCAGCCGCGTCCCCAGCTTCATCGGCAGTAATGCGGGGTTGACCGAAAACCGCTTGCCCGTCAGTCCGGTATGGACCAACGGGTGCACGTCTTCGGCGCTTTGGAATGATTTGCCGAACCAACGCGTTGCTTTCAGCATGCCGTCCATGGGGTGACCTGTGGGCACCTCTGAGCCGCGCCAGTCGCCGATCATTGCGTCGATGTCGACCGGATCAAGGCTGTCGAAATAGGCCAAAGCTTCTGTTGGGGTCATGGATTGGGTCATGGTGTACCTGCTGCGTGACGCTACACTGGTCATTTCTGACAAGAAACGCGCCGTCAAGCGCGACCGGACTGATGCAGATCAAAGACCGTGCCATCCTATCTACGTATTATGGTTGCGATACATTCAAATGGACGCGTGCAAAATGCCCAAAACGAAATCTAAAACACCCGCGCAAGTCCCCGCTGTGATCCCGCAGGTCTCTGCCCCGCAGGCGCATCCCCATCAAAACCTTGACCGCGCGATCCGTGCCGCCGTGGCCAAAATGACGGGCGGTATTTCTCCCCATGCGATGACGGAAACATGGCACGACTGGGCGCTGCATTTGTCCCGCGCACCGGGGCGTCAGTTGGAACTGGCCGAGAGGGCGCAGAAAAATACGCTGCAAATGATGGGGTATGCCGCCGGTGCGTGGTCGGGCGCGAAGGCCGCAACCAACGCGCCCTTTGCGCCCAAAGCCTATGATCACCGTTTTGTTGATGCGGCATGGGATAAACCTCCGTTCAATATCTGGAAACAGGGGTTTCTGGCCATGCAAGACTGGTGGGACCACGCCACTGACGATATCCGTGGCGTGCAAAGCCAAGACACCGATCGCGCCCAGTTTCAGGTGCGCCAGATGCTTGATCTAGTGTCGCCGTCAAACTTTCCTTTGACCAATCCGCAAATCATCGAAGCCACCACCCGCCAGCACGGCCAGAACTTGATTGAAGGGGCCACGCATTTTACCCAAGACCTGATGCAGACGCTGACGCAGGAACACAAACCCGCGCCAGAGGGCTATCAGATCGGTCCTGATCTGGCCTGCACATCGGGCAAGGTGGTGTTTCGCAATGATCTGTTCGAGTTGATCCAATACACGCCGCAAACCCCCAACACCCAATCCGAGCCGATCTTGTTCGTGCCTGCGTGGATCATGAAATATTACATTTTGGACCTGTCGCCCGAAAATTCGATGGTGAATTATCTAGTCGGGCAAGGCTTTACGGTCTTTATGATGTCATGGTGCAATCCGACTGCTGATCAGGCTGAGCTGTCGCTAGAAGACTACCGCAAACGCGGCATTCTGGCGGCATTGGATGTGATCGGTGACATTGTGCCGGACCAGAAAATTCATGCCAACGGCTATTGCCTTGGGGGGACTTTGCTGGCGATTGCTGCCGCTACGATGGCGCGTGATGGTGATGACAGGCTGGCCTCTGTGGCGCTGATGGCCGCACAGGTTGATTTCGTGGAAGCGGGCGAGCTGTTGCTGTTTGTTGACGAAAGCCAAGTTGCCTTTGTCGAGGATATGATGTGGGAACAGGGCTATCTGGATCGCCCGCAGATGACGCGCACATTTGCGTCGATCAGGGCCGAGGATCTGATTTATACCCGCGCCGTGAACCGGTATTTTTTGGGGATCGAGGACCTGCCAAGCGATATCATGGTCTGGAACGGCGACACGACCCGTATGCCCGCGCGGATGCATTCGGAATATCTGCGCGGGTTGTTCTTGGAAAACCGCCTGACCGCCGGGCGCTTTGCGGTTGAAGGACGTGTGATCGCGCTTAAGGATATCGCCCTGCCGATGTTCGTTATTGGAACCGAAACAGACCATATCGCGCCTTGGCGGTCGGTTTATAAGACCAAGCTTTTCACCGATTGCGACCTGACTTTTGTGCTGACCAATGGCGGGCATAACGGCGGGATCATCAGTGAACCGGGGCATAAGGGGCGGCACTACCGCATGGCGCACCGTGCCAGTGGCGCGCATTATATTGGGCCGGATGCGTGGTTTGCGGGCAATGATCCTGTGGCGGGGTCATGGTGGTCTGAATATACGGAGTGGCTGGAGGGGCAAAGCGCTAAACCAGCCAAACCGCCCAAGACGGGATCGCACATGTATCCACCACTATGTGACGCGCCTGGAACCTATGTTCACCAGACCTGAGGCCTTCACCATGAGCGTCTTTCTCACAATGGTTTGTGTTATTCTGTTGGGGTCACTGGGCCTATGGCGGGGCTTGGATATCCGCGCTGATCAGGTCGAGCGTGCCCGTCTGCTGGACTTTCAGCCGCACGCCCCCGCCCTGTTTGATCCTGCGATGGTCGCTGATCTGCCAGACGCCGCGCGTCGGTATTTCAGCTTTAGTATCGCCACTGGCACACCACTTTACACCGTGGCCGACCTTGCGATGACCGGACAATTCAGTCTTGGGACCAAAGATGCGCCCAACTATCTGGAAATGACAGCGACCCAGACGTTGGCAGCGCCGCACGGGTTTATCTGGCGCATGTCGGCCGCGCGCGGGCTGATGCATGTATCGGGGTCGGACAGTGGAAAGTGGACCCGATTTTGGCTAATGGGACTAGCACCCGTTGCCCGCATAGGCGGCACCCACGATCACACGCGCGCGGCCTTTGGGCGGTTCGCGGCAGAGGCCGTGTTTTGGACCCCCGCCGCCCTGTTACCTGGTCCGGGAATTACATGGGCTGCGGTGGATGCGTCCACTGCGCGTGTGACCATCAGCGATGGCGATCTGATGCAAGCGGTCGATATGACTGTGGATGCGCAAGGCCGTCCCGTGACCGTTCAATTCCAACGCTGGAGCAACGCCAACGCGGATAAAACCTATCGGTTGCAGCCCTTTGGCGGGCAGCTAAGCGACTATCGGACCTTCGCGGGCTTTACCGTGCCCAGCCATGTCGAGGCGGGTAACCACTTTGGCACAGACGCGTATTTTCAGTTCTTTATCGCGGACATCTCGGGTGTGCGGTTTCCAGCGTCGGATTAGCGTACGAAATAATACGCCACCAGACTGACCAGAAACGTGACCATTACCAACACTGAATCAAGGCCCAGCACGCCGATGCGCGGTTTGCGCCGCACGATCAGCCCGACCAGATAGATTGCGGTCACCGCAATCCCGAAGGCCAGTGCAAGACTAACCGTCGGTGATGCGCCCTGCAAGATCGGCCCGCCCCGGTACAGGATATCGGCCGGAAACACCAAAACCAGCATGATCAGGTTGCTGCCAAAAATATTCGAGATCGCCATCGTATAGGCCCCGATACGCGCGGCGGTGATGCTGGTGGTCAGTTCTGGCAAGGACGTCGCCCCCGCCAGCAACGTCACGCCAATAAAGCTGGTGCCAAGCCCTGATTGCACGGCGATACGCTCTGCCAGAACCACAAGCAACAAGCCGAAGATCAGGATTGCAACACAAGCAGCGATGATTTGGACAATCAAAGACCGGTTGGTGATTGCATCGTCGAGGACGTCTAAAAATTGTGGCGCTTGCGGTTCGGGCAGATCGACGGGGACCCAGTCGCTTGATCCGTCGTAGCGGCGCAACAACCAGATCGTGCCCGCATAACAAAATGCAATCAACACGCTGCCGGGGCCGATTTGAAATAACGAAACAGGTTCGTCCATCATTGTGACAATCAGCGTGAGCGAAAGCAAAAGCACCAGAAGCGTGGCTTCAAGCGCGTGGTTGGCTTTGCGCGGATAGTTGGTTATCGGCCCCCGCGCCCAGAAATCAGCGACCCCAAGGATTGCGGTCTGCAAGGCAATGCCGCCAAAAAGGTTGTTCAGCACAAGGTTTTGCGCCTGACTAACGGCCGCTGACAGGGTAGTTGCGACCTCTGGCAGGGACGTGGCCAGCGACAAAAGCAACAAGCCCACCAGTGATTTCGCCAGATTGAAGCGGTCGGCCAGCGCATCGGCCAGATAGGCAAGCCGCGCGCCTGCAAACCAAACAACCGCTGCGCACAAAGTGAACAGCAAAAGGCTGTTGGTCAGGGTCGTGGCGGGAATGCTCATGGGCATGTTCTGGCGTGTTTTTGTTTGTGCGTTTTGACATTGCTCAATTCCTCTACGCTTGTCAGCGGGTAGCCTGATGCAAAAGGCGAGGTTCCAAAATGTTCTCGAACGCGATCAAATTGTTTGTTTTGGATGGATTTGAAATCAAGCTGGACCCAAGTTGGTTTCTTATCGCTGGGCTGATCACCTGGACGCTGGCGACCCTGTATTTTCCGACAACAATGCCCGATCAATCAGGTGCGACCTATCTGGTACTGTCGGTTGTCGCGATGCTTGGCTTTTTCGGGTCACTTTTGTTGCATGAATTGGCCCATTCGGTCGTCGCGCGCCGGTTTGGCGTGCGTATCATAGCAATTACCCTTTTCTTGTTCGGTGGCGTGGCAGAGTTGGAAAACGAACCCCCATCGGCCATGTCGGAACTTTGGATCGCCGCCGCTGGCCCCGCGATGAGCGTCGTCCTTGCCATTGTTTTTTGGGCCCTTAGCGGGGTGTGGCAAAGTATTTCTGCCTCTGAAGGCTTTGGCACAGTTTTGGTATATTTGGCGACGGTCAACTTGATTATTGCGGTGTTTAACATGGTCCCCGCCTTCCCGATGGATGGAGGCCGCATCTTGCGCGCCTATCTTTGGTACCGTCACGGAGATGTCCTGAAGGCGACAAGAGCGGCCACGCGGTCTGGCATGTTCTTTGGATATTGCCTGATGGCGTTTGGCCTGATGGCGGTGTTTCAGGGCGCTGTCGCGGCAGGGTTTTGGTATGTCCTGATCGGCTTTTTCGTACTGGGGGCGGCACGGTCCGCCTATCAAAACCAGCTGATGCAAAGCACGTTTGCGGGCAAAACCGCAGGTGAAGTGATGATCCGGAACCCCGTTGTGGTGTCTCCGGAATTGACCCTGTCGGAATTTGTGAATCAGGTCATGCTGAAACACCGGATCAGCTTTGCTCCGGTGGTGGCAGACGGTGTTCTGATTGGTCTGATGGACAGGGATGTGCTTGCCGCAATTGACCGCGACAACTGGACCAGCACCCGCATCGGTGATGTCTTTGCGGGCCTTGATGTGGCCGCGACAATCCCGCCCGATATGCCGGTCGAAAAGCTGATGACGCTGATTGCGCAAACCGGCACACGCAAGTTCATGGTGGTCGAGGATCATAAACTGATGGGAATTATCACGCTGGCAAATCTGATAGGCTCTTTGCATTCCGCAGATCAGGCGACGCGGACGCGGGTCTGGTAGGGCTAGGTTTCGTCTTTGATGCGTTTGATTGCGATCAGTGTCGCGATGGGCCCGAAGATTTCGAACACGACCGTTGTGCCAATGGTCAGCGCGATAATCTGCGGCCCCCAGTCTGGAAAGCGTTGTGCCGCGATCAAGGACATGCCGATCGCGACCCCCGCTTGGGGCAATAGGGCTATCCCGTACCACGGGCCGCTGCGTACAGGTTCCCCCGCGATTACGACGCCGACCCAGCCGCCTGCAATCCGCGCGAAGGTGCGTAAGACCACAAAGCCCAAGCCGATACCGCCCAATGTGGTTGCGACTGCGACATCCAGCGCGCCGCCTGCGAGGATAAAAAACAACACCACAAACGGCCATTGAATATGCGAGATTTCGTGGAATGCTTTGGTGTGATGCGCGGCCAGATTGACGATCACAGCACCCACAACCATACCGGTGATCAGAAACGACACCTCCAGCCATAGCGACAGACCTGCGGACAAAAACACAAGGCTCAGCGCTTCAATCTGAAGTGGTTCGCCGTCGCGCAAACGTCCGGTTAGCATCGCCGCAGGCCCGCCGATGACCAACCCCAACATGATTGCTCCGCCAATTTCCCACGCGGCGTGTGACAGGCCAGCAAGGTGTTCTTGGCCTTGCAGCCCCGCCACGACAACCAGTACGACGCTGAACCCGATCAGCCCCCAGACATCGTCAATTGCCACGATCCCGCCCAAGGTTTGGGTAAAGTCGTTGTCGATCCCCGACTGTTTGATCACATCACTGGTTGCCGCAGGTGCCGTGGCCGTCGCAATCGCGGCCAGCAACAACGCAAGGCCGAACGGCAATCCAAGCGCGGTCAAACCTATGCTGACGATGCCAAGCGTGCCCAACACGATTGCCAATGAAATCGCAATAATGGCGCGCCCGTGCTGGCGCAGCGTTTCGCGGTGCAAACCACCGCCCAGCAAGAACGCCACCATCGTCAGAGCGATCACCGATAACATGTCATACCACGCCTGCAGATCTGCGGGGATCAGGTCAAACCCCGCCCCGCCTGCCGCAAGCCCGATAAACAAAAACAGAGTCACCCGAGGCAACCCTGTTTTGCGCGAAATGATGTCAGCGATCAGACCACCAAAGAACAACGCACCAAGGGCGATCAGAGAGGCGGGATCCACCCGTTTCTATCCGACGGCTGGCGCGGTGCAATCGGCTGCATCAAGGGTCAGCACGGGATCAGTGGGCCCACATTCATCGCCAGATACAGGATAACGCCCTTCACCGGCGCAACTGGCGACGAGCAAAAGGGCAACCAGGGGGAGAAATCTCATGATGGGCCTCGTTTGTTATGTTGTATGTGGGGTTCTGACTAAGCCAATGCGCAGTCCCGAAATTGATGTTTGTCAAGGCGCGGGCCACAGATCACGCAGCTCTCGCGGAAGGCACGCGCGCACGTCTTCGACTTCGCCGCGCGAAATATGCGCGTTGATGGTTTTAAAGACCGCCACGATGTCTCCTTCGCCGCGATAATCCTGAACATCGCCTATGCTTTCTTCGACGTCTGCCATGAATTCTGCCGCATGGCGTTCGCGGACGGGTGTTTTCTTGGGCTGCCAGCCCTCATAGAACATGCCCCGCAGGATCGTTGGCAATTGTGCAGAAAACTGTGCCATTTCATTGACAGGCAAGTGATCACGAATTTTGCCAAGGACCGTGCGCAACAGGTGCAGCACTTCACGCTCATTTGTCCAACCGCTGCGTCCGGCCAGATCAT
>JBLHTS010000079.1:0-13058 GCA_047627695.1 Yoonia sp. | reverse complement strand
TCGCCTGCTGTATGCAGTTCCGTGGCCTGGCCAAGGGTTCTACACCAACAAAGAGCTGATGGCTGGCAGTGATCTGGAAGGTATGCGCTTCCGGACATATAACGCGACGACCGCGCGTATGGCAGAGCTGCTCGGTGCTTCTCCAACCAACATCGAGGCGGTCGAAATTCCGCAGGCGTTCTCTACAGGGATCGTCGATGCGATGGTGACTTCCGGGGCTACCGGTGCACGCACCAAGGCATGGGATTTCACCACTGAATTCTACGATCTTCAGGCTTGGATGCCTAAGAACATGATCATCGTGAACGAGGCATCTTTTGCGAGCCTGCCCGAAGACCAACAACAAGCAATGCTTGACGCTGCCGCGGCTGCGGAAACGCGTGGTTGGGAAATGAGTGAGAGTGTCGCCGCGTCATCGGTGGCGGAGCTCAAGAACCACATGACAGTTCATTCAATCAACGAGGCTTTGTCGGCAGACTTGGCGGTTGTCGGTAAAAAGATGGCGATGGAATGGGCCGAGAGCGTTGGCCCAGAGGGCCAAGCAATTCTCGATGCAGTAAAGTGATCGTTTAAGTCGGGGAGGTCGGCGGTTTTGATCCGTCGGTCCTTCCCGACATTCCAATATAGCGCGGCCTTCGTATGCTTCGCACGTCCCTTTGTCGCGAGAGGATCAACATTAAATGATCACACGTTCCCTGAATGCTATTTACAAGGCGTCTGGCGCGCTGGCAGGGATATTTTTGGTTGCCATCTGCGTCATCGTAACAGCCCAGATTGTGGCGAGACAGTTCGGGGCAATGATACCGTCAGCAGACCAGTTTGCTGGATTCTGCCTCGCGGCGACCTCTTTCCTCGGGCTGGCCTACAGCTTCCGAAGCGGAAGTCACATTCGTGTCACGCTGTTTATTCAGGCTCTCGGCGGTACAGGGACCAGAATAATGCTAATTCTGACGCTTTCTGTGGCGGCGACAATCACCGTCCTGTTGGCCTACCATACCATTTTTATGGTGGTGCAGAACGCGACGCGCGGCGAGGTGACTTCGGGCTTGGTTCCGGTGCAGCTCTGGATCCCCCAGATGGGCATGGCAGTTGGTGTAACGTTATTTGCTATCGCCATCCTTGAGGATTTGTTCAGCGCTATTGTCGGGCGCCCGACCGCGTTTGATGAAAACGAGACTAAACGCACGGCAGAGGGCCAAGGCAAAGATGGACTGGCCGACCCCTAATAATACAGTACGCAGGGCCGTGTGCGCAACTGGGGCGCTAATATCTTGGACACTAAGACAGCCGGCGCAATGACGCGCCGGACCAACGATGCACCGGGCGAATTGCCCCATTAGTTCTGGAGATCACAGTAGCATGGACCCAAACATCGTCGCCCTCGTCCTGATCGGGGCCATGCTGCTATTGCTGTCATTCGGAATCTGGGTGGCCCTTACGCTCGCGATTGTCGGATATATCGGAATTGCTGCGTTCACAAACGCTCCCGCTGGTCCAATTATGGCGACCACCATCTGGGCGCAATCGTGGTCCTGGGCGCTGACAGCCTTGCCCTTGTTCATCTGGATGGGCGAGATTCTCTATCGAACCCGCCTTGCCGCGAACATGTTCAACGGTCTGGCCCCTTGGATGAACGCGCTGCCGGGGCGTCTGCTGCATGTCAATGTAGTGAGCTGTGGGCTGTTTGCGGCCGTCTCGGGGTCTTCCGCGGCGACCACGGCCACTATAGGGCGCATTACGATCCCCGAATTGGAAAAGCGCAACTACGATCAGAAGATGATCGTGGGTAGTTTGGCGGGTTCGGCGACGCTCGGGTTCCTGATACCGCCCTCGATCATCTTGATTGTCTACGGTGTTGCCGCCGAGGTGTCGATCAGCCGTCTATTCATTGCAGGGATTCTGCCAGGCCTTATGCTCATGGTGTTGTTCATGGGCTACATCATGGCGTGGTCACTTCTCTATCCTGACCGGACACCACCGCCTGAGCCGCATATTCCGTTCTTGCAGCGTGTGCGCGCAACTGCGGGACTGTTTCCCATGCTGGGTCTGATTTTCGGGGTGATTGGCTCTATATATGCCGGTTTTGCCACTCCTACAGAGGCAGCGGCCATTGGTGTTCTAGGGGCGCTATTTTTGTCGGCGGTGAGTGGCAATCTGACATGGACATCGTTCACTGAAAGCGTAACAGGAGCTACTAAGACCACTTGCATGGTTACCCTGATTCTGGCCGGCGCTGCTTTCCTGTCGGTTTCGATGGGCTTTACAGGTATTCCGCGCACTCTGGCGGCATGGGTTGGATCGTTTGAACTGAGCCAGTTCCAGTTGCTTATCGCTCTGACGCTCCTGTTTGCGATCATGGGCTGCTTCCTTGACGGAATCTCCATTGTCGTCCTTACAGCTTCAGTGATCATGCCTATGGTACAAGATGCTGGGATTGATCTGATCTGGTTCGGGGTCTACCTCGTGGTCGTGATCGAAATGTCCCAGATTACACCGCCAGTAGGGATTAACCTGTTCATTTTGCAGTCCATGACGCGCCACGATTTGCTGGCTGTGGCGCGAATGGCATTCCCGTTCTTTCTGGTACTGGTTCTCGCAACGCTTCTGCTGATCCTCTTTCCCCAGATCGCAACTTTCCTGCCATCGCTAATGGCAAGCTCATGAGCCCTCCAAAGTCGCATGTAGGGATAAATCTTCTTGTGAAAGGGCAATGCGACTGGTTTTGCAGCAGATTGGAAAAAACGGATACTGTAGCATCGTGGGCTGACGGTACTGAGGCTCGACAGTCTGATGATATCTCCGGTCTAGGGGCCATCATGTGTTGGGGATTGAGGGGGGCAGCGCTTCAATCGGTCCTTCCCAACCAACTTGGACCGTGATCCCCCCAAGGGCGGGCTCGCACCTGAAACCCAGAAAGCGCTGTTAGCGCGTGCCGTTGCCGAGGGTTTGGATGATAAGGATTTTGCAGTGTTCCTAGATAAAATGCAGGTCAAACAATTGGCATAGCTTCAAACTATAGAAGCAAAACTCGACGGGCCCATTGAGCCGAAACGTGCAAAGCGGTCTTCCGCCGCCGTGCAGAAGACCGTCAAGTTGGTCTCTAAGCTGGCTGTTCGCTGCAACATCCACGAATGGCCACTATGGGCAAATTTCAAAGACCCAATCGGGTGACTTCGCGCAATAGTTCAGTGGCCTTTACTGGTTCAGTCAACTTTTGAAGCGCATTTCGTCCGATGGACTTTTGCGATTTTGGCAACCTATCGGCCTCAAAGACATAAACCCTTGTTCATCTGGAAAACACAATTGTCCTACACGCCTGAAGACTTGCTTGAAGCCCTTTTGGCTAGCCGCCCCAAAGGTTCGAAAACCTTAGTGATCTACAATGGCCCTGGCGCTCCAGCTTGGACTGCAGCCGGAAAGATGCAAAGAAATGGCCAACGTCCTATCGGACTTAAAAAGCTGGCAGTTCCAAATGCAACTCTTCAAGATGCAGACCAACTTCGGTTGGTACGAAAAGCTCCAGTGTAATCGGCCCAAAGTGGGCATCCATGCAAACTGCAGCGAACGGCAGTAAAGAGCCCATAGTGTATGATGCTACGCCGCCTCCAGGCAGCAGAAATTTACGCATACCCGCCGTTCAACAATCGTCGGGTTTTGCGGCAAGTATCGCAGTGATCAAATCGCTTGGAACATTCTCTAAGTCGACGTCAGACGTTAGCAACTGTATCTCTCAACCGGGTTGAACCGTCCAAACCTGCCGAGATTTACACAGAGCGTTGACGATAGTGACGAGCTTGCGTGCAACGGCAGTGATAACAACTTTATGCGGTTTCCCGGCTGCGCGCAGCCGGTCTGCGAAGGGCTTCAATGCGGGGTTATGATGGCTCGCGACCAAAGCGGCCTGGAACATGACATGTCGCAACTTGTGCCGCCCACCGCCGATGGCACGCTTTCCACGCAGCGCGCCGCTGTCGTGTGCAATCGGAGCAAGGCCCGTCAGAGCCGCCGCCTTCTCCCCCGATATTTGACCAAGTTCTGGCATTTCTGCGATCAACATAGTGCTAGCGACAGGCCCGATCCCAGGAACAGAACGGAGGATACTCGCGGTTTCCGCCAACACATCATCAGCAGCGATCAGAGATTCAATCTGGTTTTCCAGTTTGGTAATCTGGGCACCAAGGAGGCTGCGGAGTGCGGAATCCATTTCTTCGAATGACTCCTCCACCCCCTGCTTTTGGCGTGCTTTGATTTGCGCTAGAAGTCGCTTTCGGGTCTCGACGAGTTGGCCTCTTTTGCTCGTCAAAGCTCTTAGAACGCGCAGCTTTTGTGCAGGTAGGGCGCGTCCTGCGTCCGGCCTGAACGCAAGAAACCGCGCGATCAGTTCGGCATCTATTCGGTCTGTCTTTGCGCGTGTTCCCCGGCTGGTGGCAAAGGCTTTGATCTGCGCGGGCGGCAACTGCCTTGTTACAATTCCGGCGGCATCAAGCGCTGCCCAAAGCCGCCACTCCTGACCACCAGTCGCCTCAAAACAAACAACTACTCTCGTCATGCGCGCTAGTTCTGTAAGGCGTTCGTGGCCCGCATCCGTGTTCGGGAAGCGGTCATATTGACCTTCAGGTAGACAATGAATATCCAACCAATCGCGTGAGACATCTATGCCAATGATCTGATTTTGTGATACCGTATCCATGCTCTCTTCCTTCTGATCCGTGGTCCTGAACGGCCACATTCAACTGTTCGAGACGATGAAAGAGAGACGGTGCTGGCTCGCTAGTAAACGTGGTCAAACCCACAAGGCTCAGACGCCAAACACCGCCTCACCATCGGCCTTCGCCAAGGTCGATGGTGAATACATCCTAGCAGATCACAGATACAGAAGGCTCAGGACTCATAACCAGAATATGACGGTTGCAGCGAGTGCGATTGCTGACAGGAATACCTTGGGGCAGCGGTCATAGCGGTTTGCGACGCGTCGCCAGTCTTTGAGCCTGCCAAACATGCGTTTGATCCTGTTGCGGCGTTTGTAACGGCGCTTGTCGTATCGAACGGTCTTATTGCGTGACTTGCGACCAGGGATACAAGGCCTTGTGCCCCTGTCTGTTAAGGCTTCTCGGAACCAATCGGCATCATAGCCCCTGTCGGCGAGCAGCCATTCCGCATCCGGTAAACCGCTCAGCAAAGCCGCCGCACCGGTGTAATCGCTGACCTGACCGGCGGTTATGAAGAAGCGGATTGGGCGACCGCTGGTGTCAGTGGCAGCATGCAATTTGGTGTTCATGCCGCCCTTTGTCTGTCCGATTAGGCGTCCACGCCCCCCTTTTTAAGCCCCAGGCTTGAGGCAGTGCGATGCGCTTTGAGGTAGGTCGCGTCGATCGAGATGGTCTGATTATCGGGTGCCTCTGCTGCCAACCCCGTCATTATCCGGGCGAACACACCCATATCGCTCCAGCGTTTCCAGCGGTTGTACAACGTCTTCGGTGGCCCATACGCGGTGGGCGCATCACACCAGCGTAAGCCATTGCGATTGATGAAGATAATACCACTCAAAACACGCCTATCATCGACGCGTGGCCTACCTCGGCTCCTTGGAAAGTACGGACGAAGCCGCTTCATCTGTTCTTCGGTTAGCCAGTAAAGATTGCTCATCGTTCCCCCAAATCATTGGGGTTCGCGAATCATGACGGCGAGCCAGCCTCAAGGCTTTTAATGGGTCCCGACCCTAGGGATGCCGCCTGTTGCTTGGCCAAATAGATGCTTGATGCATACTCTTTCAAATACTCCTGGCATTCGCGGCACACCTTTAGGTGGGTCTCAAAAACAAACTTCTGTCGAAAACTGAGCGCGCCGTCGAGATAGTCGTCGATGAATTCTTCGAACGCTTCGCAGGTCATCATGAAAGGCAGTTTGAACACCAGTCCTGCAAGCGGTCGGGTCTATTTTTTGGTCATATGTCTTGTCCCCAATGAAGAGGTTACAATAGTTTTTTTAGAGCCGCACGCGCGCGGTGAAGACGGACTTTCACATTTGTTTCGCTAATCTCAAGGGCGCTGTTTACGTCCGATGTGCTAAGTTCTTCGATGTCGCGCAAACACAGAACAACTCGATATTTTTCGGGCAATGAACGGATTGCCGCGCTGACGATGGCGTGGGTCTGCGTGCGCTGTAACAAATCTTCGGAGGTCATAAGTTGCGATGCTCCGACGTGAATGCGACAGCCCGCAGTGTCAAACTCAGGTAGCAGACTTACGATACTGTCTTCGCGACGCCCGTTGATGCGACGCAAGCTCGAAAGCGCTTCATTTACAACAATGCGGTGCATCCATGTCTTGAGCCTCGCACGGTCTTCGAAGGTGTCAATTCTCGCGAATATCTTGGAGAATCCGGTTTGTACTTCATCTTCGGCATAGCCCTTGTCCTGTAATATGCGTTGCGCGACTGGCAGCATCCAAACCGAATGGAAACGCACAAATGCACCGGCGTCGCTTATATCGACAGGCGAGGTTTGGGGCTCAATCGACATGTTCAAAACGGGTCTCAACCTCTGAATTAGGGGTTTCGCATTTTCATAATACTGCCGCGCCAAATAATTTGTAACCAATGTCGCACCCAATCGTCTAAGTACAGTCAGACAAGATCGCACTCGCGCGATTGAGGTGGGAGATATACGTTGGTCGGCTTCCTTGCGCTTTGCGTCATCACTGTAGGCTATGCACTTGTCGCAAAGCGGCTGTCGTCAACGATTCTGACAGCACCTATGATATTCCTCGGTCTCGGGATCATGTTTTCCCTAAGTGGACTTATCACGCTGGAAACGGGTGAGACATTTTTGCATCCCGTCGCGGAGGTGACTTTGGTTGTCTTGCTGTTTTTGGATGCCGCCCAGACCGATTTTGCTGCGCTGAAACGGCGTTTTGTCTGGCCCGTCCGGATGCTGGTGATCGGTCTTCCATTGGCAATTTTGTTCGGTACGATTGCAGGTGTTTTATTTTTCCCAGATTGGCCCATTTTTGCAGTCGCCTTAGCTGCCGCAATCCTTGCACCGACGGATGCAGCTCTTGGACAGGCCGTTGTGACAAACGAAGTCGTCCCGATCCGGCCACGCAGGGCGCTCACCGTCGAGAGCGGACTGAACGACGGCCTGGCCTTACCCGCAGTTCTATTCTTTGCGGCCCTCGCCGCCGCATCAGAGGCGCAGGACAGCGAAAAATGGCTTGTTTTTGGGGCGAAACAGATATTTCTTGGCCCAATGGCCGGGGCGATTGTTGGCTGTATCGGCGGTTGGGCGCTTTTGCGTGCTAAAGCAGCAAGAACAACATCTGATGTCTATGAGGGTGTCGGAGTGCTCGCCTTGGCGGGAACAGCCTACCTTGGGGCCGTTCTGGTTGGCGGAAATGGCTTTATCTCGGCCTTCGTGGCGGGGTTGGCATTTGGGATGGTTGTGAAGGGGGCGTGCAAATTCGTCTACGAATTCACGGAAAGCGAAGGGCAATTTCTGACATGGTCGGCGTTCTTTTTGTTGGGCGCAACGCTTGTACCGGACGCGATAGCGCATTTGACCATGCCCATGCTTGGCCTAATCCTCGTAAGTCTTTTCATTGTCCGTCCTTTGGCCATTTGGATATCCTTGCTCGGGACGGATGCACATGTGGTAACCAAGGCGTTCTTTGGCTGGTTTGGCCCACGCGGGTTGGCGACGGCGCTTTTTGCGCTGCTGGTCATGGAAAACCTGCCGCATGCATTGGGCCAAGATATTTTGCACCTCGCGATCAACACGGTTTGGATCAGCGTGATCCTGCATGGGGTTACCGCAGCACCGGGTGCCCGTTGGTACGGCGCGAAAATAAAACATATGGCCCCGTGCCCCGAGACGCTCCACGATATCATTTCAAAGGAAACCCGATGACAAAAACCGCAATCTTAAAACTCAGCGCTTTGGCTGACCGCAAACCAGAGTACGCCATCGTCGGTGAAGTCGATCTTGTCGTCGTACGTTTTGACGAAGTAGTCTCCGTTTTTTATGGCCGCTGTTTGCACAGGGGGGCATTGATGGCTGACGGTCATGTGCGTGGCAATGACCTTATCTGTGGGGTCCACAATTGGGATTACCGATTGGACAGCGGCGTGTCAGCTTATGCCAATGATGAAAAACTGCCAAAGTTTGAAGCGTGGATTGAAGGCGATAATGTTTGCGTTGACGCCGATGAAATTAATGCATGGGGTCTTGCAAACCCACAGCCCTACAACCGCGATGCCTATCTGGGGCTGTACGCCGATCCCAGCCATGGATCCGATGCAGAGCCGTACAATGGATTGATCCAAAATTATGCCAAATCGGGCCTGTCGAAAACAGGTCACCACGGCGTTGTTGAATCAATGGGTGTGCCGCGTAGCGAGTTGCCGGACTGGGATGATATTCAATTGCTGACGGCACAACTTTTTAAGCCACCGCTGTTGGATGACGACTTCGTGGGAACAGAGGTTGTTGTCGGGCCAAACGCAAAAAAGCCCCTAAAATTGAAGATCCCGTTGTTGGTGTCCGACATGAGCTTCGGTGCATTGTCCGAGTCCGCGAAAATTGCATTGGCACGCGGGGCCGAACTAGCGGGCACTGGTATCTGTTCGGGCGAAGGCGGCATGCTGCCAGAAGAACAGGCCGAAAACAGCCGCTATTTTTACGAATTGGCCTCGGGTCGGTTCGGGTTCAGTTGGGACAAGTTGGACAAGGTGCAGGCCTTCCATTTCAAGGGCGGCCAAGGTGCCAAAACCGGAACCGGCGGCCACTTGCCCGGCAATAAGGTGCAAGGAAAAATTGCCGAGGTGCGCGGGCTGGAACCGGGCACTCCCGCGATTTCACCACCACGATTCCCTGAGTGGACCGAAGTCAGCCAGATCAAGGAATTTGCGGACGAGGTGCGTGACCGTACCGGTGGCATCCCCATCGGGTACAAGCTGTCCGCGCAGCACATCGAGAAAGACATTGATGCGGCTTTGGAAATTGGTGTGGACTATGTGATTTTGGACGGGCGTGGCGGTGGTACAGGTGCTGCGCCGATTATCTTTCGCGATAATATTTCCGTGCCAACAATTCCCGCCTTGGCGCGTGCGCGCCGCCACCTTGATAAGCTTGGCCGTAGTGACGTAACCCTTGTCATCACCGGGGGGCTTCGCAAGCCGGCCGATTTCATCAAGGCCATGGCCATGGGTGCAGACGCGATCGCCGTGTCCAATTCTGCCATGCAGGCGATTGGATGTCTTGCGATGCGGGCCTGCCACACAAACAATTGCCCAGTTGGGATCGCAACGCAAAAGCCGCACTTGGTGAACCGTTTGGTGGCAGAAAAATCCGCCCGTCAGTTGGCAAACTTCTTTGAGGCCAGTGTTGAGCTGATGCAGGTAATGGCACGGGCTTGTGGACATGACCATTTGTCCAAATTCAACAACGACGACCTGACAACTTGGAAAAAAGACATGGCCGCGATTTCGGGCGTTACCTTTGGTGGGGTAGCTTAGATGGATAAGAACATAGACACACAAAACCTCGATTGGATTTCAGTGGGTCACGTGCACGACCTTCCCGAAGGACGCGTCAAAACAGTTACGGCGCGCACGACGTCAATCTGTTTGGTGCATTTCGAAGGGCAATGGTCCGCGATGAACAACCATTGTCCGCATCAAAAGGGTCCACTTGGGGAAGGCGCCATTGAAAAGGGGATCGACGATAAATGCTGGATCCGCTGTCCTTGGCATGGGTGGGATTTTGATCCGCTGACCGGAAAACCACCTGGCGGGCACGAAGACAGCGGCCAGCAAATGTACCCACTTGATATTCGCGATGGCGAAATCTTTGTCGGGCTGGAGGCCGAACAACCGCACACCCGCACCGTCACAGATGTCATGGTCGAAACGATGACCAACTGGGGCGTGCAATCTGTATTCGGGATGGTAGGACACTCTAACCTTGGTCTTGCGGACGCGATCCGGCTTTCAGTTCTTGATAAGAAGCTGAAATACTACGGGATCCGACACGAGGGGGCCGCGGCATTTGCGGCCTCGGCTTACGGCAAACTGACGGGCAAACCTGCGGCCTGCCTCACCATAGCAGGACCCGGTGCAACCAATTTGCTGACCGGTATGTGGGACGCTAAAGTGGACCGCGCCCCTGTTCTAGCGCTGACTGGACAAGTTCAAACACAGGTCTTTGGGCCGGGCGCGTTTCAGGACATTGATCTGAAATCGGCATTTCAGGCGGTCGCACATTTTTCGCAACCGGTGCTGGGCACGTCAAACCACGCAGAACTGATGTCGCTGGCCTGCAAGAACGCTATCGTCAATCAAGATGTGGCGCATCTGATTTTCCCTGACGATGTGCAAACGCTGCCATCCGACAAACCCGCTGGCACGCCTGCCGGGCGGATGGGCGGCACACGCGTCATACCTGCTGAGCAAGACATTGATGCTGCCGTGGCGCTTTTGAATTCAGCAAAACGGCCGATGATTGTGGTCGGTCATGGCGCATATGGCGCACGCGATCAGATCATCGCGCTTGCCGAAAAGATTGGGGCACCTGTGGTTACGACGTTCAAATCCAAGGGGTTGGTGCCTGACAGTCATCCGCTGGGCGCTGGCGTGCTTGGGCGCTCTGGCACTCCCATCGCAAGCTGGTTCATGAACGAGGCAGATGTGCTTGTCGCATTCGGGGCCAGTTTTTCAAACCATACCGGAATCGCGCAGAAGCAAAACATCATTCAGGTCGATTATGACAGGATGCAGCTAGGGAAGTTCCACCCCGTGAAGGTGCCTGTCTGGGGCGAAATCGGCGCATTCTGCGATGCAGCAGCAGATCAGATCAAACCAAATGCAGATGCGGTGGACCAGATTAGCGAACTTGCTGACCGTTGGACGATGTGGCGCGATGAAAAGCATCGCCGCTTAGCTGAAGAACACGGTGAGGGCATCCATTCGGTTGCCATTTTCGACGCACTTGGAAAGCTGGTGCCAGATGACACGATCTTTGCAGTTGATGTGGGTAACAATACCTATTCGTTTGGTCGCTATCTTGAAACGAAGGGCACGCAGCGTGTTTTGATGTCAGGCTATCTTGGCTCTATCGGGTTTGGATTTCCGGCAGGAATGGGGGCATGGGCGGCCACGCAGGACGTGGCAGCGCTGAAGGGACGCAAGGTGGTTTCAATCTCCGGCGATGGTGGCTTTGGCCAATACCCGATGGATTTCACCACCGCCGTTAAATACGGCATGGACGTCACCCATATCCTTTTGCACAATGGTCAACTTGGCAAAATCTCTAAAGAGCAACGCTCGGGGGAATGGCCGGTCTGGGAAACGGACCTCAAGAACCCTTCTTTCGCGGCATTTGCGAAACTATGTGGCGGGCATGGCCAAAGGGTAACCAAAACCGAAGACATCGCCGATGCCATTCAAAAAGCGCTTGCGGTGGATGGCCCCGCACTGGTCGAGATCATGACGGATGCAGATTTGGTGTAACCCATGACGGCAGCACTGACTTTGATCATCATTCTTGCGGTATCGTTGCTGGTAGTACGCATCGAAGGAACCGCATAGCGACTGACGGTTATGTCGCTGGATGCGGCACGTTTCCAAAGTATTTAGGCCCTGACGGGGATGGGTCTCACCACGAAAGAAGCCGAGACAACCATCCACCATCCACCATCCGCTACGGGGGCGGGCCCTGATCGCATTGATGTTTACGGGGCATTTGAGTGCTGTGTCGCTTGTTGTAAAGTACCGGAAGCGGACACTGGAGCAAGTGAGGCCAAGGTTTGGAAAGTCCCGCATAGCGAACCTCGGGCATTGGCGCAGCGAAAGGTCCGGTTTGGGTGTCCGCGCAGGTTCTACACGGGCCTACTTTCTTCCTACCATCGCTTCATTCGACTACTGAAAGATTGAAGTTGCAGAAATTTTGTTTGTGGACCTGGATATTAGTGGGTAAATTTAATAACGACTTTTTCAGCGGCTTTAGGTGTTCCAAATTTTGAATATAAGCACACCGGTTTTGGATTTTGCCACAAGCATCTTAACGTGTGCATCGATAGAAGGCGTATGGGAACTTCATACTAAAAAGATGACAGAGTATGGGTTTGACCGCTTGCTTTATTTGTCTACCAATCTTCGGACATATGGCGAATGGGGAGATACTTCGGACACGCTTGTCTTAAGTAATTACGAACGGGAAGTTACTGACGTCTACGTTGACAAGGGGCTACATAAGCGGGCTGCCATGGTTTCTAGGACAGAATACACCCCCGGTCAGTATAGTTGGCGCAATTTTTTAGAGCGTCAAGAGGCAGGAGAACTGACCGCTTCCGAGAAGGAACTTAGCGAGCTCCGTACTGAATGGGGAATGAACGCTGGATATACAATATGGTTTGACGAGACCAATGAACGCAACAGAAGCGTCATTGGTCTTGGCGCGAGCCGTGAGTTAACGCAGGATGATGTCGACGGACTGTGGAGCGAGAAGGGAAGGGAAATCTTCGTACTCAACAACCTCGTTCATCTGAAGATTTTACAACTCCCTGGTAAGGGCAGTTACAATTCCATGACAGCTCGCCAGCGCGAAGTGCTTAAATGGGTAGCGGACGGCAAGACTATAAAGGACATCGCTCAGATCATGGCTCTTCGTCCCACGACGATAGAAAAGCACCTTCGCTTGGCGCGCCAAGTGCTTGGAGCTAATACAACATCGCAAGCCGTGCAGAAAGCTCTAGTTCATAATATTCTGAATGGCGTCTAAGACTGTTCTTAGAAATCCGATCTGCTTGAAGCCATGATGAAGATAAGAAACTTCCTTTTAAACTGCGTTTAAAGTCTCACAGATGCCAGAACTGCTTGGCAGTGTGTTTTTGATAGTTGTTGAACTGAAAGGGCACGATCAATCGAGCTACCCGCAGCCGTTGCTTCTTCTCGTACGCTAGGCTCCAGGCTCATTGATTTACAACCAAAACAAGATGGTTGCCGCGAGGGCGATTGGTGACAGGAATACTTTGGGGCATCTGTCGTATCGGGTGGCGACCCGTCGC
>JBLHTS010000078.1:0-13119 GCA_047627695.1 Yoonia sp. | reverse complement strand
GGTCCAATGCATGATCTGGGCGGCAGACTGATCACCCCTGCTCTGATAGATTGTCACACACATGTGGTTTTTGGCGGCAACCGTGCGGCCGAGTTCGAGCAGCGACTGAACGGTGCAAGTTACGAAGAAGTCGCGCGTGCTGGTGGCGGTATAGTCTCAACAGTGACGGCGACGCGTGCGGCCTCGGAGGAACTATTGCTTGCTGATGCACTAAAGCGGGTTGATGCGCTGATCGCCGAAGGCGTGACCTGCATCGAAGTGAAGTCTGGCTACGGTCTAGACCGCGAAACGGAACTGAAAATGCTGCGCGTTGCACGCCAGATTGCGCAAGCGCGTCCTATCGAAGTGCGTACCAGTTTCCTTGGTGCACACGCGGTGCCTGCGGAGTTCAAAAATCGGCCCGACGCATATATCGACGACATCTGCATCCCGACCCTACGGGCAGCCCATGCCGCAGGTCTGGTTGATGCGGTGGACGGATTTTGCGAAGGGATCGCCTTTGATACCGCACAAATCATGCGCGTGTTTGATGTCGCGGGGGAACTGAGCCTTCGGGTCAAACTGCACGCTGAACAACTGTCCAACATCGGCGGCATACAACTGGCGGCACAGTATAACGCGCTAAGCGCCGATCACGTCGAATACGCAACCGATGCAGACGCCCAGGCATTGGCCGCATCCGGTACAGTCGCTGTGGTTCTGCCCGGCGCATTCTATACTTTGCGCGAAACACAAAGTCCCCCGATCCAGTCATTCCGCAATCATGGCGTACCAATGGCGCTTGCCACTGATTGCAATCCGGGCTCGTCACCGCTGACCTCGCCATTGCTGGCGATGAACATGGCCTGCACCTTTTTCCGCATGACCCCGCTTGAAGCACTTTTGGGCATGACTGCCCATGCGGCCAAGGCGCTCGGGATGGCGGATCGCGGGCGGATCGTGGCAGGCGCGCGCGCTGATCTGTGCGTTTGGGGCGTCACGCATCCGGCAGAATTGGCTTACCGCATCGGGTTCAACCCGCTTCACAAACGTATTTTCAAGGGGTCGTTATGACAATCGCACTCACACCGGGTGCTGCAACTTTGGCGCAGCTGCAAGACATCTGGGCGCATAGTCACGCGGTCATCTTAGACCCAGCGTCGCATCCTGGCATCAAAGCAGCCCAAGCGTTGGTCGCGAAAGCAGCGGCCGGCGACGCGGCCATCTATGGCGTCAACACAGGTTTTGGAAAACTCGCCAGCGTCAAAATCGCGACCAAGGATGTGGCGACGTTGCAACGCAACTTGATCCTGTCTCATTGCTGCGGCGTGGGCGAACCATTGGACGATGCCACCACGCGCCTGATGATGGTGTTGAAATTGCTATCCTTGGGCCGCGGAGCATCCGGCGTGGCCATGACTACCGTTGAGATCATGCAAGACATGCTGGCCAGACGCGTCACACCGGTGATCCCCGGCCAAGGATCGGTCGGTGCATCAGGCGACCTTGCGCCACTGGCCCATATGGCCGCCGCGATGATTGGCGAAGGCGAAGCGGTGTTAGACGGCGTACGCATGCCAGCAGGCAATGCGCTTGCCAAAGCAGGGCTGACTCCAATCGTTTTGGGCGCAAAAGAAGGCCTTGCCCTTATCAATGGCACCCAGTTTTCAACCGCTTGCGCGCTGGTTGGGCTATGGGGCGCGTGGCGCAATGCGGCGACTTGCGTGCTGACCTGCGCGCTATCGACCGATGCGATTATGGGATCAACCGCACCGCTGCAAGACGCGATCCATACGCTGCGCGGCCATGCCGGACAGATTGCAGTGGCGCGCGCCCAGCGCGCCCTCATGGAAGGGTCAGAAATCCGCGAAAGCCATGTGGATGGTGATACCCGCGTCCAAGACCCGTATTGCATCCGCTGCCAACCACAGGTGACCGGTGCCGCGATGGATTTGTTGCACTTTGCAGGACGCACGCTTGAGATAGAAGCAAATGCGGTTACCGACAATCCGCTTGTGTTGGTGGACGACAACCTGATCGTATCAGGTGGCAATTTCCATGCCGAACCTGTGGGTTTTGCCGCCGATCAGATCGCTGTCGCCATTTCAGAACTCGGGGCGATTGCACAGCGGCGCGTAGCGCTGATGGTGGACCCGACGCTATCGTTTGATCTGCCGCCGTTCCTGACACCTGATCCGGGCCTCAATTCTGGTCTGATGATCGCCGAAGTCACAACCGCCGCGCTGATGAGCGAGAACAAGCATCTCGCCAACCCCTGCACCACCGACAGCACGCCGACATCGGCGAACCAAGAAGACCACGTTAGCATGGCTGCCCATGCCGCGCGCCGCTTGTTGCGCATGAACGCGAACCTGAACGTGATCTTGGGCGTCGAGGCGATGTGCGGGGCGCAAGGCATCGAATTCCGCGCACCATTGCAAACCAGCCCTACGCTGAAATCCGCGATGGCGACCTTGCGCGCGCAGGTGCCGACAATCGTCGAAGACCGCTATATGGCGCCCTTGATCGAAGCCGCGAGCGCCTTGGTAGAAAGCGGCGCGCTTGCTGCTTCGGTAGATCTGCCCGCTTTCGTCAAAGGACACGCGGAATGAAACCTGTCACAGTCAATCAAGGCAGTGGCCCGATTGTGCTTGGCTTGCCGCATACTGGGGTTTTTGTGCCTGATGATGTCGCGGTTGAGCTGAACGATAACGGTCGCAAGTTGGCCGATACCGATTGGCATATCGACCGGCTTTATGACGAGCTGTTGGAAGGAGTGACCACTGTTAAGGCCAATTTCCACCGCTATGTCATCGACGCCAACCGCGATCCGGAAGGCGCAAGCCTGTACCCCGGTCAGAACACCACGGCGTTGGTGCCACTAACGGATTTCGACGGACAAGATATTTGGGGTATCGCACCTACCCTCGATGAGGTTGAAACGCGCCGCCAGCAATTCCACACGCCCTATCATGCCGCCTTGGAGGCCGAACTGAACCGCGTACGCGCCCTGCATGGCGTGGCTATTCTTTATGATTGCCACTCTATCCGATCAGTCATTCCTTATCTATTTGACGACACCCTGCCCGACTTCAACATCGGTACTAATTTGGGTGCAACCTGTGCGGCGCAGATCGAAGCTGCCGCGACCGACATTTGCTATGCCGCCGCCGATTACAGCACCACCGTGAACGGCCGCTTTAAAGGCGGCTGGACCACGCGCCACTATGGACAGCCTGCAAACGGTATCCACGCGATCCAGATGGAACTGGCGCAATCCACCTACCTGACCGATCAAGCGGCCCCTTGGGGTTATGACCAATTCAAAGCCGTCATTTTGCGCCCGCATCTGACTGCAATCCTGACCACTTTGGCCGCACTGGCCCCGACCCTTGGAGGCACCACATGACCAATCCTCGCCACAACCAGCGCGACATTTATTCCCCGACCGGTTCCGAAATCACCTGCAAAAGCTGGCTGACCGAAGCACCGATGCGGATGTTAATGAATAATCTGCACCCCGATGTGGCCGAGAACCCGCATGAACTGGTCGTTTATGGCGGTATTGGCCGCGCCGCGCGCACATGGCAGGATTTTGATGCAATCGTCGCCGCCCTCAAAGAGCTCGAAGAGACGCAAACCCTGCTGGTACAATCTGGCAAGCCGGTTGGCGTGTTCAACACACACAAAGACGCGCCGCGTGTTCTGATCGCGAACTCGAACCTCGTGCCGCATTGGGCCACTTGGGATCACTTCAACGAGCTCGATAAGAAAGGCCTCGCGATGTATGGCCAAATGACGGCAGGATCGTGGATTTACATCGGCACCCAAGGCATCGTGCAGGGCACGTATGAGACATTCATGGAAGCAGGTCGCCAGCACTATGACGGTAGCTTGACGGGCCGCTGGATTTTGACTGGCGGTCTGGGCGGAATGGGCGGCGCGCAACCTTTGGCGGCGGTCATGGCCGGAGCGTGCTGTTTGGCGGTCGAATGTGATGAAACCCGTGCCGATTTCCGCCTGCGTACGCGCTATGTGGATGAAAAGACACATGATATTGACGAGGCCCTGGCGATGATCGACGCCTGGACCAAAGCAGGCGAAGCCAAATCCGTAGCCTTGATCGGCAACGCCGCTGATGTGTTCCCCGAACTGGTCAAACGCGGCGTGAGGCCTGATATGGTGACTGACCAGACATCCGCGCACGACCCGATCCACGGCTATCTGCCCCAAGGCTGGACTGTCGCTGAATGGCGCGAAAAGCAGGAATCTGACCCTAAGGCAGTTGAAAAAGCCGCCCGCGCGTCGATGAAAATCCAAGTCGCCGCGATGGTCGATTTTTGGAACGCAGGCGTGCCGACGCTGGATTACGGCAATAACATCCGTCAGGTCGCCCAAGAGGAAGGGTTGGAAAGCGCCTTTGCTTTCCCCGGTTTCGTGCCTGCCTATATCCGCCCGCTATTCTGTCGCGGCATCGGCCCATTCCGCTGGTGCGCGCTGTCGGGCGATCCAGAAGACATCTATAAAACTGACGCCAAGGTCAAAGAACTGATCGACGATCCGCACTTGCATAACTGGCTGGACATGGCGCGCGAACGGATTGATTTTCAAGGCCTACCTGCGCGTATCTGCTGGGTCGGTTTGGGTCTGCGCGACAAGCTGGGACTGGCGTTCAATGAAATGGTGCGGACAGGGGAACTTAGCGCGCCCGTCGTGATCGGGCGTGACCATCTGGACAGCGGGTCTGTGGCGTCCCCCAACCGCGAAACTGAGGCGATGAAGGACGGCAGCGATGCAGTTTCAGACTGGCCGTTGCTGAACGCGATGCTGAACGTGGCGGGTGGTGCAACATGGGTATCACTGCACCACGGCGGCGGCGTTGGCATGGGCTTTTCGCAACATTCGGGGATGGTCATTTGCTGTGACGGGTCCGAAGATGCAGACCGCCGCATCGCGAATGTCTTATGGAATGACCCCGCAACGGGCGTGATGCGGCATGCCGATGCAGGCTACGAAGAAGCATTGGACTGTGCGCGCGAAAAAGGGCTGAATTTGCCGAGCATTCTGGGACGGTAATCACATGCGTTGATCAAGGCAGTGTTTACCCCAGCTGGCACCGGAGGACCGGAAGGGGTCGCTGCATGAAAACACAATCATCATGGACAACTACAACTTCATGACACCCACTACCGAAGGGCAGACGCGGTATTGCTAGTGCCAGCTCCGCGATATCCGTCCTGAAGGCGAAAAACCTTCAAACATGATGCGCACAGACGTCCAGCATGCCTTTGAAGAAGGCCACTGCCCATATCGACCGGCAGATGGCGGAAAAGCCTGAGGTTACCCGCCCGGTGAAAACCGCAAGGACAGGCAGGACATACCGCCGTCCAGCTTTGCGGCTTCACTATTGCCGACCTCACGCACCTCATAACCTGCGCTGATCAGTTTATCGCGTGTGCGCGGAAACCCTGCGGGTATCACGACTAGATTGTTGAACCGGACCGTGTTGGCGCAGGCCTCTTCGCCGTCGACCGTGTGGATCACGTTGTAGCCCACAAAGCAGCCCGATGTGTCCAGCTTCTTGGTCGACAGGATTGTGTCTGCATCCAGCAAGGAGCAGTCAGTCTTGAAATGCAGCACATCGGCCGGAGTTACCACGACGCGCACAGTATAGCCCCAACGGTCTACAAGGCTGGCAAATTCCGCAACGCCTGCTTTGTCCGTGCGGGCGGACAGACCGATCAGTATTTCGCGCTCGGTTGTGAGAATATCACCACCTTCGATGAAGCCGTCACCTTGGATATGCAACACCTCGTCATAAAGCGCGTCGAGATGCGGCGCCATCGCGGCGGCTTCCCCCAAACGCGTGGGCGCGCCAGGACGCATGACAACCGCGCCCTCTTGCAGGCATAAGGCAGCGTCTTCGACAAAAACCGCGTCGGGAAAACCATCAAGCGCATCTAGTACGGTGACATTTGCCCCCGTTTTGCGCAATGCGGCGACATAGTCTGCGTGATGACTTACAAAAACACCCAAGTCAGGCGCGCCAGTATCAACCGCGCGCAAACCGTCCACGATGCTGCGCGATGGTTTGCGGCAAATTGCGTGCGAGAATGTGAAGCTCTTGGATGTCATCTTATGTCTTTCTTATTGACCTGATTTACCAACCGCCAAACCGCGACCACCTAAGCAGCGGCGCGTCAGCAGTCTGTGGAATGACGCGATAATGTTGATGCTGTGCGGCAGTTGCGCATGCGTGATTGGGCAGAATTCGCAGGCGTGTACCGACCGGAAATTCAGGCAGATCCCCCTCAAATCCAGAACGGCGCGCAATGACCCCATGTTCCTGATTAGCCTGCGCCATGATCAATCCGGGGATCACTTGGCCTGCCGCATCACAAATAACGCCATACCCCTGATCGACCTGTTGGTTCGCCGTGCCGCGATCACGCGACATCGCCATCCATCCCGCATCGCAAATGGTCCACCCCCGGTCAGATTGATGACCAATCACCGTCGTGAATACACTCAACGCGATATCGTCGATCTGGCAAACCCCGATACCGGTCTGGAACAGGTCAAAGAAAACAAACACACCGGCACGCAATTCGGTCACGCCGGTCAAGTCTTTCGCGGCATGGGCTGTGGGCGTTGAACCAACGCTTGTGACTGGACAAGGCAGACCCCAACTGCGCAAGACAACGGCGGCATCTACGACTGCAAGGCGTTCTTGCTCGGCACATTCGGCGTGCGCATCGCAACCAACCGATCCGTAACTTCCACCCGCATGGCACAACACGCCGCATAACTCTGCACCACCTTCGTGCAAAATGCGCGCGACGGTGATCAAAGCCGGATCGGTTGCGGTCAACCCGCTGCGATGCCCGTCGCTATCAATCTCGATCATTGCAGGGATCGCAATCCCAGATGCACGCGATGCGGCCACGACGGCCTCGGCCTGTGCGACGCAGTCAAGCAGGACAGTCAGCTTGCATCCGGCACGGTGCAGCGCAATCACACGGTCCAACTTGGGCGCGCTAATGCCAACTCCATAAAGAATATCTGTGATCCCTGCCGCGGCAAATACCTCTGCCTCAGCCAGCGTCGATACGGTGGCAGGGCCAACTCCATCAGCCAGCACATAGCGGGCTGCTTCAACGCTTTTGGTGGTTTTCAAGTGGGGCCGCAATGATACCCCAAGGGATGCCGCATGTTGCGACAAACGGGCGATATTTCGCTTCATCCGCGCCTCATCAACGAGGAGGCAAGGTGTGGGGAGCGCTGCAAGACGAGAATCAATCATACTGGCAACCTAACGCACAAAAAACACTGGCGCAGAAAGGCATCAGATAGCTTCAGGTTCTGGTCGCGTGCGACTGGACGGCGCCAGAAATTGATCACTCCAAATATTCATAGAAGAATAATGGTGGCCAATGGACTGCGAACCAAGTTCTGGTTTTCCAGGCAGGCAAACCCAAATCGAAGCCGGCACTAACTGCCCGCTAGCCGTATCAATCCGTCGCCATTGCAACTTTTTTTCAACAACAGAGTGCGGCTCAAGACGCTTATCACCCCGAAATTCACCGTTGGCTGACGTCAAACGACTTTGTCCTGTTACCATTGTTTGACCTATACCGTATAAACCACGCACGCGGGCGCGAAACTGGGCCCAATCAGATATAATTAAGGGATCTTCCATTATATGTGCCCAACGTCATTGGCCGATGAAAGTGGTCGTGGATTCATTATCCCGATCGGTGGCGGCGAAGACCGCGTCAAGGAAATGCAAATTCACCGCAAGTTCGTAGAACTGTCCGGTGGCGCAGACGCATATATTGTTGTGATCCCGACGGCATCGATGCTGTCTGAGACAGGCGATGACTACAATCGTATCTTCACTAGCCTTGGCGCTGGAAAGGTAGATTCCCTCCCCATTACGCGCCGACTGGATTGCGAGAATCCCGCATTCTTTGAGATGTTGGATCGCGCCACGGGCATTTTCATTACGGGTGGTAACCAGTTGCGGTTGTCGGCCATTTTGGGTGGAACGCTTTTAGTGACCAAGATTAGACGACAGAATGCCGCTGGCGTTCCTGTTGCGGGAACCTCTGCAGGTGCATCAATTATGTCCGAGCATATGGTCGCGGGCGGTCAAGGCAACGAATCTCCTGCTGAGGGAACCGTTACATTGGCCCCCGGCATTGGCCTGACCAACGCGGTCATTATCGATCAACATTTTACCCAGCGAAACCGGCTGGGCCGGCTGCTGACTGCGTCATCGTTTAATCCATTTCTGATCGGACTTGGCATCGACGAAGACACCGCCGCGTTTATCGCCCCTGACAATGTCCTAGAAGTCGTCGGAAGCGGCACGGTGACGGTCGTTGACGCCAGCAAACTAACCCATTCGTCAATGTGGGATGCAAAGCCGGGAGAAGCGCTTAGCCTGATTGGGCTTCGCCTTGACGTCTTGGGCGAAGGATGCCGCTATGATCTCAACGCGCGCACTGGGTACCCACCCCCAGAGCATTTGGCCCAACCGTCTCACTTGAATTCAGACACCTAAAACGTTGTGCATGCGCAGAACACAATCACTCAATGAGGTCACCATTTGAAAATAGTCTCAACCAATGTCTTTGTCGGCCCCAATGTTTGGGCAAGTTTCCCTGTAATCCGGCACGTCATTGATCTGGGAGTATTAGAGGATTGGCCCTCGGCGAAAATCGGATCTGAATTCGTCGAGGGGCTCGTTGCAGCTTTGCCCGGCCTTTCGGATCATGGGTGTTCTTATGGCGAGGCGGGTGGTTTCTTGCGTCGTTTGCGCGAAGACGAAGGCACGTGGATGGGCCATATCTTAGAGCACTGCGCGATCGAGGTGCAAAACGTTGCGGGCACAAACGTGACCTTTGGGCGAACGCGCGGCACAGGTAAACTTGGACACTACAACATGGTCTATGCTTACCGGCAGCGCGATGTTGGCCTAGCTGCTGGCGAGCTTGCCCAGCGGCTTTTGATGCATCTTTTGCCGAAGGCACTGAAAGCTCAGGTAGCCTACAAATTTGAAGATGAATTTGATTGGGACGCTGAATTGCGTCGTTTTGTGCTACATGCCCAACGCAAGGAATTTGGCCCCTCTACAGAGTCTTTGGTCAAGGCGGCACAGGACCGCGATATCCCTTGGATCAGGTTGAACGAGAATTCGCTCGTGCAATTCGGCCACGGCAAATACCAGCAACGTATTCAGGCAACCATTACATCGCAGACCAAACACATCGCTGTGGAAATCTCTTGTGACAAAGAAGACACCCATAACCTATTAAACGATCTTGGTCTGCCCGTCCCGCAACAACGTATTGTTTATAGCGCAAGCGAGGCAGTTCAGGCAGCGCACAAAATTGGTTTCCCAGTTGTGGTCAAACCATTGGATGCCAATCACGGGCGTGGTGTTTCGATCAACCTGACCAAAGACGCAGACGTCGAGGCTGGTTTTGTCGAGGCAAAGCTGCATTCCAAAAGTGCTGCCATACTGGTCGAAAGCTTTGTGACTGGCTTTGATCACCGGATGCTGGTTGTGAATAACAAACTGGTCGCCGTGGCCAAGCGTGTGCCTGGCCACATTGTAGGTGACGGCAAGCATAGTATTGCTGAACTGGTCGATATTGTTAATTTAGATCCCCGCCGCGGCATTGGACACCAAAAAGTGCTGACCATGCTGGAAATCGACAATCAAGCCAAACGTCTGATCGAGGACGGGGGGCACACTGTCGACACCATCTTGCCCGCAGACGAGGTGTTCTACCTGCGCTCAACAGCCAATCTGTCCACAGGCGGCACCGCTATTGATATGACGGATGTCGTTCACCCCGATAACCGGGATATGGCAGAGCGCGCGATTATGGCAGTGGGTTTAGACGTTGGTGGCGTAGATTTCCTGATCGATAATATTGCCCAGTCCTATAAGGAAATTGGTGGCGCAATCGTCGAAGTCAACGCAGCGCCCGGTTTTCGTATGCACGTCGCCCCATCTGAGGGAAAGCCGCGCGACGTCGCGGGCAATGTGATAGATATGCTGTTTCCACAGGGTCAGCAAAGCCGGATCCCAATCGCGGCGATCACTGGCACAAACGGCAAAACGACAACGTCGCGTATGTTGGCCCATATCATGAAAACCAGTGGCAAGATCGTCGGGATGACATCGACTGACGGCGTTTATGTTGATGGCAAGCTCAGCGTCAAAGGCGACATGACGGGTCCGAAGGCAGCACAGATGGTGTTGCGTGATCCGACCGTTGATTTTGCTGTCATGGAAACAGCCCGTGGCGGACTTGTGCGGAGCGGACTTGGCTATCAGCATTCTGACGTGGCGGCCTGTTTGAACGTCACCGCCGACCATATCGGGCTAGGCGGGATCGAAACCGTAGAGCAATTGGCAGTCGTAAAGCGCGTGGTTATCGAAAGTGCCACGCAGACTGTTGTGCTGAACGCGGATGACATCAACTGCCTGAAGATGGCCGATTATGCTGACGTCGACGCGATTTTTTATGTGACAGTCAATCCCAGCCATACGTTGGTGAAAGAACACATCAAGGCCGGTGGCAAAGCGATTGTTCTCGAAGCAGGCATGAGTGGCGATATGTTGACTATCTACGACAACGGCCTGCACATGCCTGTTCTGTGGTCGCATTTGATCCCTGCAACGCTTGAAGGCAAAGCGATCCATAACGTGCAAAACGCGATGTTTGCGGCAGCCATGGCTTATAGCTTTGATGTAGATTTGGACAATATCCGCCACGGACTGCGCACCTTTGACACCAGCTATTTCCAAGCGCCCGGTCGAATGAACGTATTTGACGAACACCCCTTTAAGGTGATCCTCGACTACGGGCATAACCCTGCCGCCATGAGCGCGATGGCGGGCCTTGCGGACCGCCTGGATGTCAAAGGCAAGCGGATCGTCGTCGTCTCAATTCCGGGCGATCGCCGGGATGTTGACGTTGTCGATGCGGCGCGCACCCTCGCGGGACATTTTGATCACTTCTTCTGCAAGGCTGACGATAATCGGCGCAATCGTGACCATGATGAGATACCGCGACTTTTCAAGGCGGCGTTAATCTTGCATGGTGTTGCAGAAGATCAGATTTCCGTCATTCCAAATGAAGAAGACGCCGTTGCCGCCAGTCTTGAGATGGCGCAGGCGGGCGATCTGGTTATCATTTTCGGCGACAACAGTCCGCGATGCTGGAAGCAGATCATCTATTTCAACGTCCCCGAACAAGACACCCAATCAATATCTAAACCCGCGAACATCGTTGTCCCATCGCCCTTTGAAGACCTTGGTCAGAGTGACATCAGCATGGTCCGCGACGGACGCGGCGTTCGGCTGGCACGCGACGACGTCGAAGACGGTGATTGAGAAAATGGCCGTCATATGAACCACAACGAAGACCTAGAGCACGCACTGGATATCAGCTGGGCGCAAGCCGACCACATTCGCATTGACCCCGTCAGGCAGCTGACTGGACCAGGGATGTTATGGGACAGGACCGGTGCCGTCGTGGATGTCCATTTCGAGGATATTGATACCAAGCGCCTTTTGTCGCTTTGGCAAAGCAACGCACGCCGTGTATTGGATGCATTGGGTTGGCTGGACGAAGAGGTCACTTGCCGCGCATTCCAAGGCGGTGTGACACTGGCTGTCTCGGCGCCGCAAGATCAATTGTATTCCGCCGTCTTCGCCGTGCAAATAGTCTGGCACTATTGCGCGGCTGACCTTTTAAGTGCAGAGCCGCAGCCGTTTGATCGTATGATCAGTGATCTGAAAGAGGTCATGGAAAAAGAGGCCAACCCTGCATTGAGGGTTTTGATTGCAGCGGCCACGGCTCGCAATATTGATATCCTTATAGATGAAGACGAAATCTCGATTGGTCACGGGGTTGGATCTAGGTCATGGAACATCACCAATCTTCCCGCCCCTGAAGACGTCGCATGGTCGGAAATGCATGACGTACCGCTGGCATTCATCACAGGCACCAACGGGAAAACGACGACGACCCGTCTTTGTTCCGCGATAGCACGTTTGGCGGGAAATGTTGTCGGGCAGACATCAACAGATGTCGTGCAAGTCGGTGACGAAATCCTTGATCGCGGTGACTACTCTGGCCCCGCAGGCGCACGAATGGCGTTGCGCGACAGCCGTGTCGAAATCGCCTTTCTGGAAGTAGCACGCGGCGGCATCCTGCGCCGCGGTTTGGCGACACGCCGGGCCCGTGTGGCCGTAGTGACAAATATCGCCAAGGACCACTTGGGCGAATACGGGATCACGACACTCGCGGATATGACGCAAGCCAAGTTTGCAGTCGCGCGGGCCTTGTCGACTGATGGCGTTTTGGTGCTGAACGCAGATGATCCCAATATAGTAGAGGCTTCCAAAAACGTCGCTACGACAATCTGCTGGTTTTCCCTTGATGAGGCATCGCCTCAAATTACCACCGCACGTGCACTTGGCCAACCATGTGCATATCTCCAAGAGGACGCGCTGGTGTTTTCGTCAAGAAGTGACAAATCGTGGGCAATCGCCTTGGAAGACGTACCAATTACCCTATCAGGTGCTGCCAAGCACAACACACGTAACGCGCTTGCGGCAATGTGTGCCTCCACCGCTCTGGGTGTCTCGGCTGAAGTTATCCAAGCGGGTCTTTCCGCCTTTGTCTCTGACCCCCAAAATAATCCGGGGCGGTTTAACGAATTCACCTACAACGGCGCACGCGTAATCGTTGATTTTGCACACAATGCCCACTCGATTGCAGCGGTGTGCGATGCAATGGCATTGATGCCCGCGAAACGACGATTCCTCATGCTAAGCCAACCAGGTGATCACTCCGATCAGGTCATCAATGAAGTCACGATGACTGCGCTGCAATTTCGACCTGACCTGATCGTTACTGCCGAAATTGCAGACTATCTACGCGGTCGCAGTCTTGATGAAATCCCAAGCGTCATCAAGGCTTCAGCAATCGATGCGGGTATTTCTGCCAAACATGTCTTGCCTGCCAGTTCACCCGCTGTCGGTACAAAAATGATACTGGAACAAATTCAACCCGGCGACTTAGCCCTCTTGCTGGTGCTGTCTGAGCGTGAGGC
>JBLHTS010000077.1:0-13159 GCA_047627695.1 Yoonia sp. | reverse complement strand
GACCAGCTGACCAACAGCATCAACAAACCTGTGCCGACCATCACGCGGAAGGACCAGAACACGGGCGTCACGCGCGGGTGCAGGATTTCACCGTCTTCGGTGACAAAGTCGTTCAAACCCTGGACTTCGCCGTTCCAGTCGTGGGTCAGGATGAAGGACGCCAGTTTTGGAATCCCGATCTCAAACTTGTTCTCGCGGGCCTCTTCGTCTGGGATTGCAAACAAGATCAATGGCACGCCTGTGCCGGTTCCCCAATTGCCTTCCATCGCGGCCACTTTGGCGGGCTGATATTCTTTGGTGTTCAGACCGTGAAAGTCACCGACAAGGATTTGCACAGGGATCAGCAATGCCGCACAGACGATTGCGGTTTTCATCGCGACCCGGACACCTTCGGTGCGTCCGCCTATCAACCAACAGAACGCGCTGACACCTGCAATTAGGAAGCTGACAGTCAGGAAACTGGCCAAGACCATGTGGGTAAAACGGTAGGGCATAGAGGGGTTAAAGATGATCGCCGACCAATCGGTCGCGTACGCCACGCCGTCGATCATTTCGAACCCTTGTGGGGTGTTCATCCATGAATTGAGCACGATGATCCAGAAGGCCGACATCATGGTGCCAAAGGCCACAAGGAAGGTTGCCATTGTATGCAACCAATTCGGCACGCGGCTGAAACCAAACAGCATGATGCCAAGGAACACGGCCTCTAGAAAAAACGCGGTCAGAATTTCATAGGCCAGCAACGGCCCTGCGATATTGCCTACTTTTTCCATAAAGCCCGGCCAGTTGGTGCCGAATTGGAACGACATCGTGATGCCGGACACCACGCCCATCGCGAACGACAGCGCAAATATCTTCACCCAAAAGCGGTAGGCCTCCATCCAGCGTTCTTCGCCGGTGCGGTTATAGCGCAACTTGAAAAACAGCAGCGCCCAGCCAAGGGCGATCGTGATTGTGGGGAACAAGATGTGGAACGAAATGTTCGCTGCAAATTGAATACGAGAGAGAAGAAGGGTTTCTAATTCCATGACGTAGGTCATCTTTCTGGGCGGTCATGTCCGCTTGCCCTTTATATAGCTGCACTGCAGCATCTATCAGAGGGGGTGCGACAGCAGGGCGCGGGCCCGGTATGAATTTAATTTTGCAAGTCCCGTTTTGAAAAGCTGCGTGACATCGCGAGTGGCCTCATTGATGGTAGCAGACCAAACGAGAGGGTCCAAATGACCGGTTTTTTGACAACACATGTTCTGGATACGGCCAGCGGTTTGCCTGCTGCTGGCATGAAGATCGACCTTTACCGGATTGAAGGCGAGACCCGCGCGCATATCGCCAGTATGGTCACGAATGACGATGGGCGTACTGATAGCCCGATTTTGCCCGCCGGGGATTTTGCAGTTGGGCACTATGAGTTGGTGTTTCAGGCGGGTGCCTATTTCGGCCGCGATGAGGACATCAGGTTTTTGGACGTGATCCCTTTGCGCTTTGGGATTAACGATCCCACATCGCACTATCACGTGCCGCTTCTGGTCTCGCCATTCAGCTTTTCGACATATCGCGGCAGCTAGCGGTCAAAGGTCCAGCTAGTTGATTGGTGATAAGGCAGGTTCGGCGCCACTTTGATCGATGGAAAGTTCGCATTGTTGGGCGCATCTGGCCAGCGCTGCGGTTCGATTACAAAGCCTTCGTAGGGTGGTTTTCCGGGTCGGTGTGAACCGCTCGCATCGTGGATTTGTATGCCCGGTTCCGTAGTGGCGACCGTCATTTGCAAACCTGACTGACCCGTCAGCCAAAGCACATCGC
The DNA here is from genome assembly GCA_047627695.1 of Yoonia sp. Lineage (GTDB taxonomy): Bacteria > Pseudomonadota > Alphaproteobacteria > Rhodobacterales > Rhodobacteraceae > Yoonia. The sequence goes on along the minus strand of JBLHTS010000077.1, from coordinate 11,359 downwards.
GCAGCGGTGCAACATTGTCCGACAGGCAGAAATTATGATCCAGCGCAGGTGCGCCGATCCCTAGCACGCGCGGTTTGCTGAAATCCATGTCTGTACCTGCAACGGCCGCGATTTCGCCCGTCGGGCAGACGGTGTCATCGACGGGCAGATAATTGTCGGCTGCGATCTGCAACGCGTGTCCCGCCCAAGTCTTGGTCCCATCAAGGTTCCAATAGATGTGGCTGGCAAAGTTCATGCAGGTGGTCGTATCGGTCGTGCCTTCAATCGTCATGGTTAGGGTGGCAGGGGTGCTGACGCGGTAGGTCACGCTGATTTCGCGCTGACCGGGAAGGCCCGCCACGCCATCGGGCATCGCAAGGGCCAGTGTAACGCTGTCGGTCGTTTGCGCGGTGATGCGCCATACTTTGCGGTGCACACCGTCTGCACCGGAATGCAAATGGATCTGGCCGTTCTCGTTGCGTTCAAGCTCGTACATCATGCCGTCCAGCCGCACACGGGCGTTGCTGATCCGGTTTGCAATGGGGCCGACGATCGCGCCGAAATAACCCATCGTGTCCTCGTAGTCGGCCAGACTGTCTGAACCAAGAGATAAACCATGCGGCACCCCTGCCAGCCGCACGTCCTGCACGATTGCGCCAAACGTGAGGATCTGCACGCGCAGATCGCCCGCGGCGATTGTCGCGAGGTCCACGTCCGCGCCTTTTTGGGTGGTGCCAAAGTGGGTCATGTCAGCGGCTCCCAATGGACGCCTGCCGCTGGGATGGTCGTGCAGTTCCAGGCTTGCTGATACTTGGCATAGTTAAAGACAAAACGGTGCGTGGCCGTGTCGCGGACGCGCAGGCCATCAGGAAGCGACGTGGTTTCGATACCGCATTCTGCACAGATGCCTTGGATGATCTGGTCAAACGTCGCGTCATCCGGCCAGCCCGCCAGATAGCGCAAATGCGCGTTGCCCATGATCGCGGGCTGACCAGAGGTTGTTTGCGTGAAAACTTCCGCCCCACCTTCGAGGTGTTCGAACCAATGCAAGAACCGGCCGCGATCTTGCAGCGCAATGCTATCATCCGGCGGCATGCTTTCGGTCAAAGCGATCGTGACGTCCAAGCCGGACAAGTTCGGGCCAAGGGCGTCGGGGATGCGCAACTCGTCCGTTTTCGTGTCCGTGCGAGGTCCGATTAGGGCGACGCCTTTGAAGGCCTCCAACGCGGCACGCAGCGGGTCCGATAGGGACATGATGCCGGGAGCCATAACAAGCTTATATGCGGATAGGTCGCTCGTATCGGGCGGCAAGATATCAATGCTCAGCCCCGCGCGACGCATTGCGCAATAGGCTGCGAAGGCCAGACGGAACATCTCGAAATCCGCGCCCTGTGGTTGGGCGTCCCAGCTCCAAGCGCTTTCGTAGTCAAAAACCAATGCGGCCTGTGCCTGCGTTGTCCCGACCTCTGCCATATTCTCGATTTCATCTGCGACTTGGCGTGCCTCGGCCAATGCGGGGGCGGGGACGCTATCGGGCCGCAGCAGACCTGCGTGCATTTGTTCTTGGGCAAATGGGGCTTGCCGCCACCGGAAATAGCATACCGTTTCGGCGCCATGCGCGAAGGCTTCCCATGCCCAAAGGCGGGCCATGCCCGGCAGAGGGGCGGGATTGTAAGGTGCCCAGTTTACGGGGCCGGGTTGTTGTTCCATGACCCACATCCGGCCTTTGCCAACAGCGCGGTAAAGGTCGTGGTGGAAGGCTTGGTTGTCGGGGTGGCCTTGGCGCAGGTAGGCTTGCTTGAATGCGGGACTGCCTTCGAGCCTGTCGGATAGAAAGCCAATCGGGTAACTATCCCAAGAAGCGATATCAAGATCGGCGCCTACCTTCCAATGATCGAAAGTTGTGATGCGTCCCATATAGTTATGGATCAAAGGTGCAGCGGTATGTTTGCGCAGTTCGTCCGCTTGGACCTTGTTGAAGGCAACAACTTGATCGGAACTATAGCGCCGGAATGCCAGTTGATGCGGATGATTGGGTTCTGTCACCGTCAGGTTTGGCAGGTCAATCCGGTCAAATGTGTCGTATTCCATCGACCAAAACACATTGCCCCACGCACGGTTCAGCGCATCGGGTGATTGATATTTCTGCGCCAACCATTCTTGGAAACCTTTGCGTGCCGCCTCCGAATAGCTCAGGGTTGTGTCGTGGCAGTCGTATTCGTTGTCGATCTGCCAAGCCGCAATATGCGGGTTCTGGCCATAGCGTTCACCCATCGCTCGGGCAATGCAACGGCATTCATCGCGGTAGCCAAGGTGGCTGAAGTCATAGTGGCGGCGCGAGCCAAATTTGCGGATACGCCCTTGAGCATCCACGGCAAGCATGTCGGGGTGTTTATCAACCATCCAACGCGGCGGTGTTGCCGTCGGTGTGCCGAGAATGATCTTGAGACCCGCACTACCCAGCACAGCAATCGCACGGTCCAGCCAGTCCCATGTGAACGAGCCGGGGGCAGGTTCCATCCGGCTCCACCCGAATTCACCGATGCGCACCCAAGTCAGGCCAGCGTCCACCATCTGTGTGGCGTCCGTGGCCCACTGGTCTTCGGGCCAATGTTCAGGGTAATAACAGACGCCAAGTGTGCGCTTCATGGGGGCGACCTTTTGAGTATTTGGGACAGAGCGAGGCAAATCAGAGAATGACCTGATGCTCTTTCTGGCCAAGAATGTTTGTTTCAACGATAAATGTTTTGCCTTGTTCTGGCCCGTCAAGATCAACGGCGGCACTGGTGCAGAAAAGCGTGGTCAGATCATCGCCACCAAATGCGGGACAAGACGATTGGCAGCCGGCAAAGCTGAAGCTTTCAAGGAACTGCCCTTTCGGATCGTATCCGGCGACGCGTCCGGCCCCCCATTGCGCATTCCACAGATTGCCACTGGCATCGACGACTGCCCCGTCGGGGCGGAATGGTGTGCCTTGCAAATCGATGTGCAAAACTGGATCACCGATAGGCCAGCCTGCGCCGTCCAATCCCACCCGCATAATCTGTTGCGTTGGCGTGTCCGTGAAGTAGGCGGTCTTGCCATCTGGCGCGAAACAGATCGCGTTCGAGATCGTGATAGACGCGTAAAGCTGTCGCAATTCGCCTTTGCAATAGCGATAGATCGCACCTGCGCCATTTTCTGCATTGATGCCCATCGTGCCAATCCAGAAACCACCATACGGATCAGCACGGCCATCATTGGAGCGGGTGACGGTGTTACCCGCCTCAAGATCGCACACAATATCATGCGCCCCCGTCGAGATCGTGAACCTGTGCAGTGCTTTCGCCGAGGCAATCAGCAGCGTATCTTTGTCAATCCAGCCAGCGGCGCTGACATAAGTGTCAAACAGCCAGTGCTGGCCTTTGGTGTGTAATCTTTGCCCCAAGATATCGAACCAAAACAACTGCTTGCGCAAAGGATGCCAAAGCGGCCCTTCGCCCAGTTGGCATTGGGTTTCGTCGAAAATCATGTTGCGGCAGTATCATATGCAGCCACCATGTCGCGCGCGCGAGCGGCCACTTCGGCGACAGAGAAGCCGGGTTTGTAAAGTGCTGAGCCGATGCCGAAACCGTCAGCCGTCGCCGCAATCCATTCGGCGAAATTGTCTGCTCCTGCGCCGCCAACTGCGTAGACTTGTGTGCCTTTGGGCAGAATTGCACGGATTGCCTTGATGCCTTCGGGGCCGATCAAGCTGGCGGGGAAGATTTTCAATCCATCTGCGCCAGCTTTGAGCGCGGCAAAGCACTCTGTCGGGGTCATCACACCGGGCCAGCTTTGCAGGCCTGCTGTTTTGGTGGCCACAATGACGCGTTGGTCGCAATTGGGGGACACGATCAACTTGCCGCCTGCTTGAGCGACGCGGCCCACATCTTCGACAGATAGCACGGTTCCAGCGCCGATCAGCGCGTTGTTTCCGTGCGCATCGACCATTGCTATGATACTGTCGAATGGGTCAGGCGAATTCAGCGGCACTTCGATCTTCGTAATGCCGGCGTCGATCAAAGCTGCGGCAATCGGGGCGGCCTCAGCGGGGGTCACGCCGCGTAAAATAGCGATCAGGGGACGGTCCATGTGTTATCCTTTCAAACGCTGATAGGCAGCCATCAGACCGGCCAGCGTGATCGCAGTTGCGTTAACTTGGGTGGCTGGAACCGATTGGGTGGCCAGAGCCGTTACATAGAGTTTCGATAAGTTGCTATCGCCAATCACGGCTATCTGTTGGCCAAGCCAGTAGGGTTTCGCGCCTGCCAGTTCGGCACCGATCAGCAAGCCAGAAAGTTGCGCGCGGGCGGTGTTGCCTTGCATGCCGTTCAGCAGACCTTGGGCGCGCAGCGAGAATAGCCGTGCGGCCAAACGTTCTGGACGGGCCATGGCGGTCGCCAATCCGTCGAGGAACGCTGCATCATCCCAGCCTTCGGGTGCAATCGAATGGCGCAAGACAGTCTGGGAGGCGATGGTGTCAAACAACTCGCCGGTCATGAAGGTCTGAAAGCTGATCACTTCATTTGCGCTGACATGCACCCATTTTGTGTGGGTGCCGGGCAGGCAAATCACGCCGTCCCAACCTTTGTTGCGTGCTAGAAAACCGGTGATCTGGGTTTCTTCGCCGCGCATCACGTCTGCGGGGTCGGCCTGCATGATGCCGGGGATGACATATACGGTCAGGTCCGGATGGGTCGTTGGGGCTTGCACCAACCCTTGTGGCACTGTGGCGCAAGGAACCTTTGCGTAGGGCGCTTCGACCCAACCTTGCCGCGATCCGACCATACCGCAAGCGATCACGGTTGTGGGGCCGTGGATCCAATCGCTGATGACTGCCAACAATGCAGGTTCAAACCCGTCGTGGTCAAGCTTGCTCATCCCTTGATCAGAGTGGCCTTCGGCCAAAACAGTGCCGGACGCAGACATTGCCCAAGCCCGCATGTTGCTGGTCCCCCAGTCAACTGCGATCCAATTGGCTTTAATCTGTGTGGCGGTCATATTCGCGTACCTTCAAGAACCCACATTCGGTCCGGGAACGACCACGGCAAGGTTACGCCATGACGCATCAGATATGCGCCTGATACCTCAAGGGCGTCAGATTTCAATGCGGTTGTTCCGCGCGACAGCCGGTGCAGCGTGTTGCGGTTGATCAAGTCGATCCGGTACATCGCGGCGGGGTCCAGCCCTGTCAGGCGCAGCGGGCGGGGCGCAATTTGCGCACTGGTTGCGGCTTTGCCTGCAAAGACCACAAAGCGGTCTTTTTCGCGGGCCAATTGCTGTTCTGCGATCACGGCGGGATCAGCGCTATCAAGCCTCAGGATGTCAGCGTTCTGCATCCAGTGGCGGTTGTGCTTCCACCAGCTTGTGACTTCAGTCAGGACGGCCGTTTCGGTTTCGTCCAGTTCGCGCGGGTCCATCTCGAAACCCATGTGGCGCTGGGCCGCGACCCATGCGCGGAAAGATAAATCAAGGTGACGGCCGGAGGTATGGCAATGGCGCGGGCCCACGTGGCTGCCTGTTACCGACAGAGGCAGGAAAAGGGCGGCGTCATGTTGAATGCGCAGGCGTTCTAGCGCGTCGTTGCTGTCGGACAGCCAGACGCGTTGTGTGCGTTGCAGAATACCAAAGTCGATGCGACCACCTCCAGAGGCGCAGCTTTCGATCTCGACATGCGGGAAGTCGGCGCGCAGGCGGTCGATTAGCGCATAGGACCCCCGCGTTTGGGATGCGTCGGGCATCGGCAAAACACGGTTGTGGTCCCATTTGATATAATCAATCTGGTGATCGCGCAGGATCGCAGACATGCGTTCGTAGAGGTAATCGCGCACCGCAGGCAGCGCCATATTGAGCGCTTTTTGCTGGCGACCCAGCGTCTGGTCTTCGCTGCCAAGCACCCAATCAGGATGGGCGCGGTGGATATCGCTGTCCTCATTGATCATCTCAGGCTCAAACCAGATGCCGAAGGTCATGCCAAGGTTATGGACATGTTCGATCAGTGGATGAAGCCCGTCAGGGTATTTGCGCGGATCGACCGTCCAATCGGACAGACTGCGGGTGTCGTCGTCGCGGTTTCCGAACCAGCCATCATCAAGCACGAAACGCTCCGCGCCAAGTTTGGCTGCGCGGTCGGCGATGTCTTGTAGGACGGGCAGTTTATGATCGAAATAGACGGCTTCCCAGCAGTTGTAGTGCACAGGACGTAGCGCATTTGGCTTGGGCCATGTCACGATGCGGTCGCGGACATGGCGTTGGAAAGCAACAGCACAGCCGTTCAGGCCCGTGTTGGAATAGGAGATGTAGAGTGGTGCCGTTTTAAATTGCGTCGCGGCTTCGGTTTCCATGCGGGCGGCGTGGCCCCATTGGATCTGACGCCGCCCGTCTTGCAGTTCTTCGGCGATCATCTTGTGACCACCTGACCAGCCGTAGTGGAAAGCGTAGGCCTCGCCCTCGGTATTTGTCGCGCCACGGCACGGCACTATCAGCCCCGGGAAATGTTCATGCCCTGTGCGGCCCGTGCGGTTTTCACGGTAACGCATGCCGGGGGCCCAAGCGGTGCGGGACAGTTGAAATTCACCACACCAGCGGCCTGATACGTCGATCATTTCATCGGACTGCTGCGGGCCGGGCAGGACAGGGGCGGCAAGCCAGTGCAGGTGCACAGGGCGTGTCGCGTTCAAAGTGGTTTGACAGGTGATGACGTGGGTTTCAGGATCGCTGGCAAAGCTAACCGAAAGCGTCAGTCCGTTCGCAGCATCTGAGTAAGTGAGTTCGAGTGTGCCGTTCTGGGTGGCGCTTTCAAAACAGAACTTAGGCAGCAAAGGTGTGCCGTCGCTATCGCGCACGATCAGACCGGGCTGGCCGGGAAAGCTGCGGGTCGCCTCTGGGCAGATCGACAGGTCCGGGTTTTCGTCCAACATGCCGCCTGTGACATCGATCCCATGTGCGGCGTGCAGAGTGTCCAAGTCTTCGGCCAAGGGCAGGAGTGCACCCCAGTAAACGACCTCTGGCAAACGGTCGTTGCGGGCCGCCAAGACAAGCGTCTGGCAGCCATCGTCAATACGGTAAGTTCTGTTCATGTAAGTTTACTTTACAGCTCCGAGGGTGAGACCCGCGATAAAGTGTTTCTGCATCAAGAAGAACATCACGACTGGCGGCAAAGCTGCCACAATCGATCCTGCACTCATCAGGTGATAGGCCGCACGGAATTGCGAGTTAAACTCGGTTATGCCGGCAGTGACGGGTTGCGCGCTTGGCCCTTGGGTCAGCACGACGGCCCAGAAATAATCGTTCCAGATGAAGGTGAAAATCAGCACAGCAAGGGCCGCCAGTGCAGGCTTCATTAGCGGCAGAACCACGTAAAGGAAAATGCGCCATTCAGCGATACCTTCAACGCGCGCTGCTTCGATCAAAGGGAACGGCAGGGCGCGGATAAAATTGCGCATGAATAGTGTGCAGAAGCCCGTTTGGAACGCGATATGGAACAGCACTAATCCGGTCTTTGTGTCGTAAAGATTCATGCTAATCGTCAGGTCACGCACTGGCACCATCAGGATTTGGAACGGCACAAAGTTACCCGCGATAAAGATAAAAAAGATCGGCAGATTGCTTTTGAACTTGTAGATGCCCAAAGCAAAACCCGCCATGCAGGATAGCGCCACCGCGCCGATCACGGTCGGGATTGTGATGAACAGCGAATTCAGCAAATACTTTGGCATGTTGGATTCAAAGAAGACTTTGCCGTAGTTTGAAAACGCCTCGAAGCTGCTGGGCAGGCCCCAATAGTTGCCGTTCACAAAATCCGCTTCTGGCTTGATTGAAAAGTTAGCTACAGCCAACAGCGGCAGAAGCCAGACGATTAGCGCAAAGGGTAGCAGTACTTGGTAAGAAATCTGCCAAGTACGCGATGATTTTTCGATCGGTTTCGGAAACATCAGTGCGCCCCTTTTTCGTCACGGTACATGGAATAGAGGAAATAGCCGATGAATCCGAGCATCAAGAAGAACAGCACAACCGCGATGGCGGCGCCATATCCCATGCGGAAGCCAAACTCTGACAGCGATTCCTCAAACATAAAGAACGACAGCACGCGGGTTGATCCGAACGGGCCACCGTTGGTCATGACGCTGATCAGGTCGAAAGACCGCAACGCGCCAATGATTGTCACGACGAACGCGATGAATGTCGCGGGCTTGAGTTGTGGCAATATGACATACCACAGCATTTTGTGACCCTTGGCACCGTCCAAACGTGCGGCTTCAACTTGTTCTGGGTCGACCGCGTTCAAACCCGTCAGGTAAAGGATCATGCAATAAGCCGTCTGCGGCCAAAGGCCTGCGGCGATAATGCCATAGGTGGCTGTATTCGGGTTGCCCAATACACCACCTTGAACATCGATCCCAAACCAGCCGGTGATGATGTCGAATAGGCCGTCATTTGGCAGGTAAAACCAGCCAAAAACAAGACCAACAACGACTTGGCTGATGACAAACGGGAAAAAGAACAAAGACTTATAAACGCGGATGCCGCGCACTGTCTGGTTTAAGAATAATGCAATGAACAGTCCCGCAGGGATCGCGAGCAAGTATAGCACCAGCCATCTGAGGTTGTTCCAGAAGGATGTTTCGAACTTGCGATCCATGTTTTGATCGCCCCAACCCAGCAAACGCTCGTAGTTGGCTGTGCCGATCCATGTCTTTTCACCCAAACCGTCCCATTCATGGAAGGAAATCCAGAACGACTGCCCAATGGGGATAATAACATAGACCGTGAAGAAGATGATGGCAGGTAGCAGGAAAAGCCACGGGGTAATCGCAATCTCGTTGCGCTTGTACCAGCCCTTTTGAGGCGTGGAGGCGTGGGGGCTGGAAGCAGCCGGCGATACCGACATGGCGTCTCTCCTGATGGTTCAACACATGTGAAAAGCGCAGGTGGCCTTGCAGATGGGTTGGCTTGGCGGGGGTGACCCCCGCCCTACAACAGGCGGGGGTCCATAAGGCGGGGGTTATCCCCGCCGTACGTGATTAGTTGTAGATGCGTGCGCGTGTTTCTTCGAGGCGCACTAGGATGTCGTCCAGATTGTCCGGGAATACCATGAACTCTTGCAGGCCTTCCATGCCGACAGATGCCATTTCGGCGTCGAAGTCACGGTCGAAGAACTGCATGATGCCGCCACCAGCATTGTTCGACAACATGTCGAAACCCTGCTCGAGGAACTTGTCCGCATCGATGGAAGAATTCGCGTTCACAGGCAACTGACCCAAAGCGTCGCCGCCGTTGATCTTTGTCTGAACGTCAGCAGATGTGACGAAGCGCAAGAATTCCTTTGCCGCGTCCATGTTCTGTGCACCAGATGCGATGTGGAACGTATCTGTTGGCGCATCTTCTGCGAAATCAACGTCTGGGTTGATGACCGGGAACTGGTAGAAGTCCAGTTTGCTGTCATCCAAGCCACCGTCGCGCATCGCTGCAACCGCAAAGTTACCCATCAGGTAAGCAGCCGCTTCACCGTTGACCATAAATGGCAGCGCTTCCTGCCAGCTATAATTCTGGTGATCGTCAATGAACGCACCCATGTCGATCAACTGACGCCAGTTGGCGAAAGTTTCACGTACACGGTCGTCGGTCCATTCAATTTCACCACGGGCCAAAGCAACGTGGAAGTCATAGCCATTTGTGCGCGAGTTGACGTAGTCAAACCAGCCGCCGGCTGTCCAAAGGAACTTGGTGCCGATTGTGTAGCACTTCACACCGTTGTCGAGCAGGACTTGGCAGTTCGCCAGTTCTTCTTCCCAGTTTGCCGGCTCGGTCAGTCCATACTGGTCAAAGATGTCTTTGCGGTAATAAACGCCCCACTGATAGTATGTGTAAGGCACGCCCCACTGGGCACCGTCGAGTGTCATCGCACCTTTGGTAGATGCCAAAGCCTCGAACTCTGGTTCTGCCCAAAGATCAGAGATGTCCGCGAACAGACCAGCGTCAACGTATGGACGCATGCGGTTTGCAGCGTACCAGTTCACGACGTCAGGTGGGTTTGCGCCCAATGCGTTACGGATCTGTGTCTTCCATGCTTCACGGTCAACAATGGTCAGGTTGATCTCGAGGTTCGGGTGCAGTGCACCAAAGTCCGCGGCCAGACCTTCCATGACTGCGCGTGGTGCAGGGTTTGACATGTCAGATGTGATGTTCAGCTCGCCCGACAGTTCATGGCCAGCTGCAATGGCAGATGACGCAGTAACGCCAGCCGCAATCAACGCCGCAAGCGACGTCTTCAAAATGGAATGCATGGTGTCCTCCCAGTATGCTTCCGTGTGTAAAACTGGTTTCATTATTTGAAACCTAGTTTTGGATGTTGATACTAAACCGCAAACAGGCTAGCCTTGTCAACAGTCGAAGGCTGCACCGGTGAGGAGATCGGTGTCAAATGCCTCAAATCGACTTGAGGGAGGACGTATGGCACGGTTGACCGGGGACGGCACAGTCGGCAAGGCACTTGAGGTGCTTGATCAGGTTGCAGCATTTGGGCGACCTGTGCGTTTTTCAGAACTGCTTGCCCAGTCGGCGTTCCCCAAACCTACACTCTACCGGTTCGTTCAAACGCTGACCAACCAACAGATGTTGGCCTATGACCCTGATCGCCAAACCTACAGCCCCGGTGTGCGGCTGGTCCGATTGGCGCATGCGGCATGGGACCAGACAACGCTCGCGCCGATCGCGCGCAGGCACATCGATGCGCTCAGCAAGATTGTAGGCGAAACTGTTCATCTGGCACAGCTTGACCATGCGCAGGTTCTTTACATCGATAAACGCAATGCCGGACAACCGGTCGAGATGTACAGCCAAGCGGGCAAAGTCGGTCCTGCTTATTGCACGGGCGTGGGCAAGGTCATGCTGGCATTTCTTGATGACACCTCTGCAAAGGCCGTGATTGAACAGCAATCGTTTCATGTCTTCACCGAAAGCACGCTTGATAGTGCGGATGCGTTGCGTGCCGAACTCGCAGACATTCGCGAAAACGGCTATGGATTTGACCGCGAGGAACACGAACCCGGGATTATCTGTGTGGCGATGCCAATTCTAAGCGATACAGGCCGCGTCTTGGGCGCCCTTTCGGTCACCAGCACGACCAGTCGCACGAACCTTGCTGGGCTCGAAGGCTTTGTCCCCGTCCTGCAGGACACCGCCGACAAAATCAAACGGGATGCCCAAAACTGGAGCTTCCCCGACCATACATCAAAAGAAACAACAAGGATTTAGGCCATGTCAGGTGTTACACTGAACAAAGTCATCAAGCGCTACGGCGATGTGCAGGTCATCCACGGCGTTGATTTGGACATCAAAGACGGAGAGTTCTGTGTTT
>JBLHTS010000076.1:0-13244 GCA_047627695.1 Yoonia sp. | reverse complement strand
GCCGGGCTGAAACCCTAATGAGTCGCTGGAAGACCTTGATCGGGCCCAAACTCAAGGCACGTTCGTTCAAAAATCAGAAAACCGAAGCCAAGATTGGCGTCCGCATACTCAATCGGATGACTGAACTAGGCCGTCCCAATTTCGAACGCACCGCCTGAATTCCGTCTCGGGTAGGGCGCGTTCCGCGCCGCACCTGATCCATGCAACACGGCCCTGAACTAGAGACTAGTGCAGTGCGCATTTGAAAATCCTTAAATCAATCAGCGCCGAAGAGGTCGCGGGTGAATATTTTATTGCGCATATCTGCGATGTCATCGGTGACGCGGTTGGCGACGATCAGGTCAGCCTCTGCTTTAAAGGCGGCTAGGTCATTCACCACGCGCGATCCAAAGAACGAGGCCTCTGTCATCACAGGTTCATAGACAATGACTTCGATACCCTTGGCCTTGACCCGCTTCATGATGCCTTGGATCGATGATTGGCGGAAATTGTCCGAACCTGCCTTCAGTACTAGGCGATAGACACCAACCACTTTCGGTTTGCGGGCAATGATTTGATCAGACAAAAAATCTTTGCGGGTGCGGTTTGCATCTACGATGGCGCGGATCAGGTTCTGCGGCACTTCAGAGTAGTTCGCTAGCAATTGCTTGGTGTCTTTGGGCAGGCAATAGCCGCCGTAACCAAAGCTCGGATTGTTGTAATGCGACCCAATGCGTGGGTCCAAGCCGATGCCTTCGATGATCTGCTTGCTGTCCATGCCGCCCGCCATTGCGTAGCTGTCGAGCTCGTTGAAAAAAGCAACACGCATGGCAAGATAGGTGTTGGCAAACAGCTTGATCGCCTCGGCTTCATCGGCATCTGTAAACAAGACGTCTACGTCTTTTTTGATCGCACCTTCTAGCAGCAAATTAGCAAAAACCTGCGCGCGCTCAGAGCGTTCACCAACGATGATCCGGCTGGGGTGCAGATTGTCGTAAAGTGCGCAGCCTTCGCGCAAAAACTCGGGGCTAAAGATTACTTGATTGGTGTTATATTCTGCGCGAATGCGGGTAATAAAACCCACAGGCACTGTAGATTTCACCACTATCATCGCCTTTGAGTTCACCGAAAGCACAAGCTTAATGACTTGTTCAACTAAAGATGTGTCAAAATAATTTGTGTCTGCATCGTAGTTTGTTGGAGCAGCTACGATGACAAAATCGGCGTTTGTATAGGCCGCAGCCCCATCCAGCGTTGCTGTTAAGTTAAGGGGCTGGTTGGTCAAAAATTCTTCGAGTTCCACGTCGACAATGGGACTTTTGCGCGCGTTGAGCATATCGACACGGTCCACCGAGATATCTACAGCAACAACGTCGTTATGCTGTGCTAGAAGAACAGCATTCGATAGTCCAACGTAGCCAATTCCTGCTACAGCTATTTTCATGAGTTGATCTTTCATTTTCCACCTAATGGATCGAAACCACCGGCTCCTAACCGGTCCGCTTCAGCGAATCTACTACTGATCTTTTCTCCTGAATTTTAAAACCATACCGCCAAAGCGGGTTTCAAAATTCAGGAGAGAAGATAACACGCGATTTTACCACAGATTTCACGTCGTGTGGGTCACAAAATATCGTTACAAGATTCTGCAGGGTCCGATGCGGGAGTGGATACGTGAAATTATCATGCAAACTTGTGCAGAAATGGGCGTCCATATCGTGAAAGGCGTGCTGGGCCGCGACCATGTGAATATGTTCCTGTCGATCCCGCCAAAACTATCCCTGTCCAACGTCATGCAACGCATCAAAGGTCGCTCGTCTCGCCGCATCCAGATGGAGTTCCCTGAGTTGCGAAAACGCTACTGGGGCAGGCGGTTCTGGGCCCGTGGGTATTTCTCTACAACCTCTGGAAATGTAACCGACGACATCATCATGCAGTATCTGGAATTACATTCCTCTAAATGATGCTACCGGCGTCAGCCGGTAGTCCTTCACTGGAGCTGACGGCAATCGGCGTTGGCCTGATGAAGTGAAAGGCCATTTGGTTGCCGAGACCTTGGTCCCTGGCGTGACCGTGAACGAAGTTGCTCGGCGTGTCGGCATGCGACCCAATCATTTGTCAGAATGGCGTCGCATGGCTCGCGAGGGCAAATTAGTTTTGCCTGACCTTTCGGGTGCGGCCTTTGTTCCGGTCGAAGTCATTCAAGAACTGGTGCCAGTTGCGGAACCTACGCCGCCTGTACAGCGTCAACCACCTTGTCCGGCAGCGACAACCACTTTGGCCGGTTTATGAGCCGCTGTGGTGTTGTTTATTTAGTGTTGTCTTGGTCTGTAATCTCCTCTGGCTTATTCTTGACAGATGTTGTCGCTGGCACGTTTGCGTAGGCTTTTTGGTTGTCGCTGGCCGCGCGCCTGCGGAAACTCTCTGCATTCATCTCTAGAATGGTGGCATGATGGACGAGGCGATCGATAGCCGCGATGGTCATAGCCTTATCTGGGAATATTTGATCCCATGCGCTGAACGGTTGATTGGCGGCGATTGCGATACTTTTGTATTCATATCGACGCGCAATCAGCTCGAACAAGACACTGGTTTCGGCCTGATCTTTATGTGCGTAAGTGATATCATCAAGGATGATCAGATCAAACTTGTCGAGTTTGGCCAAAGCATTTTCCAGTGTGAGCTCCTGCCTTGCGATCTGCAGCTTTTGCACGAGGTCGCCCGTCCGAGAGTAAAGTACACGATACCCCGCCTCAATCAGGGCATGCCCAATTGCACACAGGATATGGGTTTTCCCTGTCCCTGAGTTTCCGATTGCGATGAGATTGCCGCCGCGCTCAATCCAGTCGCCCCCTGCCAGCGCTTCAATGTGCGCCTTAGGCAGACTTGGCATCGCCTCAAACTGGTAAGTTGCCAAGGTCTTGCCGCCTAAGAGGCTGATTCAAAACTAACTGAACCTTCTCAATTCCTTGCGAGATGCCGTGTGACGCGTCTGATGTGTGCGATGTGGATCCAAGCTTCTGCGCTTGCGATGGATTTCTCCCAATCTTTCGATAGGCGGCGACATCGGTTCAGCCAGGCGAAGGTGCGCTCGACGACCCACCGTCGCGGCAGCACCTCAAAGCCTTCCGCGGTGTCAGAGCGTTTGACGATCTGGACGGTCCATCGGCCGAGGGCCTTTAGCGCGTCCCGCAGTTTGGGCCCTGCATACCCGCCATCCGCAAATACATGTCGCAATGATGGATAGCGCGAGGCGATCACTTTCAGCACATCGGGTGCGCCATCCATTGCCCGGCAGGCGATGCTTGCATCGCTGAGAGGGGCGATCCTGAATTCCGGCGCTGTGGACCACCAAGCCGATCAGTAATCCAACCGTGTCGGTTACGATGTGGCGCTTGCGGCCTTTGATCCGTTTGCCCGCATCATAGCCCCTAATACCACCGCTTTCAGTGGTTTTTACGCTCTGGCTATCTATGACCCCTGCCGTTGGCTGGGCTTTGCGGTTCTCGGCCAGACGCGCAGCTTCGACCAGCTTCTGGTTTATCCCATCAAGCAAGCCGTCGCCGCGCCACGCGTAGAAATAGCCCCGAACCGTTGAAACCGGCGGGAAGTCGTTGGGCAACATACGCCATTGGCATCCGGTCGTTGCAATGTAGAGGAGCGCGTCGACCACGTCGCGCAAACATGTCGTACGGGGCCGACCAGTTGTCTTCGGCAACGGCATCGAAGGCGCTATCGCATCAAGGTCGGCTTAGGGCCGTTCGCAACAATTTCCATAAAGGACAGATATCGTCCAACTGAGCCAACTGGAGACGTCCAACCCATCAGAACCGCACATATTTATAGACGAGGCGCGGTCTATTATTGGCGGAAGCGAACCCCGATGCCTTGTTGAAATGGCAAAACAAACAGCTATAATATGATAGGAGCTTGTCGCTTGCGCTGTGCCACCTGCCGGCCGACGCCTACCAGCTTCCATAAAGCCCTATGACCATTTGTAATAAAATATCCAGAGATATGTCCTCACGGCGGCACAATTCTGCTTCGTGCTGTGTCTTGCGCAGCCTTAACGGCTACCGGATCTTTGTGCGCACTTTGCGGGCCAGGCGATCGAAATTCCACTGGACGGCGGGGCCGATGAGGCTGCCGAGGCGTACAAGTGCTCCCATTTCCCAGCCTGGCGCAATGCTAAAGCGGCCGCGGTCGATACCTTTGACGATGACTTTAGCCACGGCGTCGGCAGACCACATCGCAGCGCTTGCGGTAATGGCCTTAGTTTCGACTGGTTTGGTGAGGTTTTCGGCTGTCAGCTGCGGTGTGTCCGTGTCAGGCGGATAGACGATCGACACGCCGACGCCGTCTGCCGCAATTTCACCGCGCAAGGATTCCGCAAGGCCACGCAGGGCAAATTTGGTAGGGCTGTAGGACGTGTAGCCAAATATCCCGATTAATCCTGCGCCCGATGACACCAGCACTACACGGCCCTGTCCACGGGAGCGCATCGCAGGCACTGCCGCCTGCAAGACGTGCAGTGTGCCAAAGTAATTGACGTCCATATGCATACGAAAGTTATCAAGGTTGAGGTCTGCGAAATACCCCGGCTGTGCGATTCCGGCGGATGTCACTACTACATCCAGCGGACCTAACCCAGCGATGGCGTTCTTTACGGCTGCTTTTGTGCCCTCGGCATCAGACACGTCGACGCTCAAAACCTCAGTCCGGCCTCCGGCACTGCCGCGCAAAGCGTCAACCTCACCCAGCACAGTCGCCAACCGATCAGCGCCGCGCGCCATCAATGTCAGATTGGCCCCACGCGCCGCGTAAATTCGCGCGACCGCCAGCCCGATTCCACTTGACCCACCAGTGATCAAAACATGCAATTGTACGACCATATCAGGGCCCCCTGAGCATGAGAAGTTCGGTGCTAATCGTTTCAACCGTCATTCGGATTTGGTCTTCTGTATGGGCAGAGCTGAGGAAAAACCGCAGCCGCGATTGGTCTTCTTCCACCGCAGGATAGAGCACCGGCTGCACGTTAATCCCTTTTGCAAACAGCGCGTTCGAAAGCGCCACCGCAAGCATGGAATCCTTGACGATCACCGGCACGACCGGTGATTGTTCACTCAGCCCAATATCAAGGCCCTCTGCCTTGGCCAATTCGCGAAACAGATCACCACGAGCGCGCAGCGTCGTGACCCTGTGGGGTTCGGCTTGCATCAGCTCAATCGCAGCCAAGGATGCGGCGGCATTGGGCGGAGTGATCCCGACGCTAAACAAAAAACCGGGCGCAGAGTATTTTAGATACTCCACCAATGCGTGCGACCCCGCAATATAACCCCCGCAGCTGGCCAGTGTCTTGGACAGCGTTCCCATCCAGATATCGACCTCATTCCCCTTAATACCAAAAAGCTCGCGGATGCCGAAGCCCCGTGCGCCTAAGGCGCCCAAGGCATGCGCTTCATCCACCATCAGATAGGTTTTATAGCGATTGCGCAGGGCAATAAAGCACGGCAGGTCGGGGACATCCCCGTCCATGCTGTAAACGCCCTCGATAAAGATCAGCACGCGGTCATGCTGACCGCGATTAGCCGCAAGCAGCGTTTCCAACGCAGCACTATCATTATGTGGAAACGCGATGCGCCGTGCGCCGGACAATATGGCCCCTTGGATAGCGGAATTATGGGCCAGCTCATCGTATAAGATCAAGTCACGCGGGCCAAACAGATGACCAATCGTGGTTACGCTTGTGGCGTGGCCGCTGACAAAGACCACCGCATCTTCGACGTCGTAGACACCCGCTAAGGCCGTTTCGAGGTTGCGCTGCACTGCGCGTTCCCCCGACGAAATCCTACTGGCTGAGACAGAAGTTCCCATATCTCGGATCGCTGTAATCGCAGCGTTCGAGACCGAAAGCTCTCCCGAAAGCCCCAGATAATTATAATTGGCATAGTTGATATAGACACCACCCGCGATCTGCGTCGTACCTCGCGCGATCCCATCATTGGATTTAAAAAACGGGTTCTCTAGCTTGCGGTCAGCTAAGGCGGCATGCTGTGCAGCCAGCCCTAGTATCGCCGGGTCCTGAGCAAAGTCGTAGAACGCAGGATTGAGCGTTTGTGGCGTAAATTCTTGCATCACCACACCTCCCACTTCACGGGCACGGCTCATGATATCTTTCATCCGGGCGCGCTTATCAGCGACAGAAAGCTTGTCATCAGGTGTGTTCATTCAGCGGCTCTCGTCAGTAGCGGTTCAGCGACATCCGCCTCAGCTGGGGCATCAAGCCCAAGCTTGTGGATCAAGACATCACCAGTAGCTGTAATGGAACCCGCACGGTTCACGTCCATCGTAGATAGAGCGATACCAAAGTCACGCTCGATCACCAGCTGTACTTCGACAACCATCATGGAATCGATACCCAGTTGCGACAGCGACAGCCCTACATCCAGCTCTTTGGCCTGCGTGCGCAGCACCTCCGATACGCCCCTCGCCAACAGTGTCATTACATGATTGCGCCGCTCAGCCTCTGTGAGGTCTGACAAGGCAGCCGTAAGGCTGGCCGTCACGCCGTCAGTTTCGGCCATGATCAAGTCCTGAAACTTATGCATACGCGCTGAGTTGGGGTTGGTTTGCGTCCAGCGGGACCAATCGACATCCATGATGCCGATCTGTGCGTGGCCCGTCATCAACCCGCGCGCAAGCCCCGCAAGTGCCACTGCGGGCGCAAGACTCAGCACTCCCTGCTGCGCCAAAAGCGCCGCGACCTGATCGTCGCGCGCCGCCATTCCGACATCGGCCAATGCGCCCCAGTTGATGGATGTTGCCGCCAGTCCCATCTGGCGGCGCAAGCCTGCCAAACCATCAAGATACGTGTTTGCCGCCGCATAATTCGCCTGCCCCTGATTGCCGACCAAGGCCGAAACGGACGAAAACAGGACGAAATAATCAAGATCAAGCGCTTGGGTAGCCATGTGCAGGTTCCAGGCGCCGCCTGCTTTTGGAGCCATCACCCCAGCAAAACGTGCGTCGTCCAAATCTGCAAGCAGAGCATCATCCAAAACGGCAGCCGCATGGAAAACGCCGCGCAGGGGTGGAACTGTTCCTTCCAAATCTGCAATCAACTTGGTAACGGCCGCCGCATCAGACACATCAAGCGCATGGACGCTAACCGACGCCCCGCTTGCGCGCAACGCCGCAAGCGTGCTTTGTTCCTCAACACCGCCTGCGCCACGACGGCTTGCAAGCACAAGATGACCCGCACCATTTTCCGCCATCCATTCTGCAACCTTTAAACCAAAGCCGCCCAGGCCGCCCGTCACAAGGTAACTGCTATCTGCCCCGAACAACGCCGGGCCAGTTTGCTCAGGTACAATCGGCAATGTCAGATCTTGAATTGACACTACGATCTTGCCCAAATGCTCTGCGCGGCGCAACGCGTGGCAAGCTTCAGCCACCTGTGTGATCGGGAACGACGTCACGGGCACAGGGGCAAGGTGGCCGGCGCGCACCTTGTCCCACACCTCTTGCAAGACACTATCAAACAACGCGGGTTTTTCGGCCAGCATGCGATCAATATCTACGGCGCTAAATTGCAAATTGCGGTTAAATTCGGCCAGCCCCATGCCGCGATTTTCTTCGATGTCGCGTTTGCCTATCTCAATGAAACGCCCGAACGGCGCGAGCAATCCAATGCTTTTTTGCTGCGCTTCACCGTGCAGGACATTTAGGACAACATCGACACCTTCACCACCCGTATCGCGCATGATCTCATCGGCAAAATCGAGGCTGCGGGAATCGTAGACGTTTTGAACCCCTTGAGTCTGCAAATATGCGCGCTTGGTATCGTTGCCAGCCGTCGCATAAACCTCGGCCCCACACAGCCGTGCAATCTGGATCGCGGCAAGTCCAACACCACCCGTTGCTGAATGCAGCAAGACCCGCTCACCGGGTTGAAGATTAGCCAAACGGCGCAGCGCGTAATAAGCCGTAACGAAGACCACAGGCATCGCCGCCAAACCCGCCGGATCATGCTCCGGCAAGACGGGCGCGCAAACAACGCTGGCTGCATCAACGGTGGCATATCCACGAAAACACCCACAGCTCAGGCAGGTTACGATTCGGTCACCGACCGCAAAGCGCGTGACATCTTTGCCGACGCGCACAACCTCTATAGCGGCTTCCATACCGATGGATTTTCCAAAAAAAGTACCTTCAATAACCCGGTCTGTCAGAACATTCAGAATTTTCAACACATCTTTGAAATTAAGCGCTGTTTCAAGCATCCTAAACTCAACCTCGCCCGACTTAGGCGCCTGACGGGCCACCGCAACAAACCGGGCGGAACTGATGTCACCGGCTTTGGCGAACTCCAGCACAAAGGGATCGGTGGTCGGGCGATCCTCCGGCGGCAGCACAATGGGTTGCGGCAAGTCTGTCCGTGTTAGGCGATGCACAAACCTCCCGTCGCGGCCCAATGCCACCTCAGTCTCTCCGGTGTCAGGGCGCGCAATCTCAGACACTAAATCCTTGATCACATCACTGACCGGATCCGGCCCGATATCAATTAAACGACAAGCCAAATCGGGGTATTCAGACGCGATCACCCGCGCTAAACCTGGCAGGGCAAATTGGTCCGTTGCGGTGTGAGCTGCCTGCGTCATTGGCCTCAATCCGCTCCGCGTTGTCAAAACCGTCAATTGAGCCTGCGCCACACGCGCAAGCTGGCACAGTTGGAGGCAAGTGGTTAGCCCCGTGGGATCATCCTCTGCCTTTCCAGCCAAAAAGATCACACGATCCGCCAGGACTGGTGTCGCATCCGGCAATGCCCGCGTCACAATTGCCCCCCGCGCGGACATTTCTGCCGCGAGCGCCTCAGCCAAAACCGTAGCATCAGCCATCAAAAGCCAGCGTTCGGCAGTAATCTCAGCCGGCATTACAGGTGACGCTGCACGCCATTCAAACGCATAGCCAGCCCGATCAAGCACTGCATCAGGACCAATATCCACAACAGGCAGTGCTTTGCATTGCATCCCCGTGACCTGCACCAAAATTGTGCCATCCACGTCGCAAAGTGTGAGGTCGCCAACAAGTTTTTTGGCGTCACTTTGCCGGATTTTCCCAACACACCACATCTCACGACCAACGGGCCGATGCAGGTGAAGCCGTTCGATGCGATGTGGCACGAACGTCGCCTCACCCGCCTGCAATTGATCATCAGGCAGCCCTGCTATCATCGCCTGAAACGCGCTATCCAGCAATGTTGGGTGGACAAATGCATAGTCATCAGGCAGTTCGACAGACACATCCATCGTGATCTTCGCGGCAAAGCGGTTGCCTTTGCGCGTCATGCTTTTAATGCCTCGAAACGCTGGTCCATAGTCCAACTCGCGCGCACGCAGAGAGTCGTATAATTTGCCCACATCCACGATATCCGTCAAATCGGCACGGATCGCATCGAGGTTGATTTTATCTTCGGAAACTTTCGCGCGGACTTTGGACAGCCGCGCGGTGCAACAAGCCTGCCATTTCTCGGCCTGTGCATTCGCACGCCGCCCGTGGATGGTGATGCATAGCCCTTTATCCGACAGAATCGTGCGAATAATCGGTTTGTCGTCCACATCGAAGGGCAGCACATTATCAAAGCAGATATCTTCGATCACGCCCCAGCTTTCGGGTTGCTCTGCTTTCTGGGCCGCCTGCATGATCTGGGTAAAGGCCGCGCCGGGAAAGACAATCGCGCCACCCACTTGGTGATCACGTAGGTAGCCCGCAGCGGCGTAAGTCAGTTCAGATTGCCACGCAGGGTCCGGCCCATCTAGTGCGGCACCCAAAAGCGGATCACCGCCATCGCCCAAACGGTCGGCGCGGCAAGCCTCGGTTTCCGACCAATGGCGGCTGCGTTGCCACGGATACGAAGGCATCGCCACATGCCGGACGGTTGGGCCATATTTTGCATGCCAGTCAATTGCGCCACTCGCGCAGAAAACCTGCCCAAGGGCCATCGCCGTCGTCAAAGTTTCATCTTGCCCACGGCGCAGCGTGTGCAGTACCTCAGCTTGCCCCTCAAGGGTGCTCGTGGTCTCGCGAATTGCAGAGGTCAGCACGGGATGTGGGCCAATCTCGACAAAAAGATCATGCCCGGCTGCTGCAAGATCGCTCAATGCATCGGCAAAGCGCACCTCTTGGCGGACATTTTGCCACCAATAGTCCGCATCATGCGACGCGCCTGTGATCTCACCTGCCGTGACCGTTGACCAAAGCGGAATCTGTGGTGCACGCGGCGACAAACCCGCAAGCGCTGTTTTCAGATCCTGCTTCACCGGGTCCATCTGATAACTATGATACGCGATTTCAACCTTGAGAATCTTATGAATGACGCCCTCTTCTTCAAGGACTTCCGCGATGTCGTGCAACGCGGCCACGTCCCCGGCCAAAGTGACAGAACTTAGGCTGTTGATTGCGGCGATCGAAACCTGATCCGGGAACAAGGCCGCCAACTCCCCTGCAGCCTCTGCGTTCAACCCAACGGCAAGCATCCCGCCCTGCCCTGCCATCTTTTGCTGGCACTGGCTACGGTGAAAACTGACAAGGGCTGCGTCATTCAACGACAGCGCGCCTGTGACATAGGCCGCCGTGACCTCACCGACTGAGTGACCCACGCAAGCCGCCGGCGTCACTCCTGCTGCCTTCCATATTGCGGTCAATCCGACCTGAATGATGAAATTCGCAGGCTGCGCAATATCATTATGGGTCATGCGTGACGCGTCCTCATCGGCCAGCATCTCGGCCAAAATGGACCAGCCCGCGTGTTTAGCAAAGGCTGCGTCTGCCGCATCCACGGCCTTGCGATACACGGCATTTTCGCGATAAAGCTGTTGGCCCATTGCCCACCATTGCGGCCCCATACCAGTATAGACGAACGTGACCTTGCGCGTGGCCTCATCCGATGTACGCCCCGTTACGACACCTTTAGGCGATCCACCTGCTGCAAATTCCCGCAGGCGGGTCGCAGCCTCAGCCTGGGTCGTGGCAACAACAGCCAGCCGGTCGGTGCCATGTGCGCGGCGTAGCGCCATCGCGCCCGCCAGGTCACTAAAATCGGAAATATCTGTGCGGTCTATCTGATCCGCAAAAGCGGTGGCCAGATCGCTTAGCGCACCAGCACTGCGTGCACCAATCGGCAGCACAAGCGGCCCATTCACCGTATGCGTAGAAGTAAAAGTCGGTTCAGGTGCCGCCCCTAAGACCGCATGTGCATTTGTACCACCAAAGCCGAAGGAGTTGATCGACACACTCTTTTGCCCTTCACCCTTTGCCAACGGCTGGGTCTGCGTGGGCACTCGCAACCGGTAGTCATCAAATGGGATTGCAGGGTTCGGCGTGTCAAAATTAGCCTGCTGCGGCACCTGATCATGGGCCAGCACCAAGGCCCCTTTGATGATACCAGCGACGCCTGCAGCCGCTTCCAAGTGGCCGATATTGCCCTTGACCGACCCCACCGGCACGACGGGGTTTGTAGCTGACCTGCGGGCTAAAGCTCCACTGAGCGCACGCATCTCAATTGGGTCGCCAACCGGCGTGCCCGTACCATGCGCCTCGACGTAGACGATATCGGCAGGATCAATAGAAAAGTTGCTGTAAATCCGACTTATCAGCGCCTCTTGCGCATCTGGATTGGGTACGGTGATACCCGGCGTCTTGCCGTCTTGGTTGACACCGACACCACGCACACAGGCGTAAATCCGGTCACCATCCGCCTGTGCCTGAGCCAGCGATTTTAGGATCACCGCGCCACCGCCTTCTCCGCGCGCATAGCCGTTGGCCTTGGCGTCAAAGGCCTGCGAGCGGGACGTGGGGGACAAAAAATGGCCCTTGGTCATGGCAATCGGAAACTCAGGCCGCAGCATGACATTCACACCGGCAGCGACTGCAATCTCGCATTCGCCCTGCCAGATATCGCGGCAAGCATAGTTGAATGCGACCAGCGACGACGAACAGGCTGTATCAATCGTAATCGACGGGCCGCGAAAATCGTAAACATACGATACGCGGTTCGCCAACATCCCCAGTGTCGCACTCGTCGCGGAATGCGAGCCGATCGCGTCGCGGCTGTTAACGCTCAGGTGTTGCAAAAGCGTGTCGGTGGTGAAACCGCCGACGTAGACACCCACGGCCGCCCGCGCAAAAGCGGTGGGCGATAGGCCAGCGTCCTCGAACGCCTCCCAGACCAGCTCCATCAAAATCCGCTGTTGCGGGTCAATATAGCCTGCCTCACGCGGGGAAATCCCAAAGAATGCAGGGTCGTAGCAATCAATTGGCTCGCTTAAAAAACCGCCCTCAAAGTTCGTCGATGTCCCTGGCATGGACTTGGCAAGATCGGCAAACCGCCGCACATCCCATCGGTCCGCAGGCACAGGCCCCAGTGTATCAACGCCTTCACGCAGCAAATCCCAAAACTCATCTGGACTGGCCGCACCACCCGGGAACCGACATCCGATTCCGACAATTGCAATCGGTTCTTGCATGGGCCTAGCATGCGGCAATTCATTCATAGGGTTAGTGCCTTCTATAGGTTGGGTGGAAAATACCCATGCGGACCAGCCTGTCTGTAGTCAAATAAATTTAGACAGTTGAGCATTTAGGCTTTTGGAAGCTCTGGCTCGTCTTCTCACTTATATTATGCAGCTTGTTTTTGGTGTTACAAGCTGTGTTTCTGGATTGTCAGTTTTTTGATCTTTTTCCTTTCTCTCAGAATGGCTTTATCACGTCCAAAGTAGACGTCTGCAGGCGTCACGTTGTTCAAGCTCTCGTGGTGGTGCCGTCAGACGAATGCGAACTCGTCTCAGTTTTCCAGCAACCGCAATCTATTAAGCCGCGCCAAGTTGACGCCACTCGGCAAGAGCGGCGGCGCGGTTGAGCTTAAAATTATCTCGTGAATAATGGTGTCGTTCTTGGTTGAAATGGTTGTGGATAGAAGAATGAACGGAGACGAATTTCTGTAAAGTTCGCATCTGCCTAAATCGAAGCATGGGCTACTCTCTTCGTCTAAATGGCTGGTGTGAATTCTCAGCGCGATTGTTGAGCCCGCAGCCGGTTTCCTGTTAGTCCACATTGCCGATCACCTTCATCGCCGCACCGTAGGAACGCAGTTTATCGGTGACGAAGTGCTCGCCCTGCCCGCCTCAACCGATTTTGCTCTGACAGTACCCTTAAACCTCATCGAACCACCGGTAGGTCAGTAAGCCGCGTCGTATACCGTGGACTTC